>NZ_CP009830.1:0-300000 GCF_000959525.1 Burkholderia multivorans ATCC BAA-247
ACACCACGCGCCCCGCCGATCGCTGGCGCGCGAAAAAGCATCTGTTCGCGGCGCTGCGCGCGTGGCCGTTCCTCGGCAAGGGGCTGCAGATGATGCGCGCGCTGCGCGACGCGAACGTGCCGATCCACGAAGGCGCCGACGATCTCGCGATCGCGAGCCGCGCGGGCGACGACGGCCAGCCTCGCGCCGCCGCCCTGGCGTTTACGGCGCAGGGCCGCGCGCACCGCATCGAGGCGGACGTGATCCTGCTGCATCAAGGCGTCGTTCCGAACACGCAGTTCACGCATGCCCTGCGCGCCGCGCACCGCTGGGACGACGCGCAGCTCTGCTTTACGCCGCAGGTCGACGCCTGGGGCGAACTCGACGTGCCGGGCATCTTCGTCGCCGGCGACGGCGCCGGAATCGGCGGCGCACAGGCCGCGGCGCAACAGGGCACGCTCGCCGCCCTCGCAGTCGCCGCGCAGCTCGGTGCGCTCGACGAGGCGGCGCGCGATCGCGAAGCGGCGGCGCATCGCGACGCGCTTTCCCGCGCGCTGCGGATCCGGCCGTTCCTCGACAGCCTGTACCGGCCGCGCGACGCGAACCGCATTCCCGCCGACGACACGATCGTCTGCCGCTGCGAGGAAGTGACGGCCGGCGAGCTGCGCGGCTTCGTCGCGCTCGGCTGCGTCGGCCCGAACCAGGCGAAATCGTTCGGCCGTTGCGGAATGGGGCCGTGCCAGGGACGCCTGTGCGGGCTGACCGTCACCGAAGTGATCGCCGATGCGCGCCGCGTCGCGCCCGACACGGTCGGCTACTACCGGATCCGGCCGCCGATCAAGCCGATCACGCTCGGCGAGCTGGCCGGTGAGTGACATGGCCGGCACACACGAGGCGATACGCGACGAAGCCGATGCGATCGTGATCGGCGGCGGCCTGCACGGCACGAGCAGCGCGTGGCAGCTCGCGCGGCGCGGCGCGCGCGTGATCGTGCTCGAGGCCGACTACGTCGCGCGCCATGCGTCGGGCGTCAACGCCGGCGGCGTGCGTACGCTCGGCCGGCCGCTCAAGGAGATTCCGCTTGCGCTGCTGTCGCGCGAGCTGTGGCACACGCTGCCCGATCTGATCGGCGATACGGGCGGGTTCGTGCCGTCCGGCCAGCTGAAGATCGCCGAAACCGAGGCGGAGCTCGACGAATGCCGTGCGCGCGTCGCGCTGCTCGAAGCGCACGGCTACACGCACGAAACGCTGATCGACCGCGCGCGCGTGCGCGAACTCGAGCCCGCGCTCGCGCCGCACGTGACGGGCGGCATCTGGGTCGAGCGCGACGGCTACGCGCTGCCGTTTCGCACGACCGCCGCGTTCCGGATCGCCGCGCAGCGACACGGCGCGCGCTTTCATGAACGCACGCCGGTCACGCATCTCGAGCGGCGCGGCACGCGCTGGATCGCGCAGTCGCCGCGCGGCGCGTTCGCGGCCCGCAAACTGCTGATCGCGGCCGGTGCGTGGTCGGGCGAATTCGCGCGCGCGGCCGGCGAACCGGTGCCGCTGCATGCGGAAGGACTGATGCTGATGGTCACGCAGCGCGTCGCGCCGTTTTGCCGCGCGACGCTCGGCGCGACCGGGCGGCCGCTGTCGTTCAAGCAGTTCGACAACGGCACGGTCGTGATCGGCGGCAAGCTGATCGGCCATGCGGATCTGCAGGCGCGGCACGGCGAAGTCGACTTCATGCGGCTCGCGCGCAGCGCGCGCACCGTCGTCGATCTGTTTCCGCATCTGCGCGATCTCGGCATCAACCGCGCGTGGGCCGGTGTCGAGGCATTCACCGACGATGCGCTGCCGGTGATCTCCGCGAGCCGCACGGCCGACGATCTCTACTACTCGTTCGGCTATTGCGGCAGCGGCTTCCAGCTCGGCCCCGGCTGCGGGCAGGTCGTCGCCGAACTGATGCTCGACGGCACGCCGTCCGTGGCGCTCGACGCATTCGCGATCGATCGCTTCGCGCACGTACGTGGCGCGGCGCCTGCGACTCACTGAATCTTTCCACCTGCCGTCATGGCGAAGGAGCGTTTGTCATCATGTCCGAAATCGTTCGCATCGAAACCAATGCGCGCATGAGCCGCGTCGTCAAGGCCGCCGGCCTCGTCTTCATCGGCGGCCAGACGTCCGCCGATCCGTCGCCCGACGTCAAGGTGCAGACCGCGAAGGTCCTCGAGAAGATCGACGGCTTTCTCGAACAGGCCGGCATCGACAAGACGCGGCTCGTGTCCGCGCAGGTCTGGCTCGCCGACATCGCGCGCGATTTCGCCGGCATGAACGAGGTGTGGGACGCGTGGGTGCCGGCAGGTCATGCACCGGCACGCGCGACCGTCGAGGCAAAGCTCGCGGCGCCGCATCTGCTGGTCGAGATCGCGGTCGTCGCCGCGCAAGGTTGAGCGCTGCGTTCGACGGCATGGCGCGTGCAGCAGCACGCGTGTGCGCCTTAAGGTAGCGAGCGCTAGCGATCGCCGCCGAGCGACGCCAGTATCCGGTACGCGATCTCGACGCGGACTTCGTTCGGCACGCGGCGATTGGCGAGCATCACGAAACCGATCCGCTTCGCCGGCACGAACGCGACATACGTGCTGAAACCGTTGGTCGATCCGGTCTTGTTGATCCAGACGTTGCGCTGCGGCGCGAGCGGCGGCGTCAGTGCAACGGCCGGCACCGCGTCCGACAGCATCTTCGACGCGTTGCCTTCGAGCAGCGTCGACAGCGCGACCGGATACGGATACTGCTCCCAGATCAGGTCCTGCGTGAGCGGACCGGCCCGGAAGTAGCCGGTGTGCGTCCGCTCGATCGCGCGCCGCAGCCGCGGCGCAATGTCGATCGCGCCCATGTTCGCCTGCACGAAGCGCAGCAGATCGGCGGCCGTCGTGCGCACGCCGTACGCCGGCTGCCACAGCCCGCCCGGCTTCATCCGGATCGGCGTGCCGTCGGCCGTATAGCCCTGCGCGTAGTCGGCGCGGCGCGCGGCCGGCACGTCGATATACGTGTGCGTCATGCCGAGCGCCGGAAACAGCCGTCGCTCCATCAGCTCGGCGAAGTCGCGCTTCATCGCCTTCGCGGTGATCCAGCCGAGCGTGCCGATGCCGACGTTCGAATACACGCGCTGCGTGCCCGGCACCGATACCGGACGCCATGCGTCGAAATAGCCGATCAGCGTCGCGTCGTCGTGAATTGCGTCCGGCACCTGCTGCGGCAGGCCGCCGGCCGTATGCGTGCCGAGTTCGAGCAGCGTCAGCGCGCCGGCCGGCTTGCCGTTCAGCGCCGGCACGTAGCGCGCGACGGGATCGGACAGCGACAGCTCGCCGCCCTCCTGCGCATCGGCCGCCAGCGTCGCAGTCAGCGTCTTGCTGACCGAGCCGATCTCGAACAGCGTGTCGGCCGTCACCGGCTTGCCGGTGTCCTTCGCCATCACGCCGTAGTCGAACACGTAGCGCTTGCCGTCGACGATCACGCCGATCGCAACGCCGGGAATCGCGTACTGCTTCATTGCGGGCGCGACCTGCTGCGTGACGATCTGGCGGACGCGCGCCTGCGTGAGTTCGGCCGCGCGACCGGTCGTGGCAATTGCGGCGGTCGCGACGAGCAGCGTTGCGACGACGCGCGTGACGGTAATTCGCATGGGTTCGGATTCCTGTCGGACGGTGGAACGGACGGCTTCGGCGCACGCAGCCGCGCGCGGCAACGGCAACGGCGACGGACAGGCGACGCGACGTGGCGCGCCGGCCGGCTGCCGATGCAGGACTATCCGCTGCCGGCCGCGTGCCGACAATCGACGATATGTTGCGCGAGCAGAAAGAAAAACTAATGGACGGGCAACGCGCGAACGCGCCCGCGTGCGCGCTGCGTCGCGCGGCGGCCTGTCACGCCTGCGTCGACACGAGCGCGCCGGCCGACGATGCGCCCGACTGCTGCAGCACCTGCGCAAGTTGCCCGATCGCCGCGGACAGCGCGGCCGACACCGCGCTCGCTTCCGCGCTCAGCGCCTGCTGTTCGACCGCTGTGGCCGGGTCGGTCTTCGCGCGTTGCGCGGCGCGCGCGATCTGCTGCTGCAGCTGCGCGAGCTGCTTCTGCAAACGCTCGATCAGCTGCTTCAGTTGCTTGAGGGCCGGGTTGTCGGCATCGCTGCCGGCCGCGCCGAGCGTCGGTCCCGTCGGCGTTGCGCCGGTGGACGTCGTGTCGCTCGACGCGCCGGCCGCCGACGCAGCACCGGCGGGCGCGGTCGATGAAGTAGGCAAGGCCGCGTCCGCGGAGCCGCCGGCGGCGGGCAACGCAGACGCATGGGTCGCGGAAAGATCGATCTGCATCGTGTCGGTCCGGAATGAATGAACGCGTCGTATCGGTTGATCGGTGCGTGGCTTACAACCGGTTGACGGCATTCGTCACACGAAACTTGAGGGTCCGGCCGCGGCAGACGGGCCACGCGAATGCCGCATCGAAGGGCCGGATGACCACCGCGACGACGCTGGTAAAATCGCGCTTTTCGCCGGCCGCCCGCACGCCGCACGCCGATCGTGCCGCGCAACGCGCGCCGTCACCGCGGCCGCACCGGTCGCCCGTTGTTCATCCCCGCGTCATCCGCCGATTCGAGCAACGCACCAGGCCGCAGGTCCGGCGCCGGCGATCGCCCATTCAACCGATTCTCGATTCGAGGAACCCACGATGGCCCGCATCGGCGCCTTCTGCATCACGACGTGGCTTGCGGCCGCGATTCTGTATTTCGGCCAGCATTCGGTCGCGATGATCGCGCTCAGCGGGGTCGTCGTGTTCGGCGGCTTCGATCTGCTGCGTCCGTGATCGGCATGGCTGGCGCGTGCCGCGCGCACATCGGCGCCTGCGCGCCGCGTCGCGCGACAGGCGCATGCGTCAGCGCGGCAGCGTCCTCAGCGACGACGGCCCGCCCGACAGCGCGATCCGCCGGCCCGTATCGCGCAGCTTGCCGCCCTCGACCGCATAAAGCGCGAGCTGCCGCTCGACGTTGAACTGCACGATCACGTGCCGGCTGTCCGCGGTGAACACGATGCCCTGCGACGCCTCGCCGCCCGGCACTTCGCTCGTCTGCACCGCATGGCCGTCGCGGATTTCGAACAGCAGCACCTTGCCGCGCTTGTGCCGGCCCGGATTGTCGGCCGTCAGGTTCGACCCGTCCATCGCCTGCACGGCGATCCATTTGCCGTCCGGCGAAATCGCGACGCCTTCGGGCAGCGACGGGACGGTCAGATACTGGACGGTGCGAAACGGCACGCGCGACACGTCGATCAGCGCGATCGTGTCCGCATCGCCGGCCAGCGTACCCGTATAGCCGGGCAGCCCCGCGAGCCCGACGTTGCTGACGACGGCCCAGCGGCCGTCGCTCGACACGTCGATCGTGTACGGCGCGACGCCCGTGCTCAAACGTGCCCCGCTGTCGGTCACCTTGCCGTCGTCGACGTTCAGCACCGCGATGCCCTGCTCGTCGCGCAGCGACACGAGCGCATGCTTGCCGTCGTGCGTGAAGCTGATGCCGGCCAGCCGCTTTTTGCCGATCTTCAGATTGCCGTCGAGCGTGACCTGCGTGCCGTCGATGCGCAGGATCGATACGCTGCCGTCGACGTTCGCGACGAGCGCGAGCCGGCCCGAGCGATCGATCGCGATTCCTTGCGGATGGGTGCCGAGATCGATCCGCGCGATGCTCGGCGGCGACGCGCCGAGATTCACGACCTGCACGAACGTGTCGTACACGAGCTGCTTCGCGGCCGTGTCGTAGCGCGTCGGCGCGCCGACGAGCGCGAGCTTCGCGTCGGGCGCGATCGCGACGGCCTGCGGCGGCCCCTGAATGCCGTTCTCGACGTCGACGGTCTGCGCGACCTTCGGCGGAAACGTGCTTGCGTCGAGCAGCGTCAGCGTGTCGGCGGGCGGCGACGGCAGATACGTGTCGCGGCCTTCGACGCGCTGATACTTGCCGTCGTTGCCGGACACGATCCAGTCGGCGGCATGCACGGCGGCGGTAGCGGAGGCCAGCGCGAGCGCGACGAGCGCGCGCGTGCGGCGCAGGCGGAAGGAATGCGTAGGCATGAGCGGTCGGTTCTCCGGGTCGGTGCGGATGCAGGAAACGCGCGACCCGGCGCCATCGCGGGTCGCGCCTTCGCATGATGCACGAAACGAGGCAATGCCGGCGTTCGGCACGTCACCGCGCACGCATGCCGCTTACGCCGCGGGCGCCCATCGATCGATCGCGTCGAGCGGATAGACGGGACGGGCGAGCCGCGCGTAGCGGAACAACGCGTAGTCGGAGCTCGTCACGCCGCGGCTGTCGCATTCGACGAGCGCGGCGGCGATCGGCACGAACACCGGCCGGCAATACATCCGCGACTTCAGCAGCAGGAATCGCGCGCGACGCGGGTCGATCCCGACGCTCTCGAATACGCCGAGATCCCACGGCTCCTGCGTGCGCTCCGAGATCACGAGCGTGGCCGCGCCGATGTCGAACACGGCCGTGCGGCCCATGTACGCGCGCTGGCCCGTATACGTCGGCCCCGCGATCACGTATTCGCCGTCGGTCAGCGCGCGCACGATGCCGGTCGCGACGAACGGCTCGCGCTGCACGCCGCCGTGCGACGGCCGCTTGTTGCCGACCGGCACGGTGACCGTCGCGCCGACACCGGCGGCGATCAGCTGCGCGACGGCGTCCGGGTCGCACAGCGGGCCGCTGACGATGCCGTCGAGCCGCTGCGCGAGCGCTTCCTCGAGCACGTCCATCGTGTCGCACGGGCCGCCCGACATGCAGTTGTCGCCGTGATCGAGCATCAGCACCGGCCGCTGCGCACCGCGCGCGAGCGCCGCCGCCTGCGCGACCGATTCCGCGAGCGGCGCGCTGCGATACACGAATGCGTCGCGCGCCTCCCAGATCTGGCGCGCGATGCGTGCCGCCACTGCGTCGGCCGCGGCGCGGTCGCCGTCGCCGACCACGACGACGCTGATACACGGCGCAGGAATATCGGCGAGCGAGAAGCCGGGCAGCACCGACACGGCGAGCATCCCGTCCGCTTCCGCCGCGCGCGCGGCCTCCACCGCACGCCGCATCGCGCCTTCGGCGCTCGCGCTGCACAGCGTCGAGGTCATCAGCGGCGGCTGGCGCCACGCGAGCACCGGCCGCGCGCGGCCGTGCAGCCGGTCGAACAGCAGGCGCGCTGCATGCTCGCCCGTCTCGTACATGTCGACGTGCGGATAGGTCTTGAAGCTGACGATCACGTCCGCATGATCGATCATCTTCTGCGTGACGTTCGCATGCAGATCGAGCGCGACCGCGATCGGCGCGCCGGGCAGCACCGCGCGCACGCGTTCGAGCAGATCGCCCTCGCCGTCCGCGCTCTGCTCGGCGACCATCGCGCCGTGCAGATCGAGCATCACCGCGTCGCAGCCGGGCGCGGCCGCGACGATCGCCTCGCAGATCGCCGCATACGCGTCGGCCGAGACGGGGCCGCTCGGATTCGCGGCGGCCGACACCGGCGTGACGACGTCGGCGCGCTCGCGCGCGGCGGCGTCGAGAAACGCAGCCATCGCGGTGCGCATGCCGCGGTTCGCGCGCGCCGCGTCGTCGCCCCAGTCGGGGCCGTCGCGGCCGAAGGCCGCAAGCGGCGTCGGCACCGGCGAAAACGTGTTCGTCTCGTGATTCATCCGTGCGATCAGGATCTTCATCGTGTCGCGTCCTCGTTGTCGCGTGCGGCCGGTCCGCGCGCGATCGTCGGTTTCGTTGCGCGGCGACCGGCCGCGCGCGGCATCGTCATGGCCGTCCGCATCGACCGAACGGCGCGCGGCGATCGCGCACGGCGACGCCGCGACGATGCGCGTCGGCGTGCGCGGATCGACATGGCGCTCAAGCGTAGCCGGTCGTGCCCTTCGTTTCCAGATACTCGGCGAGGCCAAATTCCGCATACTCGCGCCCGTTGCCCGATCGCTTGTACCCGCCGAACGGCGCGGCCGGATTCCACGGCGGATAGTTGATGTGCACGTTGCCGACGCGCAATCGCGCGGCCACGCGCCGCGCGCGTTCGAGATCCTTCGACTGCACGTAGGCGGCGAGCCCGTACACCGAATCGTTCGCGAGCGCGATCGCCTCGTCCTCGGTCCGGTACGTGATGATCGACAGCACGGGCCCGAAGATTTCCTCGCGCGCGATCGTCATGTCGGGCGTCACGTTCGAGAATACCGTCGGCCGCACGTAGAACCCGTCGCCGAGCCCCTCCGGCCGACCGGGGCCGCCCGCGATCAGCGTCGCGCCTTCGTCGATGCCGAGCCGGATGAACTGCTGGATCCGCTCGAACTGCGTGCGGCTCACGACCGGCCCGATCGTCGTCTCGGGCGAGCGTGGATCGCCGACGATCGTGCGCCGCGCCTCGTCGCGCGCGGCCGCTTCGGCGTCGGCCAGCCGATCGACGTGCACCAGCATCCGCGTCGGCGCGTTGCACGACTGGCCGCTGTTGCTGAAGCAGCTGCGCACGCCGCGCGCGACCGCGTCGGCAATGTCCGCATCGGGCAGGATCAGGTTCGGACTCTTGCTGCCGAGCTCCTGATGCACGCGCTTGACGGTATCGGCCGCGGCCTTCGCGACCTCGATGCCTGCGCGCGTCGAGCCCGTGAACGACACCATGTCGACGTCCGGATGCCGCGCAAGCGCATCGCCGACGACGTGTCCGTAGCCGTGCACGAGATTGAACACGCCGGGCGGCACGCCCGCTTCGTCGAGGATCTCCGCGAACAGGATCGCGCTGAACGGCGCGATCTCGCTCGGCTTCAGCACCATCGTGCAGCCGGCCGCAAGCGCAGCTGCCACCTTGCAGACGATCTGGTTGATCGGCCAGTTCCACGGCGTGATCAGCGCGCAGACGCCGATCGGTTCGTGCGAGACGAGCAGCGAATCGGTCTGCGTAGCGAAGCGGAACGATTGCAGCGCGCGGATCGTCTGCTCGAGGTGCGCGGTGCCGACCGCGGCCTGCATCGCACGCGCGAACGCGATCGGGGCGCCCATTTCCTGACTGATCGTCTGCGCGACTTCGTCGTAGCGGCGCCGGTAAATGTCGAGCACGCGCGACAGCAACGCAACGCGCGCGTCGACCGGCCAGCGCGCATACGCATCGAACGCCTGCTTCGCGGCGGCGACCGCGCGATCGACCTCGGCCGTGCCGCCGATGCCGAGCCGCGCATACGGCCTCGCCGTGGCCGGATCGATCACGTCGATCGATCGCTCGTCCGCCGGGTCGAGCCATTGTCCGGCGATGTAGGTTTGTCGGGACGTACGCATCGAATGCTCCTGTGGGTTTGGTGCGTGCGGCTCGTGCGCTCAGCGCGTCGCGCGCGCATACGCGTCGGCGACGACGTCGCGAATCTGCGCGACGAACCATGTAATCTCGTCGCGCGTCATCACGAGCGGCGGCGAGAACTGCACGATCGGCGTGCCTTCGTGATCGACGCCGGCGCGGCACAGCAGCCCCGCATCGAAGATCGCCGGCGCGAGCACGGTCGACACGAAGGTCCGCGCGTCGACGCCGCCGGTCCAGCGGCGTGCCTGCTTGTCGGTCACGAGCTCGAGCGAATAGTGATAGCCGTCGCCGCGCACGTCGCCGACGCACGGCAGCTCGAGCAGCGCATCGAGCGTCGCGCGGAAATACGCGGCGTTGTCGCGCACGTTGTCGAACACGCGCTCGCGCTCGATGATCGCGAGGTTCGCGAGTGCAGCCGCGCAGGCAACCGGATGGCCGCCGTAGGTCGCGCCGTGCAGGAACATCTGCTGCGGGCCTGCGAGTACCGCGTCGACCACCGCGTCGCTCGCGATCACGCCGCCGAGCGGCACGTAGCCCGATGCGATTCCTTTCGCGAACGTGATGATGTCCGGTTTCAACCCGTAGCGCGTCGAGCCGAAATACTCGCCGACGCGGCCGAACCCGCTGATCACCTCGTCGGCGACGAGCAGCACGCCATGCCGGTCGCAGATCTCGCGCAGCCCGGCCGTGTAGCCGGCCGGCGGCGTCAGGCTGCCACCCGCGTTCTGCAGCGGTTCGACGACGATCGCCGCGACCGTGTCCGGTCCTTCCTGCACGATGAGCGACTCGATCTCGTCGAGCAGATGACGCGTGAACCGCGCTTCCGTCTCGTCGACCGGACGGCCGTAGCGCTTCGTGTTGCCGACGTGCCGCACGCCCGACATCAGCGGCTCGAAGTGCTTGCGGAACGCCGTCATGCCGTTCAGCGCGAGCGCGCCGAACGACGTGCCGTGATACGCGACGCGCCGCGCGATGAACTTGCGCCGCTGCGGCTCGCCGCGCGCCTGGTGATACTGGCGCACGAGCTTGATCGCCGATTCGTTCGACTCCGATCCGCTCGACGTGAAGAACACGCGATTGAGCCCCTCCGGCGCCAAGGTCGCGAGCCGCTCTGCGAGCCGGATCGCCGGTTCGTGCGCGTAGCTCCAGTTCGTCGCGAACGGCAGCCGCGTCATCTGCTCGCGCACCGCGTCGCCGATCTCCGCGCCGTGGCTGTAGCCGACCTGCACGCAGTACAACCCGGCCAGCGCATCGAAGTAGCGCTTGCCGTCGCGATCGACGAGCCAGCATCCTTCGCCGCGGTCGAAGACGGTCAGCGCCGCGTCGCCGTATGCGTCGGCATGCGTGAAGTGCATCAGCAGATGGCGCTTCGCGAGCGCCTGCAGATCGGTATCGGGATTGACGTTCATAGCCTCGTTCCTCCTTATCAGTGCCGGTGCGACGACCGGCCGTTCAATTCATCGTCAGCGTCGGCGCGGGGCGCGTGAAGCCGCGCGTGAGCCAGACGAGCTGACAGAGCCCGACCGCGAGCCACGCGATGCCGACGTAGAACGTCTGGCGCGACAGCCCCGACCACAGCCAGACGTTGAGCGCGAAGCCGATCGCGGGCATCGCGCCGAACCGGATCCAGCCTGCCGCCGTGCGATGTTCAGGCCGCGACAGATAGCTGCGCATCACGCACAGGTTCACGACCGCAAACGCGACGAGCGCGCCGAAGCTGATCATCGTCGACGCGAGATCGAGCGTGATGAACAGCGCGGACAGCGACACGGCGCCGACCGCGAGCGTCGCGCGCACCGGCGTGCGCAGCCGTACATGCAGACGGCCGAACACGCATTCGGGCAGCACGCGGTCGCGTCCCATCGCGAACAGCACGCGCGTGACGCTCGCCTGCCCGGCCATTGCGCTCGCGAAACAGCCGGCCACGTAGACCGCGACGAAAAACGCGGACAGCGCGCCGCCGCCGATATGCCGCATCAGCTCGAGACTCGCCGAATCGAGATCGCGAAACGCGTGCCAGTCCGGAAACGCGGCCTGCCCCGCGTACGCGATCAGCATGAACAGCACGCCGCTCGCCAGCGTGCAGAGCAGGATCGCGCGCGGCACCGTGCGCCGCGGCTCGCGCGTTTCCTCGGACAGCGTCGACACCGCGTCGAAGCCGAGAAACGACAGGCAAAGAATCGCGGCGCCGGAGAAGATCGCGTGCGCGTCGTCCGTGGCGGGCAGTGCGAGCGTCGTCGGCAGCACGTCGCCGCCCGCCACGCGCACGGCTGCAACGAGAAACACGGCGATGAACACGAGCTGGCTCGCGATCAGGATCAGATTCACGCGATTGACGAGCCGGATGCCGATCACGTTCAGCGCCGTGATGAACGCGATGCTCGCGACGATCCAGACGGCGGGCGGCACCGCAGGGACGATCTGCTTCATGTAGATGCCGATCGCGAGATAGCTGATCATCGGGATGAACAGGTAGTCCATCAGCAGCGCCCAGCCGACCATGAAGCCGGCCGACGTGCCGAAATTGCGGCTCGCGAACGTGTACGCGGACCCTGCGCTCGGCATCAGACGCGTCATATGTCCGTAGCTGCGCGCGGTAAACAGCATCGCGACCAGCGTGACCGCGTAGGCGGCGACGAGGTGGCCGTTCGTCTCGCGCGTGACGAGGCCGTACGTCGTGAACACCGTCATCGGCAGCATGTAGGCGAGACCGAAGATCACGAGCGTGAACAGGCCGAGCGGACGCGCGTGCCGCGACGCGAAGGCGTCGCGCGCGTCGGCGTCGGAAGCGGAATCGTCGAACGCGGCGTGCGGCGCGCGTCGAGCGGATGTGCTGTCTGTCATGCTGTCCTCACGTGTATGTCGTCCGTCGTGTCGTGTCGCGCCGCTCGCGGCCGTCGACGGCCCCAGCGCGATGTCGGACAGAGTGTGGTGCGCCAAAAACGCGAGGACGAATGACAAATGCGGACGTAATCGAGGGATATTTCCGGACAGGCAGGCATGCGCGGCCGCGCCGGCGCGCGACGCGTGCGACGCCTCTGGCGCCGCGCGCACATTCCGGCTATGTTCTACGCGATCCCGTCGCCGCCTCATTGCCATGGACAGCCGGTCTCACCGACATCAAAGCAGCGCCGAACGCAGCCTGCGTTCGTCTCCCGATCTCGCGCGTCCGGCCGGACGCCAGGAAGACATTCCCGCGACCGTCCACGCGATCGCGGTCGCGCTCGACGAATGCCGCGTCAGACACATCGACAGTGCCGCGCTGCTCGAAGGCACGGGGCTCGGCGCCGACGAGGTCGCGTCGCCTAACCTGTACGTGAACCGCGCGCAGGAGCAGCGCTGCTTCCGCAATCTGCTGCGATGCAGCGGCGTGCCGTCGATCGGGCTGTGGATCGGCGCGCGGCTGCACGTGTCGACGCTGGGCCTTGCCGGCTACGCGATGCTGATCAGCGGCTCGGTGATGCAGGCGTTTCGCTGCATGAGCCAGTTTCCGCTGTTCATGGGGCTGTACTTCGACGTGCGCGTGCACGCGCATGCGGACGGCATGACGGTGGCGATCGAGCGCTACAACGGCGAGCCCGATCTCGAGGTGTTCCAGACCGACATGTGCCTGTCGAGCCTGCGGCTGATCGTGTCCGATCTCGTCGGCAAGCCGGTCTGGCCCGACCAGTTGCTGCTCGCGCGCCGCACGCCGCGCCATGCGGCCGATTACGTGCGGCATTTCGGCTGCAAGGCGGTTTTCAATGCGGGCGAGAACAGTCTCGTGTTTACTGCCGTGAACGGCACGGAAACGCCGCGGCTCGCGAACGAGGTCAGCTTCAATGCGCTGCACGGCCAGTGCGAGGCGCTCGAGCGGCAATGGGCCGCGTCGGTCGGCACGCGCTTCGCCGATCGCGCGAAGGCGCTGATGACGCGCGACCTGTCGCGTTTCAAGTCGATGACGTCGCTCGCCGATGCGCTGCACATGACGGAGCGCACGCTGCGCCGGCGGCTCGAGAAGGACGGCGTCACGTTCCAGTCGCTGCTGGACACCGTGCGTCATGAAGAGGCAGTGCGGCTGCTCGGCGACGACGCGCTGACGGTCGCGGCAGTCGCCGAGCACCTCGGATACAGCGAGCCGCGCAGCTTCCGTCATGCGTACCGGCGCTGGACCGGCCGCGCGCCGCGCGACAGCCTCGACGGCGATGCGTGACAATCGTGTGCGTTGAGATCTGCTGCGCAAACGGGCACGACATGCGGAAACGGACAATCGGCGGGCGATCCGATCCGGTGGCCGTCAGCGAAGACGCCATCGCCCGCCAATGCGATTCCACAACGCTAGAACGTATAAGCCAGGTCGAGATGCGTCACGAGCGGATTCACCTTGATGCGCATTTTTGTCACGATATCGACACCCGTTGCGGTGGTGGCATGCGTCGTCAACGTGGTCGACAACGGGATATAGGACAGCGACGCGTTGATCGACCAGTGCTTGCCGAGTGCATAGTTCGCGCCAAGCTCGAACGTCGGGTTCCACGAAGC
This sequence comes from Burkholderia multivorans ATCC BAA-247, assembly GCF_000959525.1. Classification (NCBI taxonomy): domain Bacteria; kingdom Pseudomonadati; phylum Pseudomonadota; class Betaproteobacteria; order Burkholderiales; family Burkholderiaceae; genus Burkholderia; species Burkholderia multivorans. Next base: position 13,845 of record NZ_CP009830.1, read on the forward strand.
GCTCAACGATGCACGGGTCGAACAGCCCGGTCCGCACGTCGCGTTACGGAACGCGTCATTGACGATGCGCGTGTCCGAATACCACGTGTAGTTGACGCCCAGCCCGACGAACGGCCTGAACTTCGCGTCGGCCGCAAGGAAGTGATATCTCACTTCGAGGACGGGCGCCAGCGGTTTCGTCTTGCCGATCACCGCGAACGAGGCCAACGCATTGTTACCGATCAGGTCGGTCGTAAACGGCGTGCCAGCCAGGAACGCGACGCCGATACTGTCGGTCACGAAGTACTCCGCCATCAGGCTCGCGGCGTCCGCCGCACCGGCATGCGCACCCGTCCCGCTCTGTTGCCGATTGACCGGCGCTCCCGCGATACTGTCGACGACAATCGGATCTGCATGTCCCTGCGGCATGACATGCAGCCAGCCGACGCCTAGTTGCATACTGCCGCTCGATTGCGCGTTCGCGCGGCCGGCAATCGATGCGGTACACACGAGTACCGCGATGCCGGACAATCCTAATTTCTTCGTGAATTTCATCCCGTCTCCTTCCATTGGCGAATCGACCTGTGTGCGGCATGGCCCTGTCCGATCTCCGCTGCCGGTGCTGTTTGGCCTTTCTCTCGTTCCAACATGTCACGCGCTATATTTCTGTCCACCTCCCGTATACATTTGAACTACTAAATTAAGCAGGCCGGTAACGAATCGATTCAATCGACGATCTGCATCCCTTAACGAAATATCGAAACGCCGCCGGTGCATGCGGTTCGGCGGCTTCAGCCTTCAGTCAGCCGTTGCGAGCGCGCGCGTCGGTTCTATGGAGTCCGCGCACGCTCGTCCCGTCCGTCTTCACCGTCCGCATCGACCGGCGCCTGCGCTGTCGTATCGATCGTGAAAGCGAACGGAAAACGTCCAAGAACCGCACTCGCGTGGGTATGCAGTGCAGGGTCAGTCAGTGCGACCTGGGCCGACACACCGCGCGATGCATCGTTTTCGACCGTGACGCGCGCATGCGGCATACCGGCTTCGTGGAGTGCCGAGCGAAGCGCGTCGGCCGTTTCCCGGCGCTTCAACTCCGGCTTGAATATCTTCCCGACGGCCGTCAATGGCATCGCGTCCACGATGCGGATCTGCTTCGGCAGAGCGGCGCGCTCGCCGATCTGCCCGCGCACGAATTCCGCGAGATCGTCCTCGGTCGCATGCGCGCCCGCCTTCAGCTGGACATACGCGACCGGCAACTCGCCGGCATGCGCGTCGGGTCGACCGATGGCTGCCGCGATCTGCACCGCAGGATGACGATGTAGCGGCTCCTCGATCGTTGCCGGATCGATGTTGTGGCCGCCCCGGATAATCAGGTCCTTTTTGCGGCCGGTGAGGCGGAAATAACCGTCTTCGTCGCAGCATCCGAGGTCGCCCGTATTCAGCCAGCGGCGACCGTCGCCCAGTTCCAGCCAGAGATCCCGGTTCTGCTCCGGCTGGACATAGCCGGCAAAGACGTTCGGACCGGCGATCACGAGCAGGCCGATTTCGTCCGCGACGCAGTCGCGGATGTATCGGCCGCCGTCGTCGACGACCACCGCCTTCATCAGCTGCCCCGGGACACGTAGCCCGATCGAGCCGAGGCGGCGCTCGCCGAACGGCGGGTTGACGCTGCTCACACACGTGCCTTCGGTGAGTCCGTAGCCTTCGAGAATCCGGATGCCGGTCCGCTCCTGGAACGTTCGAAACACTTCGACCGGCATCGGCGCCGCGCCGCACAGCCCGTATTCGAGCGAACCGACGTTCCTCTCGCCGATCGGTACGTCGAGCAGTGACGCATAGAGCGTCGGCACGCCGCTGAAGAAGTTGATGCGATGGTGCTCGACCAGCTCCCAGAAGCGCTTGAGGACGCCGTCGCCGCGATAGCCTTGCGGTGTGCCCAGCACGACGTGGGCCCCGCGCGAAAACGGCACGAGCCCGGTTGCCAGGACCGCATTGACGTGGAATAGCGGCAGGCCGCAGAAGATCGTCTTGCCGGGGCCGATGCCCGCGCCGAAAAACTGTCCGACGCTCCACGCGTTGGCCACTTCGTTGCCGTGGCGGCGCATAGCGATCTTCGGCAGGCCGGTCGTGCCGCCTGTACAGAAGAACGACGAAAGATCGTCTGGATCGAAGCGGCGGTCGCTGTCGAGCGCCGCCCCCGACTCACGCGCGATCGCGCGGCCGAAATCGTGAAGTCCGATGCGCGCGGGCACCGCACTTCGCACCCCGCCCCGGCCGTGCAACCTGACGCATTCCCGCCACTGCAACAGCCGTGCGACGAATCGCTTCGGCATGCGCACGCGATCGGCAGGATTCACCAGCACCAGATGTCGCAGCGTGCCGACCCGGTTGAGCACCGACTGCACCTTCGGCCACAGATCGGTGCCGGGAAACGGCGCGAGCGTCACCAGGACTTCCACCTTCGCCGCGTTCAGCAATTCGGCAATGGCGGCCGATTCCAGCAGCGGATTGATCGCGCAGACGATGCCTGCCGCCTCGCCGCCCCAGATCACGAAATGCGTTTCGGGCAGGTTCGGCAGGATATAGGCGATCACCGTGTCTCGACGCACGCCGACGCGCGTGAAGAAATTCGCGGTACGCGTGATGTCGCGGACCAGTTCGCGATAGCTCCAGCGCACCGCGTGCCGATGATCGTCGACATGCAGGAAGAACGACAGTGCAGGCGCCGACGGATCGAGCGCGGCGCCGCGGCAAATCATTTCGTATGTGCTTGCCGGCAAATCCGCGGACGGGCCGTTCGCTTCGATCGCAGCGACGTCCGCTTGAGTGGAGATTCCGTTCATGCGCGTTCGTCCACGATGCGATTGCGTTGCACGCCGAGATCGATCCGCCCGTCCGCGCTGGCGATGCGTGCCTCGACGATGTCGCCGGGCCGCAGATACTGGCTTCTTCCCGCCTGGATTTTCATGAACATGCGCCATTTGGCGGCCTCGGGCAGCAACGCCGCGATGCGCTGCTTCGCCGGCGACGGAACGCTCAGCGCGCAGCCGGAGGGCGTACCGGTCGCAATCAGGTCGCCCGCATGCAGGTCGTGCACCGCCGACAGTTCGGCGAGCGTCTCGGCCGGCCCGTAGACGAGATTGGCCGTCGAATCCTTCTGCCGCACCTGTCCGTTGACCGTAAGCGTCAGGTCGAGTCCGCGCAGCGCCGCCATGTCGCTCGCCTCCAGCATGCACAGATAAGGGCCGACCGGCCCAAACGTCCGGTAGCTCTTGCCTTTGTAGAACTGCATCTGAGGGATCTGCACGTCGCGGGCCGAGTAGTCGTTCACGATGACGATGCCGGCGATGTATTCATGCAGATTTGCATCGGTGACCGTCTGGCGAGTGGAGATATCGCGCTTCATCACCAGCCCGAGCTCGATCTCGTAGTCGAGAAATCGCACATGCCGTGGCCGCACGACGTGCGAATCGGCGGCCACGACGCAACTGGCCGCCTTCGTGAAGATCATGTTGAAGGTCTTCGCGTCCGGATCCATGCCGGATTCGATCATGTGCTGGCGATAGTTGGCGCCCTGACACACGAATTGCTGATTGCGCGTGACGGGCGACAGCCACGTCACCTCCGATTCCGGTAGGGTCGGCCCGGACAGCGCGGCCAGTTCCTCGATCCGGTTCGCGCGCACGAAATCGGCCGTCGTCTCGAACTCGCCCGGGATCGGCGTGATCGCCCCCTGCCTGATCACGCCCCACCGGGCGCGTCCTCGATGCTGGTAATGCAGAACATGCAGTGACATGAATGTGCCTCAGGATAGCTGAACGAATCGGCGCCGCGTCATGCGAACAGCCTGGCGAGCGTCTTCAGTTTGCCGACCGTGACATCCGGACTGCGCCGCAGGCTGCGGATGAGCGCGGCAACGCTGGTCAACGTGAATTTGGGTTTCGTGAAGCTGCGCGGCATCGGCTGCCCCCACTGGGACATCGCTTCGCGACTGACCGCATGCACGCCCATTGGCACGTCGGCTGTGAACAGGTCGCCGTCGCAGTAATGCTCGTGCTTGTCGGCCCACGGGTCCTGCCAGTAATCGAAGATCTGGCTGCCGAGGATGTGCCGCCCGATACCCCATGCATGCGTCCAGCCCTGGTCGCGCAATACGCGTTGGCCCATGCCGACCGCATCGGTATCCACGACCTCGTAGGCGCTATGGCTGTAGAGCGGTGCAAAGCCCTGGGCCAGCGCGAGCGTGTGATGGTCGGCCGGGACAGCACCGAGATCGAGACGCAGGAACGCCACGGCGGGCGAACCGTCCGGCAGCACCTGCACGTCGCTCGGGATGAACCCGAAATGCTGCGTGTACCACGCGCAAGTTTGCTGGAAATCGGCCAGCTCCAGCACGACGTGGCCGAGCTTGATCACCTCCGGCGGACCCTGTGGCGGGCGTTGCGTGTCGTTGATGCGGGAGGCGCCGTCGATGGTGTTGAGCGGCAAAGGATGCCGGTGCGGCAGCGGGGCGGCCATCGCCTGGCCGCACACCGCATCGACGCGGAAACCGGACGGATCGACGAGACGCACACGACGGCCGCCGCCCGGCCAGTCCAGCGCCTCGACATCGGATGCGCCGGGCACGCGCGTCAGCGCATGCAGATCCTCGATCCGATTCACGCGCAGGCCGAAGCCGACAAAGCGCGCTTTGGACGCCTTTCGGACGACATAGCAAAACGGGGTGGGCCCGGCGCCGCGCAGGAACATTTGCTCACTGTCGCGCGAAACGGTACGAAGTCCGAAGTCGTTCAGAAATTGCTCTGCCCTGGCAAGATCGGGGCGATCGAAAATCAGGTACGCCAGCGCGGATGCTTTCGTTGTCGGCCGCGCATGGCGAGCCGGTTGCGGTGTGGTCAGTTGCATGTCGAAGGCCTCAGACGGAAGATTGAACAGGTTCGGTGACGGAGGACGTTGTGCCGATCGGCATTCCGAGCAGGGCCAGACTCTCGGCAACGAGACGGTTGGCTTCGCTCGCCGGCCCGTCGTGAACGATCACCCGGTCGGGCCGGACCACCGCGGCCCACCCCAGCGGCACGGCGCGAGGCAGGAACACGCCCTCGAGATCCTCCCAGCTGCCGCTCGCCGTAAGATGCAGCCGCTGCCCGCGATGCGCGATCTGGACGACCGTTCCGCCGACGGCGGCAAAGGCCGCGGCCGTCCCGCTGTCGAGCGCCGCGGCGGCGTCGCGACCGAACCCGATCAACGTGAGGCCGGCGCCCTGTACATCGTCGCTCAGGCAGGTCCGGCCATCGGTTCCGCGCACCCAGCCCTGCGGCAGCACCGCCCCGCGCACCAGTCCGGACCTGGTGCGGCCCGGGACGAACAGCCCGCGCCGGCATGCGTTGGCCGGCTTGATCTCCAGTTCTTCGAAATAGGCGCGCCACTTCGGCACGAGCCGGGTGGCGCGCATCAGGCCGTGCGTAAGCAATGCGACTCCGGCGTTACGCGGCATCACCAGCCGCCCCATGAGCTTCGCAAACCGGATCATCGCTTTCACGTGAGGCCGCCGTTCCTGGTCGTAAGTGGCGAGAATTCTCGGCGCTGCGCGCCCGTGGATTACCGACGCGAGCTTCCAGCACAGATTGGCGGCGTCGCGCAGCCCCGCGACCAGCCCTTGCCCGACAAAGGGCGGCGTAATATGCGCCGCGTCCCCCGCCAGAAAGACACGTCCCTGGCTGAACGCATTCACGGTCCGCGCGTGAAAGCGGTAGACCGCCTTGCGCTCGATCACCATGTCGTCGACGTTGCCCCACGGCGCAAGCAGTTCGCGAATGCGCGCGTCGGATTCCATCTCCTCGCGCGTTTCGCCGGGGCGCAGCATGAATTCCCAGCGCTCGCGCGCGCCGGGGGCCACCATGTGCGGCGTCGGCCGCCGGTGATCGCAAATGAATTCGACATGGTCGATCGGGCGGGGGACGTTGCGCGCGTCCACGATGAGCCAGTCCTCCATGAAGGTCTTGCCCTTGAACTCCTGCCCGATCAATTGACGGACGAGCGAACTCGCGCCGTCGGCGCCGATCACGTAACCGGCCCGGACGGTGTGGGTCCGTCCCTGCCCGAGATCCAGCGTTGCCGCGACCGCGTCGTGCCCGGCTTCGATGCCGAGCAGCGACACGCCGAGCGCCGTTTGCGCGCACGCGTATCGCTGCAGGCGGCGCCGCAGACAGCGTTCGAGGGTCGGCTGATAGAACGTCACGAGCTTGGGATGCCCGTCGATGCTGCCGAGCGTCTCGGCCTTGCCGAACTCTCCCAGCAGCGGCGAATGCATCCGCACACATGGGATCGCCACGGTTTCCAGTTCGTGCTCCGTCATACCGATGAGTTGCAGGATGCGCAACGCTTCGTTATCGAGGGCGATCGCCCGGGGCGCCATATAGATGTCGGTCGCCTTGTCGATGACGAGCACGTTCACGCCGTCGCGCGCGAGCAGATTGGCTGCCGCCGCGCCGACCGGCCCGAAGCCGACGACGAGTACATCGACGCTCGACGGCAGCGCGTCGACGCTCTCCCGGTCGCGACCGAGCGGCGCGTCGACGCCGCCGTTCGTCTGCACATTTGTCTCCACATGCACTCCAGTAATCGATCCGCCCGGCTCGGTTCGGCCGGTAAATGACATTCAACTCATAATTGATAACTTTGTCAATCATGATGTTTGAGTCTATACTCGGGCTTCGATGCACGACCGTGATGCCATGCCGAATTCACCGAAGTCCCGCCTGGACAAGCGCCCTGCAGAGGGCACCTCCGACCTCGCCACCCCGGAACGCGAGCCGCGCGGCGCCCGCCGCAAGCGCGAAACGCGGGCGCGGCTGCTGGAAGCCGCGCTCGGGCTGATGGCGGAAAAAGGGGCGGAAGGCGTGGCGATCAACGAGATCACCGAGGCGGCCGACGTCGGATTCGGCTCGTTCTACAACCACTTCGAATCGAAAGAAGCGATCTATGCAGCGCTCGTGGACTGGGTATTCGAGGAATTTGCCGATACGCTCGACCGCGCCGCGGCAGACCTGTCGGATCCCGCCGAAGTCATTTCGGTATCGGTTCGACACACGTTGCTGCGCGCGCGGCGCGAACCGGTCTGGGGGCAATTCCTGATCCGCGAGGGTTTATCCGCGCGTGCGTTGAGCCACGGGCTCGGACAGCGGCTGCTGCGCGACGTGCAGAAAGGCGCGTCCGCCGGACGGTTCGATGTCGCCGATCCGCTGATGTCCGTCCTTTCCGTCGGCGGCACGGTCCTCGCCGCGATTGCCGCGGACTTGCAATTCGCCATCCCGTCCAGCCCCATGACGCGTGGATTCGGAACACGCGGATTCGGCAACGAAGACTTTCCGGAGCGGGCCGCGACCGTCCTGCTGCAAGGGCTCGGGCTCTCGCGCGCCGACGCGGAAGAGATCGCGCACCGGCCGTTGCCGGCCGTCTCGACGGACGCGCATGCGCGTTGAGGCAACGTGCAGCGGACAACGCCGCGGTGACGCGCTCGCGTCGACACACCTTCTACGGCAGACCGCTGCGGCACCTGCGGCATAGGTGGAGCAAGGTTCCCGCAACGAAAAATTCAACGCTGCGTAACCCGCACCCCTATGCCCCGAGCCTGTCCTTCAGAAACTCGACGCACGCGCGCACCTTCGCGGACTGCGCGAGCCGCGCCGGATAGACGGCCCAGACGTTCGCGGGCTGCGTGACGCCCGGCAGCACACGCTGCAGCCGGCCCGCATCGAGCAGCGGCTGCACGTCCCACACCGAGCGCAGCACGATCCCGCGCCCGGCGAGCGCCCACTGCACGGCCACCTCGCCGTGATTGCTCGACAGCGGCCCCGTCACCTGCACGGACACCGTCTCGCCGCGCGCGTCGAGCCGCCACACGCCGAACGGATGGTCGCGCTCCTTGATCGCGAGACAGGCGTGCGACGCGAGATCGCCGACCTGCTTCGGCGTGCCATGCCGCGCCAGATAGTCGGGCGACGCGCACAGCACGCGATGGTTCGTCGCAAGCTGCTTCGCGATCAGATGGCCGGCGATCTCGTCGCCGATGCGAATGTCGACGTCGAAGCCCTCGGCCGCGACATCGACGATCCGGTCGAACAGTTCCAGCCGAACGTTGAGCTGCGGATGACGATCCGACAGCTCGGCCAGCGCCGGCGCGACCACGTTGCGGCCGAAGCCGAAGCTGCTCGACACGCGCAACGTGCCGCGCGGCACGCGGCGCGTGCTCGACACATCCTCGACCAGATGCTCGACGTCGTCGAGGATCTTCTCGGCCCACGCGTAGACGCGCTCGCCGGCGTCCGTCACCGACACGCGTCGCGTCGAGCGATGCAGCAGGCGAATCCCGAGGCTCGTCTCGAGCATCCCGACGCGCTTGCTGACGTACGACGACGACATCGCGAGCGCGTCGGCCGCCGCGCTGAAGCTCGCCTTGCGCGCGACCATGCAGAACACGCGCAGGTCGCCGAGTTCGGGCATCGCGCTCGTCTCGTTCATCGCGCGCTTCCGTTCGGGGCGAACTGCAGATGGCGGTGCGTGCGCCGGCGTACGTCTTCGTCGCCGCCTTTCGGCGCGCGCGCGCGGGCCACATCGAACGCACTGGCGAGCACGCCGCCTTGCATGACCGCGTCCTGCCCACGGCTATCGGCGGCCGCGCATGCGGGACCCAGCGCCACCAGCGACAGCACCCGCTTCAACATGGGGTTCATCGTTTCATCGCGAAGTCGACGATCCGTGCGGATCAGTTCAGGCCGCGATCGGCCGCCTCGACGAGCTTGCGCTCCGCTTCGGTATCGAGCGAGCGGCATGCCCACAAATAGACGAGCGCGGCAACCGGCAGGCCGACCAGCATCGCGATATCGGTACCGCCGAGCGCACGTGCGACGGGGCCGCTGTACGTCTCGGTCTTGAAGAACGGGATCATCGCGACGAAGCCGACCGCATACGCGGTAAGGCCGCGCCAGTTCCAGCGGCCGTAGATGCCGCGCGGATTGAAGATCTCGCGCACCGAGTAATGCGTATGCCGCACGAAGAAGAAGTCGACGAGGTTGATCGCGGTCCACGGCGTGAACAGATAACCGAGAATGCCGAGGAAGTCGCCGAACTTGCCCATGAAATCGTCGGATGCCGCGAACGCGAGCGACGTCGCGACGACCGCAACGATCAGCAGGCTCACGACGCGCTTGCCCGCGCTCGACTTGAGCGGCCGAAACGAATCGGTGATGCTGAGCAGCGTGAGCGAAGCGCCGTAGAAATTCAGGCCCGTGATCGCGAGCAGCCCGAGCAGCGACAGCAGCAGCGTGACGGAGCCGAAACCGGGATGGATCGCGTCGCCCGCACGCTGCACGGCATCGGCAATCTCGATCTTCGAGTTCAGCGCGGCCGCGGCCGTACCGACCAGCATCATCCACGCGCCGCCGATCAGCGCGCCGGTGAAGGTCCACCAGAACGTTGCGCGCACACCGGTCTTGGGCGGCAGATAGCGCGAGTAGTCCGACACGTAGATCGACCACGACAGCTGGTAGGCCGCCGCCGCGAACAGCTGCACGAGGAACGGCGTCGCCTTGAAGGCCGCGAACGACAGCTGTTCGGCCGGGAACGGCACCTTCACGCAGATGCCGACGCTGAACACGCTCAATGCAACCAGCAGCGCGATCGCGAGCCAGCGCTGCGCCTTGTGAATCAGGTCGTAGCCGAAGATCGCGAGCGCCACCGCGATCGCGGTAAACACGATATAGCTGACGTGCGGCTCCGTGCCGAGCAAGTGATGCGCGGTCTGGCCGGCCATCAGCTGGTTGAACGAGTTGTAGCCGACATACGTGACGAGCGCGACGACCCATACCAGCAGCGCACCCATGTAGCCGAACTGCGGCCGCGACTGGATCATCTGCGGCAGCCCGAGCTGCGGGCCCTGGCTCGAATGGAACGCCATGAAGAACGTGCCGAGCAGATTGCCGATCAGCACCGCGATTGCGCTCCACAGCAGATTCCCGCCCATGCTCACGCCGATCGCACCGCACGCGATCGTCGCGAGATTCGCGTCGCCGGTAAACCAGACGGGCCACAAGTGCCAGGCCTTGCCGCGCCGCTCCGCGAGCGGCACATAGTCGATCGAACGCGCCTCGATGCGCGACTTGCCGCGACCTTCCATCGCGAGGCCGTCGGCCACTGCCTGCTGTCTCATGTCTCCTCCATTGCGTCTGTCGGCGGCGGTGGCGCGCGGCGCCGCTAGCCGATCGAGATCCGATCGCGCCGCGGCCGGCCACCGTACACCTGTGACGTTACCTTACAGTTAACGATGAACTCATGGTTAACAATGGTACGCACTTCGCCTCCGGCACCGTACTAGCGCAATCTCCTATTGACGCAAGGTCAAACCGACGTGCTCACGATGTTCGGCCCGCATCAGGCGAAATAGGCGCGTTAAAAGCCGCCAATCTCGGGATAACCCTGATCCAAAACCGGCTGCACATCTTCTATATTTCGTTAACCGTTAGTTTTATCGTAACCGTCAGTTAATCAAAGTACCGCACCGAGCACGACGCCATGACCTACCTGCCGATCGAATTCCACCAGAAAGCCAAGCTGCCGCAACTGCCGGCCGATTTCTGCTCGAACCCGGAACTCGCGTGGACGATTCCGAAAACCTATTACACGTCGCAGGAGGTCTTCAAGGTCGAGGAAGAGAAAATCTTCGCCGACACGTGGATCTGCGTCGCGCATCGCAGCGAACTGGCCGACGCGAACCAGTATGTAACGCGCGAAGTGATTGGCGAAAACGTGCTGATCGTGCGCGGCAAGGACAAGGTGCTGCGCGCGTTCTACAACGTCTGCCCGCACCGCGGGCATCAGCTGCTCGAAGGCAGCGGCAAGGCGAAGAACGTCATCACGTGCCCGTACCACGCGTGGACGTTCAAGCTCGACGGCGCGCTCGCGCACGCGAACAACTGCGATCACGTGATGGCGTTCGACAAGGAGAACGCGAGCCTCGTGCCGGTCAAGGTCGAAGAATACGCAGGCTTCGTGTTCATCAACCTGAACCCGAACGCCGGCACGGTCGAGGCGCAGCTGCCCGGCATGGAGGCGCGCCTGCGCGCCGCGTGCCCGGTGATCGACGACCTGAAGCTCGCCGCGCGGTTCGTCAGCGAGACACCCGCGAACTGGAAGTCGATCGTCGACAACTATCTCGAGTGCTACCACTGCGGCCCCGCGCACCCCGGCTTCTCCGACTCGGTGAAGATCGACCAGTACACGCACACGCTGCACGGCAACTGGACGCTGCAGTTCGGACACGCGGAATCGTCGGAGCGTTCGTTCAAGCTCGACCCGTCGATCAAGGACGCGAGCTTCCAGGGCTTCTGGGCGTGGCCGTGCACGATGTTCAACGTGCCGCCGGGCGCGGATTTCATGACGGTGATCTATGAATTCCCGGTCAACGCCGAAGTGACGCTGCAGCACTACGACATCTATTTCCTGAACGAAGAGCTGACCGACTATCAGAAGAACCTGATCGAGTGGTACCGCAACGTGTTCCGTCCGGAAGACCTGCGCCTCGTCGAGAGCGTGCAGAAGGGGCTGAAGTCGCGCGGCTATCGCGGCCAGGGCCGGATCATGGTCGACCAGCGACGCAGCGGCATCAGCGAACACGGCATCGCGCACTTCCATCATCTGCTCGCACAAAAGTATCAGGACTGACACCCCGCACCAGGACGACATAACATGACTGCCCTTCAATCACCGAGCCTGCTGCGCGAGCAGGCCTACATTGCCGGCGCGTGGCGCGGCGCCCACGACGGCGCGGTGCTCGACGTCACCAATCCGTCGACCGGCGAGCGGATCGCACGCGTGCCGAACATGGGCGCCGGCGAGGCGCGCGCCGCGATCGAGGCCGCGCATACGGCGTTCGCGACGTGGCGCAAGACCACCGCGAAGGAGCGCGCGCGCCTGCTGCGCAACTGGTTCGAGCTCATCATGGCGCGCCAGGAAGAGCTCGCGGCGCTGATGACGCGCGAGCAGGGCAAGCCGCTCGCCGAAGCGCGCGGCGAGATCGCCTATGCGGCATCGTTCGTCGAATGGTTCGCCGAGCAGGCCAAGCGTATCGACGGCGACGTGATCCCGAGTCCGAACCCCGATCAGCGCCTCGTCGTGACGAAGGAACCGGTCGGCGTCTGCGCGGCGATCACGCCGTGGAATTTCCCCGCGGCGATGATCACGCGCAAGGCCGCCCCCGCGCTCGCGGCCGGCTGCACGATCGTGATCAAGCCCGCGAACGAGACGCCGCTGTCCGCGTTCGCGCTCGCGGCGCTCGCCGAGGAAGCCGGCATTCCGGCCGGCGTCGTCAACGTCGTGACCGGCAAGTCGCGCGAGATCGGCGCGGAAATGACCTCGAGCCCGCTCGTCAAGAAGCTGACCTTCACCGGGTCGACCGAAGTCGGCCGGCTGCTGATGCGCCAGTGCTCGGATACCGTGAAGAAGATGTCGCTCGAACTGGGCGGCAACGCGCCGTTCATCGTGTTCGACGATGCCGATCTCGAGCGCGCGGTCGAAGGCGCGCTGCTGTCGAAGTACCGCAACGCGGGCCAGACCTGCGTGTGCGCGAACCGCTTCTTCGTGCACGACGCCGTGTACGACGAATTCTGCCGCCGCTTCGCGGAGCGCGTCGCGGCGTTCCATGTCGGCGACGGTTTCGACGCCGGCGTCAACATCGGCCCGCTGATCAACGAAGCCGCGCGCGACAAGGTCGACGGCCTCGTACGCGACGCGGTCGCGCAAGGTGCGCGCGTGCTGGTGGGCGGCGCACCGCACGCGCGCGGCGGCAACTTCTACGCGCCCACCGTGCTTGCGGACGCGAAGCCCGGGATGGCCGTGCTGAGCGAGGAAATCTTCGGACCTGTTGCGCCGATCGTGCGCTTCACGAGCGACGACGAAGTCGTGCGTCTCGCGAACGACTCGATCTACGGCCTCGCCGCGTACTTCTACAGCCGCGACATCGGCCGCGTGTGGCGCGTGGCCGAGCAGCTCGAATACGGGATCGTCGGCATCAACAGCGGGTTGATTTCGAACGAAGTGGCGCCGTTCGGCGGCGTCAAGCAATCGGGCATCGGACGCGAAGGCTCCAAGTACGGGATCGAGGATTTCCTGTCGATCAAATACCTGTGCATGGGCGGCGTGAGCGCCTGATCTCCGTGACGGGCGCGCGCTTCGGTCGCGCGCCTTTTTCTGCTGTACCGAATCCCTGCTTTACCCGCCGGCAAAGGAATGCCTGATGAACGCCCGTGAATCGATCTTCGTCGACGTTGTCGCCGTCGAAACCCTGACCCCGCTGATCAAGCGCTTCACGCTCGCGCTGCCCGACGGCGCGCCGTTGCCGCCGTTCAGCGGCGGCGCCCACGTGCTCGTGTCGATGCAAAACGGCGAGCGGTGGCACCACAACGCGTACTCGCTGCTGAGCTCGCCGCACGACACGCGCCAATACCAGATCGCGGTGCGTCGCGAGGAAGCGTCGCGCGGCGGTTCGGCGTTCATGCACGAGCATGTCGCGGCCGGGACGCGGCTCGCGATCGGCTCGCCCGCGAACCTGTTCGAACTCGCGCGCAACGCACGCCGCCATGTGTTCATCGCCGGCGGCATCGGCATCACGCCGTTCCTTGCGCAACTCGCCGAGCATGCGCCCGGCGGCGATGTCGAGCTCGAACTGCACTACGCGTACCGCAGCCCCGAACACGGCGCGTTCGTCGACGAGCTGAAGGCCGGCCCGCATGCGGCGAACGTGCATACCTACGTCGACAGCCTCGGCCAGCGCCTCGATCTGATGCGTCTGTTCAAGACGCTGCCCGCCGACGCGCACGTCTACGTGTGCGGACCGCAAGGCCTGAACGACGCCGTCTATGCGAATGCCGCGCTGCTCGGCTGGCCGAAGTCGCAGCTCCATGCCGAACAGTTCGCCGCGACCGATACGGCCGGCCAGGCCTTCACCGTCGTGCTCGCGCGCTCGGGCATCGAGCTCGAGGTGCCCGAGGACACGACGATCCTGCAGGCGATCGAGCGCGCCGGCGTAAAGATCGACTCGCTGTGCCGCGAAGGCGTGTGCGGTACCTGCGAGGTCGCGATCCTCGAAGGCGAGGCCGATCACCGCGACCAGTATCTCGACGACGACGAAAAGGCCGCGCAGAAGACGATCCTGCTGTGCGTCTCGCGTGCGCGCACGCCGCGCCTCGTGATCGACCTGTAAATTTTCCCGCGCGCCGTATCCGGTAAACTACGCCGGATACAGGAACCCCGGCGCGCCGTTCCTTTTCGACGCGGCGGCATCGCCCGCGGCCCGCCCCTCGCGCGCCGCGGCCGATGCCGCCTTGTCGCCTGGCCGCGCGCCGCCGTCAGAAAGAGGAATGGATGTCCGAGGATACGTTCGCGTTCCGTCTCAAGGTGCTCCTCGAGCACAAGAAGCTGAGCCTGCAGCAGGTGGCCGACGCGGTCGGCATTTCGCGGCCGGCCGTGCACAAGTGGACGCGCGGCGGCGAGATCGACTATTCCAACCTGCGCAAGCTCGCCGCGTTCCTCGACGTCAATTGGGTCTGGCTGCGCTACGGCGACGACGCGGTGAAGGATCTCGGCATCGGCGCGCAGCCCGAACTGCCGATGACCGACCTGCGCCGCCGCTATACCGCCGAAATCGTGTCGAGCGAAGCGCGCATGAAGCACGCGCAGGAAGCGGCCGGCATCGTCACCTGGGAATGGAATCTCGTGTCCGACGAGCTGATCTATTCCGACAACTGCGCGAAGCTGTACGGCCGCGAAATCCATAGCAACGAGGAGTTCTGGGACATCCTGCATCCCGACGAGCGCAGCTGGCTCAACAGCCGCGCGCTGCGGGAAGCGATCGACGCACGCAAGCCGTACGTGTGGGAGTTCCGGATCGTGCTGCCGGACGGCACCGTGCGCTGGATCGAATCGCGCACCGCGACGCTCGTCGACGATGCGGGCCGGCCGACGCGGATGGTCGGCACGACGATCGACATCAGCGCGCGCAAGTCGCTGGAACAGCAGCTGCGTGCGCAGATCGCGCTGCTCGCCGACGCCGAGCGCCTGGCCGGGCGCGGGGCGTGGCAATGGCGGCAGGCACCGGATGAAGTGATGGTCTCGGACGAATGGTGCCGGCTGTTCGGCGTCGAGCGTGACGATGCGCCGCATCGTCATGCGCAAGTGCAGGCACGCGTGCATCCGGACGATCGCGCCGCGCGCGATGCCGCACTGCAGGAAGCGATGGCGAAGCACGGCGACTATCGCGCGTTGTATCGCGCACTGCTGCCCGACGGCACCGTGCGGCTGATGCTCGAGCAGGGCCACGCGCGCCCCGACGACGAAGGCGACGGCGTGCGGGTGACGGCCATGTGCCGCGCAGCGGAACCCGCCGACGCGATGGCTTTCGCCGCGCAACCGGCCGCGGCGACCACGCCGCACTGACGTCCGTCTGCCCGCGCATCTCGCGTCGCGTACGGCCAGCGTCAGAGTGCGGCCGCGACCGCCTTGCCGAGCGCCGTCGTATCGGCCGTGCCGCCCATGTCGGGCGTGCGCGGCCCGCTCACGAGCACCGTCTCGATCGCGCGCATGATGGCGTCGTGCGCGTCCTTGAAGCGTGCGTCGCCATCGCCGAGGAAATCCAGCATCATCGCGCCGGACCAGATCATCGCGATCGGGTTGGCGATGTTCTTGCCGAAGATGTCCGGTGCCGAGCCGTGCACGGGCTCGAACAGCGACGGGAAGATGCGCTCCGGATTCAGGTTTGCCGATGCGGCAAGACCGATCGTGCCCGTGCATGCAGGACCGAGATCCGACAGGATGTCGCCGAACAGGTTCGAGGCGACGACCACGTCGAAGCGATCCGGCTGCAGCACGAAGCGCGCCGACAGAATGTCGATGTGCTGCTTGTCCCACGCGATGTCCGGATAGCCGGCCGCGATCGCGGCGACGCGCTCGTCCCAGTACGGCATGCTGACCGCGATGCCGTTCGACTTGGTCGCCGCCGTGAGCTTCTTGCGCGCACGCGTATTCGCCAGCTCGAACGCGTACTTGAGGATGCGGTCGACGCCGTGACGCGTGAACACCGACTCCTGCAGCACGAATTCACGATCGGTGCCTTCGAACATCCTGCCACCGACCGACGTGTATTCGCCTTCGGTGTTCTCGCGCACCACATAGAAATCGATGTCGCCGGGCTTGCGATTCGCGAGCGGGCACGGCACGCCGGGCAGCAGGCGCACGGGACGCAGGTTCACGTACTGGTCGAATTCGCGGCGGAACTTCAGCAGCGAACCCCACAGCGAAATATGGTCGGGCACCTTGTCGGGCCAGCCGACTGCGCCGAAGTAGATCGCATCGTAGCCGCGCAGCGTTTCGAACCAGTCGTCCGGCATCATCTTGCCGTGCTGCAGGTAGTAGTCGCAGCTTGCCCACTCGAAATGCGTGAACTCGAGGTTCAGGCCGAACTTCGCGCATGCCGCTTGCAACACGCGCACGCCTTCGGGCATCACTTCCTGGCCGATGCCGTCGCCGGCGATCGCGGCGATCTTGAATGTCTGGGTCATTTCCGGTTCTACCTGTGTGTCGTCGGTACGTCTTGCGTCTGCTTCGATGCGCCGGTGTGCGGCGCTCGGTCGGCGTGCGCGCGACATGCGCGGGTGCACGCAACGCATGGACGACAGGATGCCGGAAAGCGCGGCGCGGATAATCCGCTCAACCGGGGATTCGTCTTGCACGAATCGTGGATAATCGCGGGGCGGCGAGCATCCCGCTCGCAGGAAGCGTTGCCGACCTTGGCGATCCGGTTGAAAACGCGCGCCTCGTCGGGCTCGTCGGGGGTGTCGAGCGGTTGCCGCTTTCCGTTGCGCGTGTCGGCATCGATTTGTCCGATCCACGGTCTGCGCGGGCAATCGATGACTACGCGGTCGATCTTCAAGCCGGTCGATCGCCGTCAGTTGCACAACGCAGGCCCGCCCATCATCGCGCCGGCGTGCGCACTTCCCCATCCACCCTCAACGTGCGCGCCCCTCGCGCGACGTCGTATTCGACCGTTTGCGCGGGCGTCACGGCCCCGTACGAAATGCCGTTCACGTACACCGTGCCCTGCTTCAATTCGATCTTGTCCCCGTCGACCGTCGCCGTTCCCCGCTCGCCCTTCAGCACGGCGCCGGCGCATCCCTGCGTCGAAAAGCTGCGAACCGTCGTGTCGGCGATCATCGACGCGCCCTGTCGATCCGGCAACATCGGCTGCATACCCGGCGGCGCAGCGTTCGCCGCACGACATGGCGACGCGTCCCCGCCGCCCGCGCCATACGCAGCGCCGCAGACGATGGCGCATCCGACACACAGCATGGCCGCCGATGACTGCAGTCCGTTCATGCCACCCTCCATTGCGTGCCCATCGATTCTTCGGATCCAAGCGCGATAGATCCTGAGCGCAAGTGTGCCTCGAATCGCGTCGAAGCGCTTTAAGTAGACACACTCACACAACAACGTTGCCAGGACGCACCACCGATTCTCACACCGGTCATTCGACGCTTTTTTCAAGAAAAGGGGCGCAACCGGGCTTGCCGAGTTCGCGGCCATGCTCCCGATCAAAGGCTGCGCTATGGCCGCGCACGAATGACGGACGTCGCCCCCCCCTGCCCGGCTCGGCGTGAATGACGCATGGCGCGGCACCGACATCGGACGGCAACTGACGACGCACACGATGCGCTTCATCGACGCCATGCATCGTCGCAAACGTGATTTTGGAATGCGAATCGATGGACTGAGCTCATGGTCGCGCGAGCTCGCTTGATGGTTGTGGAGGTTTCTCGCATCGCTGCCGGCACGGCGCTGCACGGCCCCGCGAATATTTTTCGGTGACAATGGTCGGCGTATCAAAATCCGTCGTCCAATGACGACCCGTTTGGAATTGATGCGGAAGCGCCATGAAAGTAGAAAACTCGGAACTCGAAGCGTTTGTCGCCGTCGCGGAACTGGGGACGTTCCATCGTGCGGCGGAGAAGCTGCACCTCACGCAGCCGGGGCTTTCCCGTCGCATCCAGAAACTGGAGCAGGCGCTCGGCGTCGAGTTGTTCCAGCGCACGACGCGCAGCGTGACGCTCACCGGCGTGGGCCGCCAGTTCCTGCCGATGGCGCGCGAGCAGATCGCGCAGCTCGGGATGATGCTGTCGTCGATCCAGGAAATCGCGGAGAAGCGCTACGGCAAGGTGCGCGTCTCGAGCATTCCGACCGTCGTCGCGCAGCTGCTGCCGAAGGTGCTGCTTCAGTATGCAGAGAAATATCCGCTGATCGGCGTGCAGATCCTCGACGGCAATCACGACTTCGTGCTGTCGCAGGTGCGCGCGGGCATCGCGGAGTTTGGTGTGAGCCTGCATCCCGGCGACGACGAGGACCTGCTGTTCGAGCCGCTGTTTCCCGATCGCTACGTGCTGGCCGTGCATCGCGACGACCCGCTCGCACAGCTCGAGGGCGTGACGCTCGCCGAGCTGCGCCACGCGCGCCTCGTAATCGGCGGGCGCGACAGCGGCAACCGGCTGCTGCTCGAAATGCTAATGGGACAGGAAGCCGTGCGCCTGCGCTGGTTCTACGAAGTCGAGCACATCTCGTGCGTCGCGGCACTCGTCGCGGCCGGTGTGGGCTGCGCGATCCTGCCGCGCAGCGCGGTCGACGGCATCGGCATGCTCGCGTCGCCCGACGTGCGTGCGGTGCCGATCACGAGCCCCGTCATCTCGCGCACGGTCGGCATCGTCCGGCATCGCGCGGTGTCGATGTCGAGCATGGCGAGCGATCTGTGCGCGCTGGTCAAGGCCGCCGCCGCGCGGGAATAAGCGATGCGCATGCCGGTTTGATAGCGTTCGCGCATGAATCGCGAGCAGACTCGCATTGGACGGCCGGAAATTGGCCGCAGACGATAAGTGGCAGACAGTACCGGCCCACCCCACGGCCCGGCTGCAGCAAGGAGCCACCATGCATTTCGACGTCATCCTGCGCCACGGCGAACTGATCGACGGGACCGGCGCCGCCCGCTTTGGCGCCGATCTTGGCGTGAGCGGCGCGCACATCGCCGCGATCGGCGACCTGTCGCACGCGTGGGCCGATCAGGTCATCGACGTCTCGGGCCGCATCGTCGCGCCCGGTTTCATCGACAGCCACACGCACGACGACGCGTTCGTGCTGACCGATCCCGATGTCGAGCCGAAGGTCGCGCAAGGCGTGACGACCGTCGTCGCCGGCAACTGCGGGATCAGCCTCGCGCCGCTGCTGGCCGAGCACGAGGTGCCGCAGCCGCTCGACCTGCTCGGCGCATGGCAGCGGTTCCGCTTTCCGAGCTTCGCCGCCTATCTCGACGCGCTCGACGCGACGCCCGCCGCGGTCAACACGGCCGCGCTGGTCGGCCACTCGACCTTGCGCGTGCGTCACGTCGCCGATCTGCAGCGCGAAGCCAATACGGCGGAGATCGCCGCGATGCGCGCCGACGTGCGCGAGGCAATGGCCGCAGGCGCGTTCGGCGTGTCGTCGGGCACGTTCTACCCGCCCGCCGCCGCCGCGACGCAGGCCGAGCTGATCGACGTGTGCGCGCCGCTGCGCGACACCGGCGGCGTATTCGCGACGCACCTGCGCGACGAGACCGCGCAGATCCTCGCATCGCTCGACGAGGCCTTCGCGATCGGCCGCGCGCTCGGCGTGCGTGTCGTGCTGTCGCATCACAAGGTCGCCGGCAAGGAAAACCACGGGCGCTCGGTCGAGACGCTCGCGCGCATCGACGCGCAACGCGCGCTGCAGCCGCTGTGCCTCGACTGCCATCCGTACACGGCCACGTCGACGATGCTGCGTGCGGATCGCATCCGCCAGTCGTCGCGCGTGATGCTCGCATGGTCGAAGCCGCATCCGGAGCTGGCCGGCCGCGATTTCCACGAACTGCTGCCGCTGTTCGGCGATTCCGTCGACGCGGCGATCGACGCGCTGCGCCCGGCCGGCGCGATCTACTTCGTGATGGACGAAGGCGACGTCGAGCGCATCTTCCGGCACGACCTGACGATGGTCGGCTCGGACGGCCTGCCGAACGACACGCGCCCGCACCCGCGCCTGTGGGGCACCTTCCCGCGCGTGCTCGGCGAATTCTCGCGGCGGCGCGGACTCTTTCCGCTGGAGACGGCGGTGCACAAGATGACGGGACTCACCGCCGCGCAATTCGGTCTCGCCGGGCGCGGCGAGCTGAAAGTCGGTCACTGCGCCGACCTCGTCGTGTTCGACCCCGAGCGCGTGCTGGATCGCGCGACCTTCGAGCATCCCACACTGCGCCCGGAAGGCATCGACCATGTTTTCGTCAACGGCCGCGCGGTGCTCGCGCATGGGCAGCACACCGGCGCACGCCCGGGCCGCGCGCTGCGCCGTCAGGCCGCCACGCCGATTCGCCACAACGACCGCCTCGCGGGGAACTGATCATGGCAAGCACCAACGACACGGCACGGATGCACGACATGCCATCCGAACGCGATGCCGGCACCGCCGCCGATATCGACGCCCTTTACGGCAAGCTCACGCAACGCATCATTCCGCTGATTCTCGTGTGCTACTTCTTCGGCTATCTCGACCGCGTCAACGTCGGCTTCGCGAAGCTGCAGATGGCGGCCGACCTGCACCTGTCCGAAGCCGCATACGGCGTCGGCGCCGGGCTGTTCTTCGTCGGCTATCTGCTGCTGCAGGTGCCGGCCGGCTGGCTCGTGCAGCGCATCGGCGTGAAGAAATGCATCGCCGGTTCGATGCTCGCGTGGGGCGCCGTGTCGATCGGCACGCTCGCGACGACCGGCCAGACCAGCTTCTACGTGCTGCGTTTCCTGCTCGGCGTGACCGAAGCGAGCTTCTTCCCGGCGGTGATCGCCTATTTCAGCGTGTGGTTTCCGTCGCGACGCCTGTCGCGCGTGATGGCGCTGCTGTTTCTCGCGATGCCGCTCGGCGTCGTGATCGGCGGCCCGCTGTCGGGCTGGATCATGGACGCGACGCACGGCGGCTTCGGGCTGCGCGGCTGGCAATGGATGTTCCTGCTCGAAGGCCTGCCGGCCGTGCTGCTCGGCCTCTATCTGCTCGCGTCGGTCACCGAGCGCATCGATGACGCGCGCTGGCTGACCGACGCCGAGAAGCGGATGATCCACGCGGAGATGGCGCAGGAAACCGAAGGCAAGCGCGCCCACCTCGGCGCCGCGCTGCGCGAGCCGACGCTGTGGCTACTGTTCGCGACGTCGTTCCTCTACAACGTCGGCAACTACGGGCTGATTTTCTGGATGCCGACGATGATCAAGGCGCTCGGCTCGCTCAGCAACTTCGCGGTCGGCGTCGTCAGCGCGGTCCCGTATCTCGTCGCCTCGATCGCGATGGTGCTCAACGCGCAGCATTCGGTACGCACCGGCGAGCGCCGCTGGCACACCGCCGCGCCCGTCATCGTCGGCGGCGTCGCGCTGCTCGCGAGCGTCGGCATGCGTGCGCACCCGCTGCTCGCGGTCGTGTGCCTGACCGTCGGCGTGGCCGGCATCATGAGCACGCTCGCGATGTTCTGGAGCCTGCCGTCGCGCATTCTCGCCGGCGAGGCCGCCGCGGGCGGCGCGGGGCTCGTCAACATCGGCGCGGCCGTGGCAGGCTTCGTCGGGCCGTCGATCATGGGCTATCTGAAGGCGATGACGGGCAGCACCGAGATCGGTGTCGCGCTGCTCGCGCTCACGCTGTTCGGTGCGGCTGCGCTGATCCTGTCGATCCCGCGCCGCTTCATCGGCCGCGCCTGATCATGCCGACCGATACGATCGACATGCGCGACGCACTCGGCATCGCGTGGGCGGTTCGGACGGGCCGGCTGAGTGCCGTCCAGGTCGCCCGGCAGGCGCTCGACGACATCGGCACGCGCCATGCGCAGTTCAACGCGATCAGCATGTGCTTCGATACACGTGCGCTCGAGGCGGCGGCGCGCGTCGACGCGTGCGTGCGCGCCGGCCGCGACGCCGGGCCGCTCGCCGGTGTGCCGTTCGTCGTGAAGAGCAATTTCGACGTCGCCGGCTATGCGACCGTCGCAGGTTCGCCGACCCGGCTTCGCGCGCCTGCGGCGCGCTGCGACGCGTCCATGGTCGATCGCCTCGTGCAGGCCGGCGCGGTGCCGGTCGCCGCAACGCATATGGACGAATTCGCGTGCGGCGCGACCGGCGTCAATCCGCATTTCGGTGCGGTGCGCCTGCCGGCCGACGCTTCACGCATGACCGGCGGCTCGTCGAGCGGATCGGCGGCCGCAGTGGCTGCCGGCCACGTGCCGCTCGCGCTCGGCAGCGACACGAACGGCTCGATTCGCGCACCCGCTGCGCTGTGCGGCGTATGGGCGATCAAGCCGACGCACGGGCGGCTGTCGATGGACGGTTGCGTGCCGTATGCGTCTTCGCTCGACGCGGCCGGCGGGTTCGCGGCGAACCTCGACGATCTTTGCGCGCTTTACGACGCGTTGTCCTGTACGAGCCGCGACGACGCACCGATCGGCCACGCGCCGCTGCGCGTCGGCGTGCTCACCGGGGAATTCGAACGCCGGGCGGATGCGCAGGTGCGCCGTGCGGTCGAGCGAGCGAGCGCGTGCTTCGCGCAACACGACCATGTGCAGGCCGTGCCGATCGATGAATCGGTGCTCGAGCCGATCCGCGCGAGTGCGCGCCTCGTGTCGAACTTCGAGGTCGCGCGCCGTCATCGCGCGCTGCTCGATGCCGACGCGTCGCGCGTGTCCGCGCATCTGCGCGAGCGTATTCGCACCGGGCTCGCCATCGGCGATGCCGCGTACGCCGACGCGCTCGCCCATCGCGCCGAGTGGCAGGCACGCCTGGCTGCACTGTTCGAACGCTTCGACATCCTGATCGCGCCGGCAACGCCGTATGTCGCGCCGCGCTTCTCCGATGCAACGGTCGACGTCAACGGCGAGGCGCTCGATCCGAAGACGACGCTCGGCATGTTCACGCAACCGATCTCGTTTGCCGGGCTGCCCGTGGTCAGCGCGCCGTGCCACGCGAAGGGCGAGCTGCCGGCGGGCGTGCAGTTGATCGGCCGGCCCGGCGACGAGCGGCGATGCCTGGCCGCCGCGCGGCGGCTCGTCAGTCCGAACCGGTGAGGTGCGGCGGTTTCCTGCCGTGCGCGTAACGCGTCAGTCGCACGTGCCTGCGGGCTCCGGCGCGCGGTAGTTCAACCGCTCGGACAGTTCGCCGGCGGCCTTCAGCACCTTGCCGACGAGCCCTTGGTCGAGCATCGACTTCTCGAGGAAAGGCCGCGCGACCGTCAGCGTGACCGCGGCGACGATCAACCCGCTGCCGTCGCGCACGGGCGCGCTGATCACCGAAATGCCGGGCTCGAACGACGACTCGCTCAGCGCATAGCCTTCCGCCGCGTATTTCTGCGCACGCGCATGGACTTCGGCGGCCGTGCGCGGCGTATGCGGCGTGTAGGTCGGCAGCATCGGTTCGGGAAACAGCGCTTCGAGCTCCGCCAGATCGAGATCGCCGAGCAGCACATGGCCGTGCACCGACGCATGCGCCGGAATCCGCGTGCCGATATTGACCTTGATCGCGCTCATCACGGAATCCTGCGTCCACGCCTTGGCGACGAACACGACGTCGCGTCCGTCGCGCACGACCAGATGACTCGCGAAACCGGTCTCGTCGCGCAGCCGCTCGATCACCGGCGTGCCGATATCGGTCAGCGCGAGCGAACTCAGATAGTCGAAGCCGAGCTTCATCACGCGCGCGCCGAGCCGGTAGTCGCGGTCGCGATTCGCACGTTCGAGGTAGCCGAGCGTATGCAGCGTCTGCACGAGACGCAGCGCGGTCGTACGCGGCAGGCCGAGGCGCTGCGCGATCACGTTGGGCGTCAGCACCGGCTCGCGCGCATTGAACAGTTCGAGCACCCTGAGGCCGCGCTCCAGCGCGGGTACCAGGTAAGTCTCGTCGTCGGCAGGCGTGCCGGTCGTATCGGGTGTATCGGGTGTATCCGGATTCATCGTGGGCTGGCGTGTCAGTCTTGCACGGTCGACTTCAGCGGTTCGGGCGAGCGGCCGCCGCGTTCGGGCGGATCGAGGTCGATGCGTTTGACCTCGCCGAGCAGGAACGTGTAGCACAGCGCGCCGATCACCGCGAACACGCTGATCAACCCGAGCGCCCACCCGAACGAACCCGTCTCGCGGACGATGAAGCCGATGGCGATCGGCGTAACGATACCAGACAGGTTGCCGACGAAGTTGACCGCGCCGCCCGTGATGCCGAGCATGCTGCGCGGCGCGATGTCGCCGATCAGCGACCACGACGCGGACGCGACGCCCTGCGCGAAAAACGCGAACGACATGATCGCGATCACGATCCAGTTCGTGTCGGTCAGCACCGTCAGCGTCATCGTCGGCACCAGCAGCAGGCCCGTGATGATCGGCGTCTTGCGCGCGGTGCCGACGCTCGCGCCGCGTCGCAGCAGCCAGTCCGATAGCGCACCACCGGCGAGTACGCCGATCGACGCGGCCACGAACGGCACCGAGGCGACGCCGCCTGCCTTGAGCACCGTCATGTGCCGCTCGCTGATCAGGTAGCTCGGGAACCAGGTGAGGAAAAAGTACAGCGACGACAGCGAGGCGAACTTGCCCGCGCAGATCGCGACGATCTGCCGGTTGCTGAACACGATCGCGAGCTTGCGCCATGGAAACGGTTCGCCGCGCGCGGGCTTGCCGGTCTCGACGACGGCGCCGCCGCGCCGGATGTGATCGAGCTCGGCCTGGTTCACCCATCGGCATTGCTCGGGATCGCGGTACAGCAGATACCAGATGCCGGCCCACACGATGCCGACGAGGCCCGTCGCGAAGAAGATCGCGCGCCAGCCGAACGTGCCGGCGATCCAGAACAGCACCGGTGTCAGCGCCGCCATGCCGATGTACTGGCCGACCAGATAGACGCTCGTCGCGCTGCCGCGTTCGCGCTGCGCGAACCAGATCGACACGACGCGGTTGTTGATCGGGAAGGTCGGCGCCTCGGCGACGCCGACGCCGAGCCGCAGCCCGAACAGCGTCGCGAAGCGGCCGGCGAAGCCCTGCAGGAACGTGAAGCTTGACCAGATCAGCAGCGCCAGCGCATACATCGCGCGCGAGCCGAAGCGATCGACGACCCAGCCGCCGGGCAGGTTCGCCAGCACGTACGTCCACGAATACGCGGAGAACAGCACGCCGATCGCCACCGGGTCGAGCCCGAACTCGTGCTTGAGCAGCGGCGCGGCGACCGACAGGTTCGCGCGGTCGACATAGTTGACGACGGTGCCGACGAACACGAGAAACAGCATCAGGAAGCGGACGCGCGTGGGTTTCCGGGCAGCGGTGTCAGGCATTCGGTCGTCTCTCGTCGGTGTCGTCGGCTTGGCTCTTGAATGACCATATATGGACATTTCGACCATCGGAGCCGCGATCATCGCGTGGTCAAAAATGCCGGTCAAGCAGCACCTGAGTATTTTTCCGCTTGCACGGCGTCGAGCGGCAGTCCTATGATTTTTCCACGTAATAACGAAACGACCACCTATGGTCAATTAGACACAGATCTGCCCTCACTCCACTTCCGAAATCCGACACATGAAAATCCTGCCTCGCACGCTTCTGATCGCCGGCTGCGGCGTCTCGCTGGTTTCGCTCGCCCATGGGCAAAGCAGCGCGTTGACGTTATGGGGGCAGGTCGATTCCGGCATCACGTACATCAGCAACAAGCGTGGCGGTTCGTCGTGGGGCACCGCCTCGGGCATCGGTTCGCCGACGCGGTGGGGGTTGCGCGGCAACGAGGATCTCGGCGGCGGCTATCGCGCCGTGTTCGCGCTCGAGAGCGGCTTCAACGTCAACACGGGCGCACTGATCAAGACCAATACGCTGTTCGACCGGCAGGCCTACGTCGGCCTCGACGGGCCGCTCGGCACACTGACGCTCGGCCGCCAGTCCGATCTGATGGACGACGTCGCGATCCGCTATTCGAATGCGTTCTGGAACCGCAGCCTGTACTCGTTCCATGCGGGCAATCTGGACAGCCTGACCAACGGCTACCAGATCGAGAACGCCGTCAAGTACCGCAGCCCCGACTGGTACGGCGTGCGGGTCGGCGCGCTATACGGCTTTGCGGGCTCGGATGCGAGCGGGCACAGCGCGGGCGCGTACGCAACGTACGATCGCGGACCGCTGTCGGCCGGCGTCACCTACATGACGAGCAAGCGCCGCGTGCTCGATCTCTACAACTACTTCGGCTGGACACGCTTTCTCGGGCAGACGCTGTCGGCGCAGCAGACGTTCCAGTCCAACGCGGTCGACAATCTCGGCATCGGACTCACATACCGGGTCGTGCAGCCGTGGACGATCAACTTGCTGTACACGCGTACCGACATCAAGGCTGCGCGGGCGGCCACGCACATGCAGAACATCGATGCGGGCACGCTCTATCAGTTCACGGCGGCGGAGGCCGTCACGCTCGACTACACGTATTCGCGCATGGAACGCATGCACTGGAACACGTTGGAAGCCGGCAACCTGTATTCGCTGTCGAAACGCACGCAGCTGCAGGCGACGCTGACGTGGCAGCTCGCGTCGGGCAACGGCGCGACGGCCGCGACCTATCCGAACGGGCCGTCGTCGGGCAGGTCGCAGTTGCTCGCGCATGTTGGGATCACGCATTCGTTCTGAACGCGCGTTCCATACCGGGCGATCGGCCGAATGCGCGCAGCAGTCGCACGACCATGAAAAACGGGCCTGTCGGCCCGTTCACGCCCCTCCATGAAATCGGCGTTGCTTCCCGTTCGTCTCAGAACCGGTGAATGATCCCGGCACCGAACGCGAACTGATTGCCGGTCGACGACGGCGCCGTGTTCAGCCCGTCGCCGAGCGTCGCGGTCGCATTGACGATATTGCCGGCGCCGTTCGTACCGAGCGTCTTGCCCTTCGCATGCTGATACGCTTCGAGCAGATACAGCCCGGTGCGCTTCGACAGCGAGTAGTACTGCGACAGGTTGAACTGATGATATTGCGCGCTATCGGTGATGCCGTTCGATTCCGTCGCGCGCGTATACGCATAGCCCGCACCGAAATCCCACACCGCCGACGGCTTCCAGTGCAGCACCGCGCCCGCCGTATTGAAGATCGCCGTATTGAAGAACTTCGATGCGGCGCCCGGAAGGTACTGCGTGTTCGTGTACGTCGCCGTTGCATCCCACGCGTCGCTGAACCGGTAGCTGAGGCCGGCCGCGAAGCGCTGCTGCGCCTTCGCCGTCTGATAGCCGTTCGTAACCGCCGACACGCCGATCTGCGAGCCGCCGTTCGACGTCGTCGAATTCGCGCCCCACGCGCCGCCCGCGGTATTCGAGTTGTTGACGCGCTCGAACGCGACGCCGACGCCGAGCGGGCCGGCCGCATACTGAATGCCGGCCGCCCAGGTCGAGCCGGCGTTCGTGCTGCCCGCGACGCCGCCGAGCGAGTACGAGCCGCTCAGCGTCAGGCCGTACCATTTCGGCGACGTGTATTCGATCGTGTTGTTCGCACGGTAGATGGTGTCGAGCCCGTCGACGTCGCCCGGGTGCGCGCCGTAGTAGCCCGTGATCCACGTGATCGGGCTGAACGGCGCCATCGTCTGGTAGTACGACGCGTACTGCCGCCCGGCGGTCAGCGTGCCGTACGTCGCGTTGGTGAGCCCGACCCACGCCTGCCGGCCGAACATCGCGTCGGTGTACTGCGCGGCGCCGGTGCCCGAATTGAATCCGGATTCGAGCGTGAAGATCGCCTTCGTGCCGCCGCCGAGATCCTCCGTGCCCTTCAGGCCGAACCGGCTGCCGGCCCACACGCCCTGATTCATCTTGACGAGCGACTTGCCGCCGGACGTCGAGCCGACCGTCGTCGCGCTGCTCTGGTAGCCGATGCCGTTGTCGACGATCCCGTACAGCGTGACGCTGCTTTGCGCGAATGCCGGGGCAGCGACCGCGAACGCGACGCCGGACGTCAGCGCCGTCCGCCATGCCTGCTTCTTCATCGATATGTCTCCTTCGTTGGTTTTGTCTGACAGGATTGAAATGGCGAGCGGCGCATCGACGCCGCTCGTTCGATCAGGGGCGGTACGCGCGCCAGCCGTTGCCGCCCGTGCACGCGAGTTGCGAACCGTTCACGCGGCACGTCGCTTCGTAGCCCGGCGAGTACAGCCATTCGCCGGCCCAGTGCAGGTCGACGAACGGATCGGCCTTCGGCGTGTCGGCGACGAAGTTTGCCGCGTCGTCGGTGCTGCCGCTGCCCGTGTAGCGCGCGGTGGCCGGGTACGGAAACACCGGCCGCGTGCGCGTCGTGTTGCCGCTCGCGTCGACGATCGACGCGACGATCCGGCCCGGCGTCGTGCCCGTCTCGGTCCACGCCATCAGCGGCGTCAGCACGTCGAACACGTTCGGCCCCTGGCCGCCGCCGCAGTGCGCGACGCCCGGGAACAGATAGAAGCGCGCGAAGCGGTCGACGTTCGCGTCGCCCATGTAGCGCTTCATCGCTTCGTAATATTCGATGCTCGAACGCGGCGAGATATGCTGGTCCTCGAGCCCGTGCCAGAGCAGCAGCTTGCCGTTGCGGCCGGCGAAGCGGCTCAGGTCGGGATCGGTCGCGGCCAGGTAGTTCGACACGGGGACCACCGTCTTCAGGAAACCCGCGAGCGTGAACTTCAGATCGCCGATTGTCGCGGACGGATACGACGCGTTGTAATAGTCGAGGTAGCGCAGGAACGGCAGCACGAAGCCGATCGTGCCGCTCTGCGCGGTGGCCGTCGCCGGCACGAACAGCGTCCAGTTCAGCTCCGAGCCCCACTCGCGCGATACGAACGGTTCGAGCCGCAGCCCGTCGGCCGTCGTCGCGCCGTCGTGAAGCCGGCGTACGACAGCCGCTTCCTGCGGCGTCAGGCAGGTCGCGTTCTCCTGGCCGGTTGCACACACGAGCGTCGCGGGATCGAAGCGGCACGCGCGCGGATTGTCGATCACGCCGTCGACGACACCGTCCAGCGCATCGCATGCTTTCAGCACGGCGGCATGCAGCATCGGCAGCTTGCCGGCGAGCAGGATCGCGTTGCCGGTCTTCGGATCGGTGTTCACGGCGGCGGGCCACGCGTGATGAAACGTGTTCTGCACGATCAGATCGTTCGCGGGCGCACCGGCGGCGATCCCGTCGAAATCGTCGGGGTAGCGCTGCGCTTCCATCAACGCCTCGCGGCCGCCGTCCGAACAGCCGTCGAAGTACGCATAGCGTGCGGGCCGCGCATAGAAGCGCTGGATGATCGCCTTCGCGACCTGCGCGGTCGCATGCTCGGCGCGATACGCGAAGTCGAGCTTCGCGCGCGGGTCCAGCGCCCAGGCGCCGTCGTTGCCGCCTTCGTGCCCCATGTCGGTTGCGGCCATCGCGATCGTACCGTTCGT
Organism: Burkholderia multivorans ATCC BAA-247; assembly: GCF_000959525.1. Lineage (NCBI taxonomy): Bacteria > Pseudomonadati > Pseudomonadota > Betaproteobacteria > Burkholderiales > Burkholderiaceae > Burkholderia > Burkholderia multivorans. The sequence continues at coordinate 43,317 of NZ_CP009830.1, forward strand.
CACCGGCACGCAGGTCGACGCCATCGGCGCGTTGACCGACAGATTGCCGCACAAGCCGCCGCATCCGGTCTGCAGATAGCGCTGCGTCCAGCCCTGCGTCGGCAGCTGGAGCTCGAACAGCGATGCGCCGGGGCCGATCGTCCCCTTCACGTCGCACATCGGCGCGGCCAGCGTGTTGTTGCCGACGACCGTGCCCGCGGGCAGCACGGTCGCGGACGTGATCGTCACGGGGCCATCGGTCACGCCGCTCAGGTCGAGCGATGCGATCGCCTGACACGACATCGCCGGCATCACGGCCGGCAGATTCGCGAGACCGCCGCTGCTCGCTGCACTTGCCGCGCTCGCCGCCAGCGGCCAGCCGATCATCACCGCGCAGAGCCATCCGATCGCGATCGCCAGCCGCCGCAGCAGCCGCTCCGTTCCGCTGCCCGTCTCGCGTCCACCCGTGCGCCGCGCGCACGTTGCGTTGCCGTTCGTCTCCATGTCCGTCTCCTGTCGTTTTGATTGGCGAGCCGTACGCGCGTGTCGCGCGACGGCCGTTCGTGATAGCGTCGACACGCGGTTGAACGCCGTGCATCGACAGGCGCGACGTTCCGTGGTCAGCATAACGAGCGACGTCGTATCGCTGCGTTGCGAACCGCGCGCCGTGCCATCCGATCTGTTTATCGCTCGGATGCAGCCGACGCGCGCCGCCATCCGGTCGCGTATTACGGCGTCACGCCGGCTCCATCCCGCACGCGCGCTTTGCCGCATCGTTGTGCGGCGACGCCAGATAGGCGAGAAACTGCGCGGCCGAAGCCGGTTCGCGCGCCGCCGTGCAGACCGCCGCCGCGAACACCGTGATCGACTGAATCGTGTCGGGAAGCAGGCCCGCGACGTCGATACCGTCGACGTTCGTCAGCTCGCTCAATTGCTGAAAGCCGAGCTCGACGTCGCCGGATGCGATCAGCGAGCCGACCGGTACGCCGGGCGGCGCCTGCACGATGCGCGACGCGAGCGCATCGGCGATGCCCCAGCGCGCGAACAAGCGGTTCAGATGCACGCCGCTCGGCCCGGTGGAGTAGCCGATCCGGCGTGCGCACAGCACCGCGTCGCGCACTGCGGCTTCGGTGCCGAGATCGGGGCGCGGCGTGCCGGCCGGCACCGCCACCGCGATGGCCGAGCGCGCGACGTCGACGCGGCCTTCGATGTCGACCCGGCCCTCGGCCGCGAGCCGCTCGATCGCGTCGGCTGCGAGCACGACGAAGTCGAACGGCTCGCCGGCCTGCACGCGACGCGCGGCATCGACACCGCCGATCGACGTGACGTCGACGCGCCCGCCCGTGTCGTGCGCATAGCACTCGACGAGCCGGGCGAGCAGCGGGCGCGTCGCCATCGACGAGATGCCGGCGATCGCGGCCGGCGTGCGGGGCGCGTGTGCCATCGTCGCCTCCGCGTCAGTCGATATAGCGCAGGCCGGCCTGCCGCAGCGGCTCGCGCATGTCGTACATGTCGAGGCCGAGCACGCCGGACGCGAGCGTCTCGCGCTTTTTCGCCTCGTTCGCTTCGCGCGCAAGCGCCTTGTCGAGCACGTCGGCCGCCTGCGCGGCCGGCACCGCGACGACGCCGTCGTCGTCGGCGACGATCACGTCGCCCGGATGCACGAGCGCGCCCGCGCAGACGACCGGCACGTTCACCGAGCCGAGCGTCGCCTTGATCGTGCCTTTCGCGGAGATCGCCTTGCTCCATACCGGAAACTGCATCGCCTCGAGCACCGCGACGTCGCGCACGCCCGCGTCGATGATCAGCGCATGCGCGCCGCGCGCCTTGAAGCTCGTCGCGAGCAAATCGCCGAAATAGCCGTCCGTGCAGTCTGCGGTGATCGCCGCGACGACGACGTCGCCCGGCCGGATCTGTTCGGCCGCGACATGCATCATCCAGTTGTCGCCCGGATGCAGCAGCACGGTTACGGCCGTGCCCGCCGCATGCGCGCGAGGATAGATCGGACGCATGTACGGCTTCATCAGCCCCGTGCGCCCCATCGCCTCGTGCACCGTCGCGGTACCGAGTTCGCCGAGCCGTGCGGCGATCTGCGCGTCCGCGCGATGGATCGTGCGGTAAACCACGCCAAGTTCGTTCATCTTCACTTCCCCTTCGCTTTCAGTTGCGCATCCAGGCGCGGATACACGCGGCGCGCATTGCCCTCGTAGATCTTGTAGCGCGCCTGCGCGTCGAGTGCCGACGCTTCGATGTAGCGCTTCGTATCGTCGTAGTAGTGCCCGGTCTCCGGATCGATGCCGCGAACGGCGCCGATCATCTCGCTCGCGAACAGGATGTTGTCGACCGGAATCACGCCGGTCAGCAGATCGATACCCGGCTGGTGATAGACGCACGTATCGAAGAACACGTTGTTCAGCAGATGCTCGGTCAGCAGCGGCTTCTTCAGTTCCTGTGCGAGGCCGCGAAAGCGCCCCCAGTGATACGGCACCGCACCGCCGCCGTGCGGAATCACGAAGCGCAGCGTCGGAAAGTCCTTGAACAGATCGGACGTCAGGCACTGCATGAACGCGGTCGTGTCCGCGTTCAGGTAATGCGCGCCGGTCGTGTGAAAGCACGCGTTGCAGCTCGTGCTCACGTGGATCATCGCGGGGATGTCGTACTCGACCATCTTCTCGTACAGCGGATACCAGTAGCGGTCCGACAGCGGCGGGCTCGTCCAGTGGCCGCCGGACGGATCGGGATTCAGGTTGACCGCGACGTTGCCGTACGCCTCGACGCACCGGACGAGCTCCGGAATGCAGGTCGCGACGTCGACGCCGGGGCTTTGCGGCAGCATCGCCGCCGGCACGAAGCGGTCGGGGTACAGCCGGTGCACGCGGTAGCACAGCTCGTTGCAGACGGCGGCCCACGTGCTCGACACGTCGAAGTCGCCGATGTGGTGCGCCATGAAGCTCGCGCGCGGACTGAAGATCGTCAGGTCGAGGCCGCGCTCGCGCATCAGCCGCAGCTGGTTCGGCTCGAGCGATTCGCGCAGCTCGTCGTCGCTGATGTTCAGTTCCGCGACCTTCGGCCGCTCGGACGGGCTGTGAATCGCCGCGATCTGGCGATTGCGCCAGGTCTCGAGCGCCTTCGGCGCGGTCGTGTAGTGGCCGTGAATATCGATGATCATTGACACTCCTGTTGCATGACGGGCTGGCCGGATGCCGCGTGTCGGCGCCGTCCCGCGACGCGGGACGCGCGATCGCGCGGACGCGGTCAGTGCGCCGGTTTTTCCATTTCCTTCGGTTCGCGTGCGGCCGCGCGCTGTGTCGTGACGATCGCAATCGCCGCGAACGTGGCGGGCACCGCGAGCATCGACAGGATCGCGTCGAACTTCCAGCCGAGGCCGAGCAGCGCGCCGCCGATCGCCGAACCGAAAATGCTGCCGAAGCGGCCCATGCCGAGCATCCAGCTCACGCCGGTTGCGCGCGCGACGGTCGGGTAGCGGCCCGGCGCATACGCGTTCAGCCCCGTCTGCGCGCCGCTCATGCAGAAGCCGGCCGCGAACACGAGCAGCGCGAGCGACGACGACAGCGCGCCGGCCCACGCGAGCACGGCCACGCACAGCGCGCCGCCGAGATACGCTGCGCCGATCACGGGTGCCGGCCGCACCTTGTCCATCAGCCAGCCGACGCCGATCGCGCCGATCGTCCCGCCGATCTGGAACATCGCCGTCACGTTCGCGGCCGTGCTGACCGACAGGCCCGCGTCCTTGATCAGCGTCGGCAGCCAGCCGGTCAGCAGATAGATCACGAGCAGTCCCATGAAGTACGTGATCCACAGCGATACCGTGACGACGCCATAGCCTTGCGAGAACAGCACGCCGATCGGCTTGCGCGTCGGCAGCGGCGGCTCGTTCGAGACGAACGTCTCGTTGCCGTCGAAGCGTGCGCCGCAGACGCGGTTCAGCAACGCGCCGATGCGCTGAGACGGCGCACCGCGCACGGCCAGCAGCCGCGCCGATTCGGGCAGCAGCCACAGTTGCAGCGGAATCAGCAGCAGCGGCAGCGCGCCGCCGAACAGCAGCACCGCGCGCCAGCCGTGCAGCGGAATCAGCCAGCCGGCGACGAAGCCGATCAGCGCCGAGCCGAGATTGAAGCCCGTGAACATGATCGTGATCATCAGCGACCGCATCCGCTGCGGCGCATACTCCGACAGCAGCGTCGTCGTGTTCGGCATCGCCGCGCCGAGCCCGATGCCGGTCAGCAGCCGCAGCACGGCCATCTGAACCGGCGAGCCCGCATACGCGGTCGCGATCGTGAAAAGACCGAACAGAAACACCGACGCGATCAGCACGCGCTTGCGCCCGAACCGGTCCGCGCTCGGGCCGGCGACGAGCGCACCGATCACGAGGCCGATCGGCGCCGCGCTCATCACGAGCCCGAATTCCGGACGCGAGATCGCCCAGTCGCGAATCACCGACGGCGCGACGAACCCCATGATCGCGACATCCATCCCGTCCGCAATCACGACGAGGCAGCACAGCGCGACCAGCAGCCACTGGTAGCGCGACACCGGCCGGTCGTCGATGAACGACTTGATGTCGATTGTCTTTCCACTTGCCATCCTGTTTCTCCTGTCTCCTTGGCGGCGATCCGTGCTTCGCTTCGCCATCCTATTTATCTGAGCCGATCTCCTGCGGAGGCCGGCGACGCACGCGGCAAACGTTGCCGCGTGCGCATTCGCTAGCTTTCGTTGCCCTCCGTGCCGGCGTCCCAGCCGAGCGGCCCCGCGCTCTTGCCGGCGACCGAATACAGCGCGCCGGGCGCATTGCGCGTGCGCTGAAAATCCTCGAGCGATTCGCCGCGCATCGCCGCATAGATGTGCAGGTTCGACACGCCCGTCACCGCGCCGAGTTTTTCCAGCAGGAAAAAGATCACGCCGTAGCGCAGCAGGCCGGCCCAGTCGCGCCGGCGGATCAGGTCGCGCTCTTCGTCGCTGAGGCCCGCCGCCGCAAAGCTCGCTTCGGGGTCGGCGAGGAACTGCGCGCGATGGGCGGGCTCGATCATCCGGTGCAGATAGTCGTTGATCCGGTAAGCACGCACCGCACGCGCGATCGTGAACGGATACGTGCCGGGCAGGCGCTCGACGCCGTCGAGCTCGGCCGCGATGCGCCGACGGTGCCGTTCGACGGCGGCCGTGTCGACGTCCGGGTCCGCACTTTCGTAGATCGCGGTCGCGATGCCCGTCATCGACGGCAGGTAGTAGCTGCGATGCCGGCACACGACGCCGGCCGGCAGCGCGCCGCGCATCGTGAGCCACATCACGACCTCGGCGCCTTCGAAGCCGCCGAGCGTCGCGTATTCGGCCAGCGTCATGCCGGCGAGACGTTCGGGATCGCGCTCGAACAGATCGAGAAAGCGCCGGTCCCATTCCGGATCGTTGAAGCCCGCGCGTTCGCCGTGCACCTGGTGCGACAGCCCGCCGGTCGCGACGATCGCGACGCGCAGGTCTTCCGGATAGCTCTCGATTGCGCGGCGCAGCGCCTGCCCGAGCCGGTAGAAGCGGCGCGCGGACGGCACGGGCAGCTGCAGCACGCCCATCTGCAGCGGCACGAGGCGCACCGGCCAGTCCGGGCGATGCGGACACAGCACCGACAACGGCGAGAAACAGCCATGATCGAGCGGCTTGTTCTGGAAGAACGACATGTCGAACTCGTCGGCCATCAGCGACTGGCCGATATGCGCGGCGAACGCCGGATCGCCGGCGATCGGCGGCAGGTCGCGCGCACCGCCGCCTTCGTCGGCCGGATGCCATTGCGGCCCGACGCCGAGCGCGAATGCCGAGTAGTGATCGAAGAAGAACGACGTCACATGGTCGTTGTAGATGAACAGCAGCACGTCCGGGCGCTGCGCGTCGAGCCATGCGGCGAGCGGCGCGAAGTTCTCGAAGATCGGCGCCCAGACCGGATCGTCGCGCTTGTTCTTGTCGAACGCGAACCCGATCGTGGGCGTGTGGGAGGCCGCGATGCCCCCGATAATCCGTGCCATGGCCTGTGTGCTCCTTCGCGATGTTCGAATGCGGATCGTCGACTCGACGGTCCGGCAGAGTGGATGCGCGTGTGCGGTGTGCGCGTCGCCACCGTCGCGGCGGACGGTGCGCGGCGCGCGTGTCGCCGCTCGCCGTTGCCGCCCGATGTCCCGTTTCGATCGGACGAACAACGGATCAGATGGCCCGCCCGGTCGCCGGCAACGGCGCTCACGCTGCTGACCAGGCCGAAATTACCCATTGCGCATCGTCGCCACCCAGTCGGGGTAAACCCTTGGTTTTGAGCGGAAAGTCGCGCGCAGTACACGTTCGGCGAGCGGGCCGCAGGCGTGCCGCACATGCCGCAGGCCCGCGGGACAGGGCTTCCGCCCGCGGCCGTCGCGCGCCGCCCGGCACGCGTGCCGCCGTCGCCCGATTCATTTCCGATAAATAAAACAGATAGGTCGATAAGCACGACGCAAGTTCGGGCGCCGCCGTTCCGGTAAAGTCGATCGTCATTGGCGCGCGGCCGCGACGACGCGCGTCCGTCCTCCATCGAACTTCCGCGACCATGGATTCCAACGATCTGCCGAACCTTGCGTGTCTGTATGCCGTCCAGCGCGTTGCCGAAACGGGCAGCGTCAGCCGCGCGGCCGCCGCGCTGTTTCGTGCGCAATCGGCCGTCACGCGTGCCGTGCAGGAAGTGGAAGCGGCGCTCGGCGAACCGCTGTTCGATCGCAAGCCGTCCGGCATGCTCGCGACGCCGGTCGGACGCGCGGTGCTGAAACGCAGCGAGCGCGTCTTCGCCGAGCTCGGCGAACTCGCGAACTGGTGTGCGTTGCGGCAGTCGCGCCGCCGTGCGCCCGGCGAAGGCGGGCTGCCGGCGTATCTGCTGAACACGCGGCGGCTGCAGCTGTTCTCGACGCTCGCTCGGCACCGTCACATGCCGAGCGCGGCCCGCGCGCTCGGCGTGACGCAGCCGGCCGTCAGCAGCGCGATCCGGATTCTCGAAAGCGGCGCCGGTTTCGCGCTGTTTCATCGCCATCCGCGCGGCCTGCTGCTGACGGCCGACGGCGAAACGTTTCTGCTGCACGTGCGGCGCGCGCTGAACGAGTTGCGGCATGTCGCCGACGACGTCGCCGCATTGCACGGCAGCATCCAGGGCGTGGTGACCGTCGGCGCGCTGCCGCTCGGCCGCACGCTGATCCTGCCGGAAGCGCTCGCGCGCGTCGTCACGCGTTTCCCGAAAGTGCGCGTGATCACCGACGAAAGCGCGTACGAAGCGCTCGTCGCGGGCGTGCGCGCGGGCGACATCGACTTCATCCTCGGCGCGTTGCGCGCGAACGATGCGGCCGGCGACCTCGAGAACGAACGATTGATGTCGGAGAATCTCGTCGTGCTGGCGCGCCGCGATCATCCGCTCGCGCGCGTGCGCAATCTCGGGCTGCGCAGCCTCGCGGCCGCGCAATGGATCCTGCCGCGCAGCCATGCGCCCGCACGCGGCCTGTTCGATGCGCTGTTCCGGCGCATGAAGCTCAAGCCGCCGATGCCGACCGTCGAAAGCGCCGATCTCGCGGTGATCCGCGGGCTGCTGCTGCATAGCGACATGCTGGCGGTGCTGTCCGCGCAGCAATTGCATTACGAATGCGAGTCGGGGTTGCTCGCGGTGCTCGACGTGCCGATGCACGATACGACGCGCGACATCGGGCTGATCACGCGCAGCGGCAGCCCGCCGTCGCCGGCGGCGCGCGCGCTGATCGACGCGATACGCGTCGTCGCGACCGACATTGCGCGCGGGCCGCGCATCGTCGCACGAAAAGCCGCGCATTAGCGCGCGTGCGCTACTCGAGTTCGACGCCCTTCAGTTCGGGAATCAGGAACACCGTCGCGACCATGTCGAGCACGTACAGGCCCGCAAGCAGTGCAATCGCCGTCTGGAACGAGTAGCGCGCGGCGAGCGCGCCGACCGTCATCGGGCCGAAGCCGCCGATCGCGCGGCCGATATTCCACAGCACGTTCTGCGCGGTCGCGCGCGCCGCGGTCGGATAGCCTTCGGACATCAGCGTGCCGTATCCGCCCACCATTCCGTTCACGAACATGCCCATCAACGCGCCGGCCCACAGCATCGCGGTCGGATTCGACAGCTGCGCATAGGCGATGACGGTCGCGACCGAGCCGAGCTGATAGATCAGGAACGTCGGCTTGCGGCCGATGCGGTCCGCGAGCTGTCCGAACACCCAGACGCCGAGCATCATCCCGACGACGGTCGCCGCGGTCCACAGCCCCGACTTCGTCAGCGAGAAGCCCATCTGCTTCGACAGGAACGTCGGCAGCCAGATCATAATGCCGTAGTAGCCGAAGTTCTGAACCGCGCACAAGATCACGATGCCGGCGCTCGTACGCGCGGTGCGGCCGTCGGCGACGAGCATCCGGAACGCATTGGACCTCGGCTGCGCGGCGCGTTGCACGAACACCTCGGGCTCGTGCAGCCGGTTGCGCAGCACCCAGGCGAGCAGCGCGGGCGCCACGCCGACGACGAACATCCCGCGCCAGCCGATATGCGCGAGCAGCCACGGCGTGAGCAGCGCCGCAAGCAGCACGCCGACCTGCCAGCCGAGCGCGACGTAGCACGACACGCGTGCACGCCGGTTCGCCGGCCACGCTTCGGCCGCGAGCGCCATGCCGATGCCGAACTCGCCGCCGAGGCCGATCCCTGCGACGGTCCGGTAGACGAGCAGATCCCAGAAGCCGCGCGCGAACGCGCACAGGCCCGTGAAGATCGCGAACAGCATGATCGTCCACGTGAGCACGCGCACGCGTCCGTAGCGATCGCTCAGTGCGCCGAACAGAATGCCGCCCGCGACCGCGCCGATCAGCGTCCATGTAACGAGCGCGCCGCCCTCGCCGGGCGTCAGCCGCAGCGTCGCCGTGATCGCGGGCAGCATGAAGCCGAGAATCAGCAGATCGAAGCCGTCCATCGCATAGCCGATCGCCGAGCCGGCGAGCGCCTTCCACGCGTAGGGACCGACCTGCTGCACAGGCGGCGTCGACGAATCGCCGAGCGCCGAAGAAGGGATGTCTGCTGCCATCGTGTTCTGCCGAAAAATGTTCGCGACATTCTAGGCGAATCGGCAGCCGCAGAAAAAAGGAAAGCCGGCCGTCGAACCATCGACGACCGGCTGAACAGGATGCCGCGGTGAAACCGCAGAAGAACGGCGACGCCACATATCGCCGGAAAAACCTGCTCGCGCAACGCGAGCGGCGCCGGCCTGCCGTCCGGCGCGACCTGCATCAACCCTGATCGTCGCCGGGCCACCACGTCTTCGCTTCGCGATCGACGAGCAGCGAATCGAGATCCTTGCCTTCGAGCCATTTCGGCTTCGGGCCGCGGCCGGACCACGAGCGGCCGGTCGTCGGATCGTAGTACTTGGCCGGCGCCTTGCGCTTGCGCTGGACGATATAACCGAGCGCGCTCAGCACTTCCTGTTGCGTGATGCCGTACAGCTCGACTTGCTGCTTGAATGCCGCGAGTGCGGCCTGCTTCTCCTTCTGCTTGGCTTCCGACAGCTTGATGTTCAGGTCTCGAAGCTGCGCTTCGAGATCCCGCAGGGCCTGGGTCATTTATTCATCCTCTTTGGGCATGTTTTCTGAAAAACTCCGATGGCCGAACCTAACACGAAGTTCCGCCGATCCGTGTTGCAATCTGTGACGCGGCCGACCGAACGGGTCCGAACTTCGTCGAACGCCGGCGCGCCGTCCACACCACACCGTCGAACCGCAACACGCGCACGCGCACGACGCACGCGGCCGGCAACGACCTCCTCGCCGCCGGCTCCGCCCCCTGGCACAGGCGGCATGGCGCGAATGATAGCAGTGCGCGGCCCGCGCGTTTCAGGACTTGTGAGGCGCAGCCGATGGCGACGGAAGCGACGGAAGCGGCGGTGCATCGCGCAGCACCTCGCGCAGCGCAGTGTCGAACGGCGTCGCATGATGAATGCCGAGCGCGTGCAACTGCGCCGCGTCGAGATGGCAGTCGTACGGACGCGGCGTCGCATCGGCCGGCGTGTCGATCGGTGCGAGCGATGCGCGCAGGCCCAGCGCGTCGGCGATACGCTGCGCGATCTCGTACTTCGTCATCGCTTCGTCGCCCGACCAATGGCGGATGCCGAGGACCGACGCACCGGCCAGATGCCGATGCAGGAGATCGCGGATCACGGCCGCGACGTCGGGCGTGTAGGTCGGATAGCGGATCGCCCATGCATCCATCCCGACCGCCTCGGCGCCCGCGCGCGCGGATGCGACGATCGCCGGCACGAGGCTCGTCACCGCCGACTCGCTCCAGTCGGCGATCGGTCCGTACAGCAGCGGCAAGCGCAGCACGCACGACAGCGGCGACGCGGCGAGCAGCGCCGCTTCGCCTTCCAGTTTCGTGCGGCCGTAGACGTTCAGCGGATTCGGCGTCGCGTCCTCGCGATAAGGTGCCGCGCGCCCGTCGAAGACATAGTCGGTCGAGATGCCGAGCGTCCATGCGCCGTAGCGCGCGGCGAGCGCGCCGATGCGGGCCGGCGCGTCGACGTTGATGGCGCGCGCGCCGGCCGGATCGCGCTCGCAGACATCCGGGCGCCGCTCGGCCGCGCAGACGACGACCGCCGCCGGCCGATGCAGGTCGAATGCGCGTTCGAGCGCCGGCCGATCGAGTACGTCGAGCATCGCGATCTTGTCGGGCGGCAGCGCGAGCAGACGTGCGCCGCGTGTATCGCGGTTGCGGATCGTGGCGATCGTCCCGAATGCCGGATCGCGCGACAGCGACGCGACGACCGCGCGGCCCAGCAGGCCGGATGCGCCGATCACGAGAACGGTGGCGGGACGGGACGACGGGGAAGAGGCTGTCATGTGCAGTGCGGGCGCAGGCCATAGCGGATTCCGGTCGCCCATCTTAGCGAAGCGCGGGCGTCCCATCAAAAAAGCCCGGCGCACTTGTCGCGCGCCGGGCTGCCGCATCCGCGCGGATGCGCCGCTTCGTCATTGCCGGTCGAGCGAATACCGGCCGGGGCCCGTGAGCGCGAGCAGCAGGAACGCGCCGACGATGCTGATGTTCTTGTAGAAGTTGATCATCGCGAGGTACTGGTCCATGCCTTGGAGCGACCAGTAGCGGTGGCCGATGAACGCGGTCGCGAGCGTGTAGACGGCGAACGCGAGCGCGAGCGGACGCGTATAGAACCCGATCGCGATCAGCACGCCGCCGACCAGCTCGACGCCCACCGCGATCGCCGCCGACAGCTCCGGCGACGGCGAACCGGTCGACGCCATATACGCGACGGTGCCCGCAAAGCCGGTCAGCTTTTGCCAGCCGAACAGCACGAACAGGATCATCAACAGTACGCGAGCGGCCAGCAGCAGCTCGTCCTTCTTCGATTCCAGCGACAGGTAACGCATGGCAGTCATCCTTCAATTGACGTTCGTTGCATCCGCAGCGAGCGGCCGCCGCGCAGGCGGCGACGTCGACAACGGACCCTTTCCTCGCACGATCGATCCGTGCGCCGGTCGGCGCGCGTCACGTAGAACCGTCCCGGCCACACCTTCACGGCGCGGTTTCGGAGCGGTTTCGGTGAAGCACGGGTGCAGTCTACTGTCCCGCCGAAATTCATCAATTGGCTGGATTCGGATTGGCTGTCACGGTTTGGTGGACAATCGAACCGATCGCCGGCACGCAAAATCGAGACGCCGCATGACGCGGCACCATGCGCCTCCCTCGCGGAACCGGGCTCACACGGCCGCATGCCTCAAGCTATCCACAGTTTTCGTGCATAACCCTGTGGACAACCTCCGTCCGAGCGGCACGCCGTCGGGCGCGCGTCGGTGTCGGTACCGATCAGTGCTGGACGCCCCAACGCCGCACGGTCACGCGTTCGAGCGTGTCGAACACGAGATGCTCGACGAGCAGCCCGATCACGATGACGGCCGCGAGGCCGGCGAACACGCGGTCCGTATAGAGCTCGTTGCGGTTCTGAAAGATGTACCAGCCGAGCCCGCCCTGCCCGGCGCTCGCGCCGAACACGAGTTCCGCCGCGATCAGTGTGCGCCACGCAAACGCCCAGCCGACGCGCAGTCCGGACAGGATCGACGGCAGCGCGGCCGGCACGAGGATCAGCAGCACCTGCCGCAGGCCAGTGAGGCCGTAGTTGCGGCCCGCCATCCTGAGCGTCGCCGGCACGCCGACGAAGCCGGTATACATGTTCAGCGCGAGCGGCCACAGCACCGCATGCACGAGGACGAACAGCAGGCTGCCGGTGCCGAGCCCGAACCACAGCAACGCGATCGGCAGCAGCGCGATCGACGGCAACGGATTGAACATCGACGTGAGCATCGCCAGCAGATCGCGGCCGAAGCGCGTCGACACCGCCGCCGACGTCAGCACGAACGCGAGCAGCACGCCGAGCGCATAGCCGCGCAGCAGCACCGACATCGAGATGCCGGTCTTCACGAGCAGCTCGCCCGACACGATGCCGTCGACGAACGCGGCCAGCGTCGCGCCGAAGGTCGGCACGAGCAGATCGTTCGCGACGACGCGCGCGACGATCTCCCATGCGGCGATCAGAACGAACGCGATCGCCGCGCGGCGAAACCACGCCGCGTCGGCGACACGTCGCACCAACGGCAAAGGCGCCGCGCGCTCGGCATCGCGCGCCGGTTCGAGCTCGCGCTCGTATTCCGCGCGCACGGGCGGCAGGACAGGATCGAACGGTCGCATCAGGCGGCCTCCCCCGTCTGCGATGTATCGGTGTCGAACAGCAGCCGATGAATGCGCGCGACGCTCGCGCGGAAATCGCCGCTGCCGACGCTGTCGAGCCCATATGCGTGGCTGTTGAGCTCCGCGCGCACGCGGCCCGGATGCGGCGACAGCAGCAGGATGCGGTTGCCGACGACGAGCGCTTCCTCGATCGAGTGCGTGACGAACAGCAGCGTGAAGCGCGCGTCGTCCCACAGCCGCAGCAGCTCTTCCTGCATCTTGCGGCGCGTCAGCGCATCGAGCGCGGCGAACGGCTCGTCCATCAGCAGCACGCGCGGCTGCATCGCGAGCGCGCGCGCAATGGCGACGCGCTGCTTCATGCCGCCCGACAACGTATGCGGATACGCATCGGCGAACGCGCCGAGCCCCACCTTGTCGAGATAGTGCAGCGCACGTTCGCGCGCTTCGGCACGCGTCAGCTTCGCGGCGACGCGCAGCGGAAACGCGACGTTCTCCACGACGGTCTTCCACGGCGGCAATTGATCGAACTCCTGAAACACGACCACGCGATCCGGGCCCGGCCCGTGCACCGGCGCGCCGTCGAGCGAGATCGTGCCGGCGACCGGTTCGACGAAGCCGGCGATCGCCTTGAGCAGCGTCGATTTCCCGCAGCCGGACGGGCCGAGCAGCACGAAGCGGTCGCCGCCGTACACGTCGAAGCTGACCTGCTGCGTCGCACGCACGATGCGCGTGCCGGTGCGGTACTCGAGCGTCACGCGGTCGACCGCGAGCAGACGTGCGCTGTGCGCGGCGGACGGCGCGGCCTGCGGCGCCGCGCCATGGGCGTCACGCGACGCGGACGCAGGCGTGCCCGTATCGGACGACGCGCGATCGCGCGCCGCGAACGGCGGCAGCCAGGTGCGGGAAGAAGGGGCATTCACGATCGAAGCTCTCGCGGATAAAACGTCGATAACGCATCACGATACGGCTGCCCGATGCGCACACCAACCAACGATTGCGCATAACCTAATCCGGGCGATGCATAAGCGTGCATGCCGCCGCTGCAGCAGCGGCGACGCGTGCCTCGGCGCGCTCAGCTGCCGCCGGCCGTCGCCGGATCGTCGAAGAAATAGTCGCGCCACGAGGTCGGCTCGTGGCGAATCGCGCCCGTGCGATACATGAACTGCGCGAGCCGCAGCGTGTTCTGCGGCGCGATCTTGAATTGCACCTGCGGATTGCGCAGGATCTTCAGCAGCAACGCGCGATCGATCTTCGAGCCGTTCGCACGAATGTAGACGTCCGCCGCACGCTCCGGGTCCGCTGCGATCTGCTGCGCGGCATCGGCGAGCGCGGCGACGAACGCGCGGTACGTTTTCGGGTTGTCGCGGCGAAACGCCTCGGTCGCGTACAGCACGGTCGCAGAGCTCGGACCGCCGAGCACGTCGTACGAATTCAGCACGACATGCGCGTTCGGATTGCCGGCCAGTTCCTGCTCCTGAAACGGCGGGTTGCCGAAGTGGCCCGTGATCACGTTACTGTTCGCGACGATCGCCGCCGTCGCGTCCGGGTGCGGAATCGCCTGCGTCAGCGCGTCGAGCCGGTCGAACTGACGGTCGCCCCATTGCTTCGCGGCCGCATACTGCAGCACGCGCGACTGCACCGACACGCCGACGGCCGGCACCGCGATCCGGTCTTTCGCACTCAGGTCCGCGATCGTCCTGACGTTCGGATTGGTGCTGACGAGGTAGTACGGAAAATTGCCGAGCGACGCGACGCCCTTCACGTTCTGCCGGCCGCGCGTGCGGTCCCACACGGTCAGCAGCGGGCCGACGCCCGCGCCGGCGATGTCGACCGCCCCGGACAGCAGCGCATCGTTGACGGCCGCGCCGCCCGACAACCGCACCCAGTCGACCTTGATGTCGAGCCCCGCCTTGCGCCCTTCCTTCTCGATCAGCTGCTGGTCGCGCGCGACGTTCAGCATCAGATAGACGACACCGAACTGCTCGGCGATGCGAATCCGGCCTTCGGCCTGCGCGGCCTGCGGCGCCGCAATGCCCACGAATGCGAGCGCGGCGGCGAACGTCGCGGCGAGCGCGCGACGCCGGCGCGATGCAGCGCCGGTCAGCGCGGACAGAAACGAAAACGACATCGGACCTCCGGTCGGAAATGAGTGGCGGAAACGGGTGCGGCGTGCGATCAGAACGGTTCGTCGCCTTCGATCGTCGTGCGGTACAGCTTGCGGCGCAGATGGTCGGGCGTGCCGGCGGCCAGATGCAGCAGCGACCGGTTGTCCCAGAACACGAGGTCGTGGTCGCGCCAGCGATGCCGATACTGATGCTCGGCGCGCACGCTGTGCGCGAACAATTCGTCGAGCAGCGCACGGCTTTCATCGTCGGGCAGCCCGACGATGCGCGTCGTGAAATGCTCGCTGACGAACAGCGCGCGGCGGCCCGTCTCCGGATGCGTGCGCACGACCGGATGCACGACCGGCTCGACCTGCGCGATCTGCTCGGCGGACAGGTTCGGCCGCCACGGGCTGCGTGCCTGCAGCTCCGCATAGCGTGCGAGATAGGTGTGCTCCGCGCGGCGCCCTTCGACGGCGCGCCGCAGCGCCTCCGGCAACGTGTCCCACGCGAGATGCATGTTCGCGAACAACGTATCGCCGCCTTCGGCCGGCAGCTCCTGCGCGTGCAGCAGCGAGCCGAGGCTCGGGCGGCGCTTGTACGACAGGTCGGAATGCCAGAAGTAGCCGGCGTCGCCAAGGCCGATCGGCTTGCCGTTCTCGACGATGTTCGACACGATCAGCACTTCCGGATGGCCGGGCAGCGCGAACTGATGCAGCACATGTGTCTGCAGCGGGCCGAAGCGGCGGCTGAATGCGACGTGTTCGTCCGGCGTGATGCGCTGGTCGCGAAACACGAGCACATGATGGTCGAGATGAGCGCGCCGGATCCGCGCGAACGCGTCGGCGTCGAGCGGCTGCGACAAGTCGATGCCGACGACTTCGGCGCCGAGCGGCGCATCGAACGGCACGATCTCGAACCGCTGCGGCGCGGCCGACGCCTGCGACACGGGCGGTCGCACGGCGGCATCCGGTGCCGCGTCGCGGGTGGCAGTGGTCGTCACGGTGCAGCCCTCCGATTCGGTCAAAAACGCGAATCTACGAGCGCCGCAACACAAGCGTCAACGAAGCGATTTCGATACGTTTATCTGCTTTGACGATAAAGACCGACGCTCGGGCGTCGGCGCGCCATCGCCCGCCGTCAATCTACCGGCGACGGCGACGCCGCCACGCCCGACGCGCGGCATTGCGCGAGCCCGTCATGCAGCGCAGCCACCGTGCCGGCATCGAGAATGCCGATGAACACCATCGCGCAGCGCCGGTCGGCTTCGGCTTCGGCTTCCGATTCGTGCGGCGTGAGGCGCACGCGCCGTGCCGCGACCTGACATACGCGCAGCGCGACGTCGTCGCCGTCCGCGACGCGCACGACGCCTTTCGCGCGCAGGATCGTGCGCGGCAGCGCCTTCAGCCACGCGCGCAGCCGCGCCTTGTCGAGCACCTGCGGCAGCGCGACCGTCACGCTCGCGAGCGCCGGCATCGCGTCGCTGCCGATCGGCCGGTGCCCGCGTGCGATGCGCAGCGTCGCGCGCCGATCGGGCACCGCGGCATCGAACAGCAGCGCGAGCGGAATCGCGCCGTGCGACGCGGCAACGACGATGTCGGTCGACGCGCGCGCACGCACACGCGCCAGCGCCGCGTCGCGCTGCGGCGGCGCAAGCAGGTCGAGCTTCGTGACGACGAGCGCACTCGCGCCGTCGAGCTGCCGTTGCGCGATCGCGCCGACGTGCGGATCGGCGAGCGTATCGTCGAGCGCGAGCGCGTCGGCGACGACGAGCACCGATGTCAGCCGGAATGCGCCGTCGAGCATGCCGATCTGCGCGATCTTCGCGGGATCGGCGACGCCGCTGGCTTCGACGAGCAGCAGTTCGGGACGCAGATCGCGCGCCGCGACGCGTGTCAGCGCATCGACGAGCGCGCCGCCGATCGTGCAGCATATGCAGCCGTTGTCGAGTTCGATCACGTCGTCGCCGCGCGCACGCACGAGCCGCGCGTCGATGTTGACGGCGCCGAAGTCGTTGACGAGCACCGCGATGCGGCGGCCGTGCGGCGCCTGCAGGATCGCGTTCACGACGGTCGTCTTGCCCGCGCCGAGATAGCCGCCGACGACCGCGAGATCGATCGGCGCGGCGGCCGCGTTCATTGCGGTGCGCGGAACACGCGTCCGCCCAGCACGGTGCCCCACACCCGCACGTCCTTGAGCCGCGCCGGCGCAACGCGCGACGGATCGTCGTCGAGCACGGCGAAATCCGCGAATTTGCCGACCTCGATGCTGCCGACGAGATGATCCATCTTCAGCGTATATGCGGCACCGAGCGTGATCGCGCGAAGCGCGTCATCGACGGAGATCCGCTCGTGCTCGCCGAGCACGCGGCCCGACGCGGTCTCGCGCTGCACCGCGCACCATGCGGTAAACAGCGGATTCAGCGGCGTGATCGGTGCATCCGAATGCAACGCGTACGGAATGCCGAGCCGCTGCGCGGAGCCGGCCGCGTCCATCCGGTTCGCACGGTCGGGGCCGATCGTCTGCGCGTAATGCGCGTCGCCCCAGTAGTACAGATGGTTCGCGAAGAAGTTCACGCACATCCCGAGCGCGCGGATGCGCTCGAGCTGCGCGGCGTCCGCCATCTGGCAGTGCTGCAGCGTGTGGCGATGATCGGGGCGCGGATCGCGCGCGAGCAGCGTCGTCATCGCGTCGAGCACGACCTCGGTCGCCTCGTCGCCGTTCGTGTGGATATGCAGCTGCAATCCCGCGCGATGAAACGGCGCGAACACGTCGACGAGCTGCGCGGGCGGAATCAGCCACAGCCCGTTCGGCTGGCCGCCCGCGTAGCCGGGCCAGCGCACGCGCGCCGTGAAGCCCTGGATCGAGCCGTCGACGATGAACTTCACCGCGCCGAAGCGCAGCTTGTCGGTATTGCGCGCCACTTCGGCGAGCACGCTGTCGGCCGAGCGCGCGGGGCTGCGCTGCGGCGCGAACGCCGGCACGATGCGCACCGGATAGTCGACGTCGCCCGTCACGTCGCGCAGCGTGCGACTGCCTGCCGGCGAAAGATCGTTCACGAGATCGGTCGCCGTCGTCACGCCCGCGAGCTGCGCGACGCGGCCGAAATTGCGGATCGCATGCGGCTGCTCGCCGGCCGAAATCGCGAGCTTGCTGCCGATCGCCCGATAGACCGGAAACATCGCCGCAAACTCCTGCAATTCGCCGGTCGGACGCCCGTCGGCGTCGCGCGAGATGCCGTCGATGTCGGTGTCTTCGTCGATGCCCGCCCGCGCAAGCATCGCGCCGTTTACGTTCATCAGGTGCACGCTCGCATGCAGGATCGCGATCGGCCGGCGCGCGGACACGCGATCGAGCTCGCGCACCGTCAGCCGCGACGTGCCGAAGAAGATCGGATCGAAGCACCAGGCGAGCAGCGGCCCGTCGTCGGTCATCGCGCGCTCGGCCTGCGCGAGCCGGTCGAGCACCGCGTCGAGCGAGCGCAGGCCCGGCCATAACGTGCCGTCCGGCCCGCGGCGATCGTAGTAGCCGACGTACACCGCATCCCACATCGCGCCTTCCATCAGATGGCAATGCCCTTCGACGAAACCCGGCATCAGCACCTGGTCGCGCAGCGTGTCGTCGGTCGCGCATGCGCCGAAGCGCGTGTGCCACGCGGCCGCGTCGTCGGCGTCGCCGACCGCGAGGATGCGGCCGTCGCGCACCGCGACGTGCGTGGCCGCCGGCTGCGCCGGATTCATCGTCAGGATGCGGCGCGCGGCGAAGATCGTCACGCGCGTGTCGGGGCTCGCGAATGCTTGCATCGATGGTTTTCCTCCATGAGACGCGCGACACGCGCGTCAGGACACCGCGTAGTGCTTGACCGGTCGCCCGCGCAGCGTCGCGTGCACGGCCGCGACGACCAGCATGTTGATGACGAGGCACACCAGGCCGAGATTGATGCCGCCGAAATCGACATGCAACAGGTAAAACAGCATCGCGAGCGCCTGCCCGCACAGCATGCCCGATGCCACGGCGACGGGTCGCACGCGACGCTGGGCGAGCAGGATCAGCACGCCGGGCAGAAACTGCGCGATGCCGTAGAACGTCGTGTTGATCAGCGTGAGCATCAGGTTCGGCGTCAGCATCGTCGTCGCGATCGACAGCAGCAGATAGCCGACGATCACGTATTTCGCCGCGCGCTTCTGGCGCGTCTCGGGCAGATTCGGCATCAGGTTGCGCGTGACGATCGGCCCGATCGCGAGACAGATGCCGGCCAGCACGAGCAGCCCCGACAACGCGGCCCCCGCCGCGACGAGCCCGATCAGCCAGCCCGGCAGCAGATGGACGACGGCCGCGAAGAAGGCATCGTTCGGCGACGCGAGCTTCAGGTTCGCGCTGATCGCGTAATACGACGCGACGACGAGGAACGGATACATCAACATGTACAGCGGCATCGCGACCTGCGTGCGGCGAATCGTGTTCGGCCCGCGCGCCGTGAAAAAGCCCTGCACCGCGAACGGCATGATGTAGAAGCCGAGCGACTGATAGAGCATCGTGCTCATCGAGAAGCGCAGCTGCGATGCGGTCATCGTGTTGCTCACGTGCCGGCTCGCGGCTTCGAATACGGGATGCACGCTGCCGACCTTCAATGCGACGGCCGTGCCCGTGACGACGATCGCGACCAGCATCAGGATGTCCTTCAGGATCGCGATATACGCGGACGCGCGCACGCCCGACATCGCGATATACGTGAACGCGAGCGCCGCGCAGACGAGAATCAGATACAGCGGATCGACGTGCCAGCCGAGTCCTTTCAGTGCGGCGGCGAGCCCCGTGAACTGCATCTGCCCCCACGGAATCAGGAACACGATCGATGCGAGCGCAACGATCAGCTCGAGCGCGCGGCTGCCGTAATGGCCTTTGAACAGATCCGCGAGCGTAATCGCATGATGCCGGCGCCCGGCTTCCCAGATCTTCGGGCCGATGAAATAGCCGATCGGATAGGCGAGCAGGATATAGCCGAGAAACCATACGCCGTAGGTCGGCCCTTTCGCGTAGATCCCGCCGGGAAAGCCGACCATCGTGCCGATGCTGTAGATCTCGCCGGCGGTCAGGAAGAACAGCAGCGCCGTACCGAACTGGCCCGACGCGACGAAGAAGTCATGCACGCTCTGCTTGCCGTGCCCGCGTCGCGAGTGGTAGGCCAGGTAAAGCGACAGCGCGATCAGCGCGGCGAAGACGACCGTGGACATGCGCACCTCGGCGAAAGAACGGGAACGAAGGGTTCGCCGGAAAGCGCAGGCGGCCGGCGGTCCGCGCGAACGAATCGGCTACGCGCCGGGTGCATGGCGGTCGAACAGCATCCAGCACGCGAACAGGCAGCCGGACGTCAGCACGAACCACGCGAAGATCCACATAAACAGAAACGGCACGCCGAACACGTAGCGGTCCTGCGACGCGACCCACGGCAGCACGCCCATCACACCGAGATACGGAATACCGATGCCGATCAGATATCGGAGCATGCACGCCTCCTCGCTAACGGGTTCGTCGGGAACAGCGATGCGAGCGCGCTGCGGCACGTCGCGCGCAATCGTCGAACCCAGTATTCGAAGCCAAAATGCGCGGCGATAGTGCCAGACGCGGGGAATCGTTTGGGCCAGCGGGCGCGCAGGCCAACGTGAACGCGAGCGCGACGCGCGCCGCACCGCGCCGCACCGCGTCACGCGCGCGGACCGAGGCGTTCGGCGAGAAATCCGATGAACGTACGCAGCGTGACGAAGCCTTCGCGATGCTGGGGAAACACCGCGTTCAGCGTGATTGGCGCCGGCGCGTACGCGTCGAGCACCGGCACGAGCGCGCCGCTGTCGAGCGCCGCGCCGACGATGAAGGACGGCAGCAGCGCGATGCCGAGCCCCGCAATCGCCGCATCGCGCACGACTTCGCCGTTGTTCGCGACGAGCGGCCCCTGCACGTCGAACGTGCGCGGCGCGCCGTCGACGCGGAACTCCCAGCCGACGCGCCGCTCGCGCCCGTACAGCAGGCACGTGTGATTCGCGAGCTCGGCCGGGGTCGCGGGCCCGCCGTGCCGCTTCAGATACGCGGGGCTCGCGCACGCGATCATCTTCCACGCGCCGAGCGCCCGCGCGATCAGCGTCGAATCCTCGAGTGCGCCGATCCGCAGCACGAGATCGAAGCCCTCGCCGATCACGTCGACGCGTCGATCGGTCAGATCGAGATTGAGCCGCACAGCCGGGTGCGCGGACAGGAACTCGGCGATCAGCGGCGAGACGTGCGTGATCCCGAACGACAGCGGCGCGCTGATCTTCAGCGAACCGTGCAGTTCGGTGCTGCGCACCGACATCGCCTGCTCGGCGTCGGCGACTTCCGCGAGGATCCGCTGCGCGCGCGCATAGAACTCCTGGCCCGATTCGGTCACGGCCAGATTGCGCGTGTTCCGGTGCAGCAGGCGCACGCCGAGCGATGCCTCGAGCGCCATCGTGCGCCGGCTGACGAACTGCTTCGACAGCATCAGCTGATCGGCCGCTGCGGTGAAACTGCCCGCATCGACGGTCGCGACGAAGATCCGGAGGTCGTTGAGTTCCATATTGTCCACTTGGATGCGACAGTGATTATCGCCTCAGCGATTTATTTGTCAAATCGATTGACCTACGATGGATGTCAACACAGCGCGACTGCCCACTTCCGAGGCGACGCGTCACCAAGGACCCATCATGATCGACATCCGTGCAGCAAACCAACGCGGCCGTGCGGAGCACGGCTGGCTCAGCTCCCGCCACACGTTCTCGTTCGCGAACTACTTCGATCCGCAGCAGGTCGGCTTCTCCGATCTGCTGGTGATCAACGACGATCGCGTCGCGCCGGCGCGCGGCTTCGGCACGCACCCGCACCGCGACATGGAAATCCTGTCGTACGTGCTCGAAGGCGCGCTGGAGCACAAGGATTCGATGGGCACCGGCTCGGTGATCGTGCCGGGCGACGTGCAGCTGATGAGCGCCGGCACCGGCGTGCGCCACAGCGAGTTCAACCACTCGCCGGACGCGCCCGTCCACTTCCTGCAGATCTGGGTCGGGCCGGCCGAGAAAGGCGCCGCGCCGCGCTACCAGCAGACGCACGTCGCGGCCGACGACAAGCGCGGCAAGCTCGCGCTCGTCGTGTCGCCGGACGGCACCGCCGGTTCGCTGAAGATCCGCCAGGACACGCGGATCTACGCGGGCCTGTTCGACGGCGACGAACGCGCGACGCTCGAGCTCGCGCCGGATCGCTTCGCCTACGTGCACGTCGCGCGCGGCAGCGTCACGGTCAACGGCGTGACGCTCGGTGAAGGCGACGGCGCACGGATTCGCGGCGAACAGGCGCTGACGTTCGCCGATGGCCACGATGCCGAAGTGCTGGTCTTCGACCTGCGTCCGATCGAAGTGACGGCCGAGTGGGCATGACGCCTGCTCGGGAAACCGGGCCCCGCCGCGTGCGGGGCTTCTTTTAAGCGGAGATTCGCAACATGGCCAAGGTACTCGTTCTTTACTACTCGTCCTACGGACACGTCGAAACGATGGCGCAGCACGTCGCGGAAGGCGCGAAATCGGTGCCCGGCGTCGAGGTCACGCTCAAGCGCGTGCCGGAGACGATTCCCGCCGATCAGGCGAAGGCGATCGGCATCAAGGTCGATCAGGCCGCACCGGTCGCGACCGTGGACGAGCTCGCGGACTACGATGCGATCCTGTTCGGCACGCCGACGCGCTTCGGCAACATGGCCGGCCAGATGCGTACGTTCCTCGACCAGACGGGCGGCTTGTGGATGAAGGGCGCGCTGGTCGGCAAGATCGGCAGCGTGTTCGCGTCGACGGGCACGCAGCACGGCGGCCAGGAAACGACGATCACGTCGTTCCATACGACGCTGCTGCATCACGGGATGGTGATCGTCGGCGTGCCGTATGCGTGCAGCGGGCTTGTCAACATGAACGAGATCACGGGCGGCACGCCGTACGGCGCGACGACGCTAGCGGGCGCGGACGGCAGCCGTCAGCCGAGCGCGAACGAACTCGACATCGCGCGCTATCAGGGCAAGCACGTCGCGGAACTCGCGGTGAAGCTCGCCTCGTAAGCCCGTCGTCAGGTCGCGCGCGTGGGGCGACCATGCGCGTTACGGGCGTGGCGCCGCGACGCCGCGCGCAGGCGGCGGGCGCCGTGCCGGCCGCCCGCGCGCCGCGCGTCGTGCGCCGCCGGCGTTACTGCCCGGAAGCCGGCGCGGCCGGCGCCGCGTTGGCCGGCGCCTTCTGCACCGCGTTCTGCGGATAGTTGCTCTGATCGTTGGTCAGCCGATAGCCGCTGCCCGTGCCGATCGCCTTCAGGTCCTTCGCGTGCCGCTCGCGTGCCGCCTTGCGCGCCGCTTTCTTCTTCGCCTTGTCGAGCTGCTTCTGCGTCGGCGCGGATGCCGCCGTCGTGTCCTGCGCCCATGCCGCCGGCGCGGCGGTCAACAGCAGACCGAACGACGCCGTGACTGCCACTGCCACCGAAACCACGCGAGACTGCTTCATGCCGGATCTCCTTGTCGATTGTCGAGGGTGAATCGAGCGGCGCCGGCGCGCTCGCGACGGATGTCGGTTGCGCACGACGGCGCCGATGCAACGTTAGCCGATCGCCGCGGAATTGTCCTTGTGCATTCGTGAATTCCGGCGATAACGGCCCGCATACGTGCCGGCCGCGATCGAAACGCGCAATGCGAGACTGCCGTACGACCGCACCGCGCCGCTCAGAGCCAGCGCGATACGATCGGCAGCAGGATCGGCACGACGAACGCGGTCAGCACGCCATTGAGTCCCATCCCGAGCCCGGCGAACGCACCGGCTTCCTCGCTGACCTGAAACGCGCGCGCGGTGCCGATGCCATGCGAGGCGACGCCGAGCGCGAAGCCGCGCACCGCGGGCTCGTCGATGCGCAGCGCGTTCAGGATGCTGCGCGCGCAGACGGCGCCGAAGATCCCGGTCGAAATGACGAGCACGGCCGTCAGCGACGGAATGCCGCCGATCTCCGCGGCGACCGCCATCGCGATCGGCGTCGTCGCGGACTTCGGCGCAAGCGACGCAATCGTCTGATGAGACGCGCCGAGCAACGCGGCGATGCCGACCGCCGACACGATCGCCGTCAGCGAACCGGCGACGAGGCCGATCAGCAGCGGCAACGCCGCGCGGCGCAGCTTCGCCCATTGGCGATACAGCGGCAGCGCGAGCGCGACGGTCGCGGGGCCGAGCAGGAAGTGAACGAACTGCGCCCCTTCGAAATACGTCGGGTAGGGCGTGCGCGTCAGCGTCAGCAGCGCGACGATCAGCGCGACCGCGATCAGCACCGGGTTCGCGAGCGGATTGAAGCGGGCACGCGCATAGACGGCCTGCGCGACGAGATACGCGATCAGCGTGATCGTGAGTCCGAGCAGCGGACTCGCGGCGAGGTAGACCCAGATCGCGCCGAGCTTCGGGAAGGCCGTCATCGCGTGCCCTCCGCGGTGCCGGTCGCGCGTTGCTGGCGCCGCAGCAGCGCGCGCGTGACGAGTGCGGTAACGGCGATCGCGAGCGTCGTGCTGACGACGAGCGCGACGACGACCGCGACCGCATCGCCGCGCACGCGGCCCGCCGACACCATGATCCCGACGCCGGCCGGCACGAACAGCAGCGACAGATGGCGCAGCAGTTCGAGCGCGGTCGGCTCGATCGCGTCGGCGACCTGCGGCCGCAGCATCGCGAAACCGAACAACAGCAGCATGCCGATCACCGGGCCGGGCACCGGCAAACCGAACAGATAGGACACCCCTTCCCCGAGACACTGGAAGGTCAGCAATACCGCGAAAGCCTGCAACATGAAGCGATTCTCCTGACGACGGCGCGCGCCGCGGCGGCCGGCACGCGCCGGCCGCTACCGGCCTTGGCGCGCGGTAAGCGCGATCGTACCAAGTTCGCGAAACCTGCAGCGTCGTTCGGCCGGCGTCAGTTCGAGCTCGCGCGCGAAGCCGTGCAGATGCCGTACCAGTGCGCTCATGATCGTTTTGAGCCGCCCGTCCTCGCAGGCAGCGGACGTCACGCGCACCGTGTCGGCGATCGCGCTCGGCGAGTCGTCGGCGCGTGCGCCGGAACTCGGCTCGATCTCGTCTCTTGATACGCGTGACGCGCACGCGGCAAAGGGCTCGCCGGCGTCGCGCCGCTCACGCCGGCCGGCGGCCCGCATAGGCGTCTTCGAGCAGCGCGCGCAGCGATGCGCGCTCGGGCGGGCGCGGGTTCCAGTACGGGTTGCGCAACGCGAGATCGAGCACGCGTTCGATGTCGGCCTCCTCCATGCCGATGTCCTTCAGCGCGACCGGCACGCCGCTGGCACGGGCGAGATCGAAAACGCCGCGTGCCGCGTCGTCGGCGCCGAGTGCGGCAGCGATGCGGCGCATCGCGGCCGGCGCGGCGTCGCGGTTGTAAGCGAGCGCATGCGGCAGCACGATCGTATGCGTTTCCGCGTGCGGCAGGTTCAGCGTGCCGCCGAGCGTATGGCACAGCTTGTGATGCAGCGCCATCCCGACGCTGCCGAGCACGGCACCGCACAGCCAGGCACCGTACAGACAGTCGGCGCGCGCGTCGGCGTCGTGCGCGTCGTGCACGATGCGCGGCAGGCCGCCGGCCAACGCACGTATGCCTTCCTCCGCCATCAGGCTCGCGACCGGGTTCGCGTCGGGCGCGTACAGCCCTTCGGCCGCGTGCGCGATCGCGTTGATCCCGCTCGTCACCGAGAGCGCCACCGGCAGCGACAGCGTCAGGTCCGGATCGTAGATCACCGCCTTCGGCAGCACGCGCAGGTCGCGGCCCGTCTTCTTCACCCCGCCTTCGGTGAGCCCGTAGATCGGCGTCATTTCGGAGCCGGCATAGGTCGTCGGCACCGCGACGATCGGCAGTCCCGAATCGAGCGCGATCGCCTTACCGAGGCCCGTCGTCGAGCCGCCGCCGATCGCGATCGCGCAGTCCGCATCGACCTGCGCGGCAAATGCGCGGGCCGCGCGCGCCGTCTCGATCGGCACGTGCATGACCGCTTCGGCAAACACGCCGGCGGCGCGCGCGGCGAGCCGATGCGCGAGCGCTTCGGCCTGCGCGCGCTGCGGCGGCGTCGAGAGCACGATCGCGCGCGTGGCGCCAAGGCGCTCGATTTCCTGCGGCAACTGCGCGAGACTGCCCGCGCCGAATACGACGCGCGACGGCAGGCCGTTGTAGACGAACGAATGCATCGCGATGCGCTCCGTGTAAAGGTTCAACGCGGATAGTACGGCGGAATCTGCGCATCGACGTCGAGCCGCACCGATTTCGCATGGATGTACTCGTGCATCGCGTCGAAGCTCTTTGCGCACCCGTCGTCGCTCGCGCAGACGCTGCCGAGCGGCAAGCCGGGGCTCACGCGCTTGTAGCCATCCGCACCGCCTCTCGGATCCGCGTGCGAAGCCGTGCGCACGCTGTCGGTCGCGCGTCCAGAGGCCGGCGCCGAGCCCGCACGCGGCGCGGGCCGCGATCGCGAGCGCCTCGTCGCCGGTGCGAAACGTCGTGACCGTCACGAACGGGCCGAACCCTGCGTGCTGCGCGACGCGGTCGCCCGGCTTCGCATGCACGCAAAAGCGGCGGGCGTAGGCCCGCCGCGTCGATCTCCGCGCGCACCTCGCGGCGCGCGCATGCGCCGTTACTTCAGACGCGTCGCGATTTCGTTCGCCATCGCCTTCAGTGCGGCCTGCGTCGGCGCATCGGCGGCCAATGCGTTGAGCAGCCCGAAATCGTGGATCGTGCCGTCGTAACGCGTCGTCGTCGCTTCGACGCCGGCCGCGTCGAGCTTGCGGCCGTATGCTTCGCCTTCGTCGCGCAGCACGTCGAACTGCGCGACCTGGATCAGCGCGGGCGGCAGCCCCTTCAGTTGCGCGACGCTCGCGCGCAGCGGCGACGCATAGATCTCGTTGCGCTGCGCTTCGTTCTTCGTGTACGCGTCCCAGAACCACTTCATCATCGGGCGCGTCAGGAAGTGGCCCTGCTGATACGCGCGATACGAACCCGTGTCGAAGTCGTGATCGGTGACGGGCCACAGCAAACCCTGGAAGCGAATCGCCGGCCCGCCCTTGTCCTTCGCCATCAGCGCGACGACCGCCGCCATGTTGCCGCCGACGCTATTGCCGACCACCGCGAGACGGCTGCCGTCGACGCCGATTTCGGCACCGTGTGCGGCGACCCACTTCGTTGCGGCATAGGCCTGATTGATCGCGACCGGATAACGCGCTTCCGGCGACGGCGTGTAGTTGACGAACACGGCCACCGCACCCGATTGCACGACGAGATCGCGCACGAGCCGCTCGTGCGTCGGGAAATCGCCGAGCACCCAGCCGCCGCCGTGGAAGAACATGAACACGGGCGGCGTGCCCGTCGCGTGTTGCGGACGCACGATCGTGATCGGCACGGACAGCCCGTCCTGCTCGATCGTGCGGTTCGACACGTCGATCCCCGACAGGTCGACCTTCACGCCGTTCTGTGCGTCGACGAGCACCTGCCGCGCCTTCGCGGGGCTCAGCGTTTCGAGGCCCGGGCCCTTCTGCGCGTTCAACGCGGCGAGAAACGCGCTCGTCGTCGCGTCGGGGCGCACGGTGTCGGCGCCTGCCGCGAACGCGGCCGGAACGGCGGAAGACAATGCCGCGACGGCGGCGACGATCAGCAGCGGCTTGACGATCTTCATGATGAGACTCCTGAATCGGGTAATGGATGGGCGATGAACGGGTCGGTTGCCATGTACGGTCAGACGAGCGTCAGCGTGACGTCGATGTTGCCGCGCGTCGCGTTCGAGTACGGGCAGACGACATGCGCGCGCTCGATCAGCGTCTGCGCGACCTCGCGCTCGAGGCCCGGCAGCGAGATCTTCAGTTCGACTTCGATGCCGAAGCCCTTCGGGATCGCGCCGATGCCGACGCTGCCTTCGATCGACGCGTCGGCGGGCATCGCGATCTTGTCGCGCGCCGCGACGAACTTCATCGCGCCGATGAAGCACGCGCTGTAGCCGGCCGCGAACAGCTGCTCGGGATTCGCGCCTGCACCGCCCGCGCCGCCGAGTTCGCGCGGCGTCGTGAGCTTCAGGTCCAGATTGCTTTCGGGCACCGTCGCACGGCCGTCGCGGCCGCCGGTGGCTTTTGCGTGAGCGCGGTACAGCACTTTTTCGATCGACATGACAGGCTCCTTTTCAACGAGTGAGTGGAACAACCTTCCAACCGGGGTCGCTCGCAGGCGGCATCGTCGTCGCCGGCTTCGCGTTTGTTTATCTACTCATAGATAGATAAACATCCCCAAAAAATGCAGATGCCCAGGCATCTGCGCAACTTAGTCTATCTACCAACAGATAGACAGCCAAACCCGACAAAAGGGCGGCGAACCGCCCTCCTTCTTGCTCACGCGCCCCGTCGTCAGGCCCGCGTCTTCCAGACCGCCTCGACGTCCTCGAGGCGCGCCCGCGTATGAAACAGCCGGCTCGCGAGCACGCTGCCCTGAAACGCCGCGTACAGCGCGCGCGCCGCCGCGTCGGGCTTGCCGCTGAAGCTGAGCGTGCCTTCCTTCGCGCCTTGCGCGAGCAGCTCCGCGAGCCAGCGCTCGTTCGCCTGGAAGAACGCCTGCACCGCCTGCCGCACGTTGTCGGGCAGCGACTCGATATCGGCCGCAAGCATGCCGCACAGACAGATCCGGTCGCCGTCGCCGAGCGTGCGCCCGAACAGCTTCGTGTACAGACTCAGCTTCACGTCGGCCGGCAACGACGGATCGATCGCGCGCATCGCGGCCAGCACTTCGTCGCTGTATGCCGCTACCGCTTCCAGCACGAGATCGTCCTTCGACGGGAAGTAGTAATGGATGCTCGACGTCTTCACGCCCACCAGATCGGACAGGTCGCGATAGCTGAAGCCGTTGTAGCCGCGCAGCATCATCAGCGTGATCGCGTGATCGAGAATCTGTTCGCGGACGGTCGGTTTCGTTTCCATGGATCGAACTTTATCTACTCATAGATAGACAGTCAAGGACTTTTTTGCGACTCGATAAAAAAGATGGCGCGCCGCCGAGCGGCCGCCGTGCCGGCATGGTTTACAACCGCCCTGCAACGCAGGCGAAACGATGCGACACTCGCAGCCGGGCGCCGCGGCCGCGACGCGATCCGCGCTCCAGCGGCCGCGCGCCGGTGCGGCCACATGCGGCCGCGCACCCACCGCTATTGGCGTGACCGATCGGGCCCCGTCGCCCGATCGCATCAGGAGAATGATCGATGTATTCGTGGTTTGAACGACGGCTGCCGACCTTCCCGCTCGAAGAGCCCGCGACGCCGCCGAACGGCTTCTTCTCGTTCGTCTGGGCCTGCACGCAGGGCGCGCGCGGCTGGATCCTGCTGATCGCGCTGACCTCGGCGGCGCTCGCCGCCTACGAAGCCGCGCTGTTTGCGATGATGGGCCGCGTGGTCGACTGGCTGTCGTCGGCGACGCCGGCGACGTTCGGCGAGCTTCACTTCGGCACGCTGGCCGGCTTCGCGGCGATCCTCGCAGGCAGCGTCGTGCTGATCGCGCTGCACACGATGGTCAAGCATCAGGTGCTCGCGATCAATTTCCCGATGCGGCTGCGCTGGCTGTTTCATCGACTGATGCTCGAACAGAGCCTGTCGTTCTATGCGAACGAATTCGCGGGCCGCGTGACGACGAAGATCATGCAGACTGCGCTCGCCGTGCGCGACGCGCTGTTCATGTCGGTCGACGTCGTGATCGGCGTGGCTGCGTACCTGCTCGGCATCCTCGCGCTTGCCGCGAGCTTCGACTGGCGACTGATGATTCCGCTCGCGCTGTGGGCGCTCGGCTACGGCGCCGCGTGCGCGTATTTCGTGCCGCGTCTCGGCCGCGTCGGCAGCGAGCAGGCCGATGCGCGCGCGCTGATGACGGGCCGCATTACCGACGCGTATTCGAACATCACGACCGTCAAGCTGTTCTCGCATACGCGCCGCGAGGCGGATCACGCGCGGCGCGCGATGGAAGCGTTCAAGGTCACCGGCGATGCGCAGATGCGGCTCGTCAGTGCGTTCGAGATCGTCAATCATCTGCTGTCGACGGCGCTGCTGGTCGGCTCGACGGGCCTCGCGGTCGCGCTGTGGATGCACGGCGAAGCGAGCGCAGGCGTCGTCGCCGCCGTGATTGCGATGGCGCTGCGGCTGTCGAGCTACTCGCACTGGATCATGTGGGAGATGACCGAGCTGTTCGAGAACGTCGGCACGATCCAGGACGGCATCACGACGCTCACGCGCGTGCGCAGCGTCGTCGACGCGCGCGATGCGCGGCAGCTCGTCGTGTCGCGCGGCGAGATCGTGTTCGACAACGTACGGTTCGCGCATGACGACAACGAGAAGCCGGTGTTCGACGGGCTGAACCTCACGATTCGTCCGGGCGAGCGGATCGGCCTGATCGGCCGCTCGGGCGCCGGCAAGTCGACGCTCGTGAACCTGCTGCTGCGCTTCTACGACGTGGACGGCGGCGCGATCCGGATCGACGGGCAGGACATCGCGCACGTCACGCAGGACAGCCTGCGCGCGGCCATTGGCATGGTCACGCAGGATACGTCGCTGCTGCATCGGACGATGCGCGAGAACATCCTGTACGGCCGCCCGGATGCGACCGAACGGGAGATGCGCGCCGCCGCCGAGCGTGCGGAAGCGTCGGAATTCATCGAGCGGCTGCGCGACCGGCATGGGCGCTCGGGCTATGACGTCGAGGTCGGCGAGCGCGGCGTGAAGCTGTCGGGCGGCCAGCGGCAGCGCGTCGCGATCGCGCGCGTGATGCTCAAGGACGCGCCGATTCTCGTGCTCGACGAAGCGACGAGCGCGCTCGACTCCGAGGTCGAAGTCGCGATCCAGCGCAGCCTCGACAGTCTGATGACGGGCAAGACGGTGATCGCGATCGCGCATCGGCTCTCGACGATCGCGGCGATGGACCGGCTGATCGTGCTCGACGAAGGACGAATCGTCGAGGAAGGCACGCATCAGCAATTGCTGCAGGCAGGCGGGATTTACGCGGCGCTGTGGGCCCATCAGAGCGGCGGGTTTCTCGGCGAGACGGCGGACGAGGCGGCACCCGCGCAGTGAGCGTCGCGGTGAAGCCGGCCGCCGGCATCGGTGCACGCCAGGCCGGCGAACGGCTTCGCGAGTGCATCCCCGTCCCGTCGCAACCGGCCGGACCGGCGCTCAGGCGCGGGCTGCGGGCGTCCCCGCGTTGAACGTCGCCCAGCACGGTGACGAGAACGAGTGCGGCAATCAGCCCGAGATGTTCGAAGAAGCCGCATGCCAAGTTCGCCCGCCACCGCCTTAGAACATCGTATGCACCCCGATGCGTGCAACGGCCTGGCTCGCCGAGCCGGACGCCCCGTTCGGATCGAGCACGCCGTTGATCTGCGCATTCGCGCCGCTATTCGCGCGTTGATAGTCGGCGGACACATAGACCATCGTGCGCTTCGACAACAGGTATTGCAGCGCGGCGCTGACCTGATGCGCATGGTTGTCGTTCACGGCCTCGTTGCCCTTCATGTACATGTATTTCGCGCCGAGAAAGACGTCCGGCCGGATCCGCCAGACCGCGCCGGCTTCGGCCATCCACACGCCGGCTTCGTTGAATGAATTGCGCACGGTGGTCAGCAAGGCCTTGGCGGTGACCGCGCCAAAGTCGTAGTGCATGCCGACGCCCCAGTTGCGCACGCTGGTCGACGGTGTCCCCGGCGTCGAGCCGTACTTCTCGTTCGTATAGGCCGCGCCGATACCCAATGCACCGGCCTCGTAGTTCAATCCGACGCTGACGGTATTGTTCGCGCCGACGGAACCGGCCACACCGCCGAACGCATACATCACGCCGCCGGAAAACCCGCCAATCGTCGGTGAACTGTATTTGACGGAATTCGCAACGGGCTTGCTGCCCGCCGTGCGGTCCCAATCGAACGCCCCGGTCGGATTGTTCGGCAGCGCAAGCCGCTGAAACGGCCCGTTCCTGAAGCCGTACAGCCCCGTGATGTCCATCGAAATCGCGTTGCCCTTCGCGAACAGCGAATCGACCATGAAGTCGTACTGGTTACCGAGCCGGACGCTGCCGAACCGGTCGCTCTCGATGCCGACGTAAGCGTTACGGGCAAAGAGGCCCGTGCCGACGATGCTGCCGTTCGCCATCGAGAACTGGTTCACGAGCGCGAACGTCGCGTGATAGCCGCCGCCGAGATCTTCCGTGCCGCGAAGGCCGAACAGGTTCGGCGTGAAGATGCCGTCGTCGAACTTGACGTTCTTCCCGCCGCCCTCGTTACCCACATACGAAATGCCGCTGTCGATCAGCCCGAACAGCGTCACGCTGCTTTGCGCATACGCGCCCGGCGCGATGGCGAGCATCGCGACTACACCAAACCCGAGTTTCATCGTGTCTCCGTCTTTTTTGGAAATTCGCGAGCGGGCGTCCGCTACGTCACCGGCGCTCGCCCGATGCTT
Source organism: Burkholderia multivorans ATCC BAA-247 (assembly GCF_000959525.1). Lineage (NCBI taxonomy): Bacteria > Pseudomonadati > Pseudomonadota > Betaproteobacteria > Burkholderiales > Burkholderiaceae > Burkholderia > Burkholderia multivorans. The sequence goes on from NZ_CP009830.1 coordinate 75,684, forward strand.
TTTTTGAAACAACACCTTCCCTGCCCCGGATCGACGACGATTCAGGGCGGCACATCCGACGTTGCTTAGTGATACTGATTCAACAGAACGAACGAAATATCACGCGCGCGTCGCTGGCTTCATCGCGTCGACGCGATTACGCGAACCCTCGATTCAAGCGTCTCGGCAAATCACCCACGCCGCCGGATCGACTTCAACCGGCACGGCTTCCAGCCCCGCACCGGCGCACGGCCCGTCGATACACATCCCGTCGTCGAACCGGAACAGCGCGCTGTGATGCGCACACATCAGCACCTGCGACCGATAGCACGAAACGTTGCCCGGTACGAAGTCGAGCGGAACCGAGAAATGCGGGCAGCGGTTCACGTACGCCCACACCTGCGCCCCGCGCCGCACGACGATCACCGACCGGCCGATGCACGCTTCATCGACGACCCGCGCCCCGCCGTCGGGCACGTCGGAGACGCGGCAGAGTTGCGTCGCGTTCATGCTCAGACTCTCCGCTCCGGGTTGCCGAGGCTCCAGTCCCACGGCCGCACCTCCACCCGCGAAAACAGCCCTTCCTTCACATAGGGATCGTTGCCGACGAACCGCATCACCGCATCGATATCATCGGCTTCGATCACAAGCAGCGTGCCGTTCATCGCATCGCCCTGCGGATCGAGCGTCGGGCCGCCGAGCCGCACGTACACGCCATGCTGAGCCGCCGAGCGCAGATAGCTGCGATGCGTGGACCGCACGCGATCGCGCACGTCGCGCATCCCCGGCTGGTCCGTCGCGAACACCGCAAAGAATCGAGCCATATCGGTCAGCTCCGGTCGAGCACGAAGTCGTACGTCGCTTCGCGGTACGCACCGTTGATGCCGAACCGGCGCGCCAGCTCATCGCCCGCTTCGCGCCGGCGATAGGCGACCATCAGCGACGGCTTCACGCCAAACACGGCATCCGACTGCAGGTACGCGTCTTCCTCGTCGAACAGATGCGTGACGAGCCTGCGATAGCCGGGCGCATCGATCATGAAGTGCAGGTGTGCGGGGCGCCACGGATGCCGCCCGGTCGCGTCGAGCATCTTGCCGACCGGGCCGTCGGTCGGAATCGGATAGCTGACCGGCAGAATCGTCGTGATCGCGTAACGCCCCTGCGCGTCGGTCCGGTAGCGGCCTCGCAAGTTGCCGTGCGGCTGCGCCGGGTCCTGTCCGGAATACATGCCGTTGTCGGCGGTCTGCCAGACGTCGAGCACGGCATCCGGCACCGGCGCACCGTCGGTGGTCAGCACACGGCCATGCACGAGCGCCGGCGTGCCGGGCGTGAGCGCCATGTTCTCGCCATACGCGCGATCGGGCATCCCTTCGATGTAGAACGGTCCAAACACCGTCGTTTCCGTCGCACCGGTCGCCAAGCGATGGTTGATCGCGTCGACCAGCATCGACACACCGAGCGTGTCGGACAGCAGGATGAACTCCTGCCGCACGACGTCGTCGCACATCTGCCCGGTTTCGGTCAGGAAGCGAATCGCGGCCATCCACTCGGCTTCGGTCAGCTCGGTTTCGCGGACGAACGCATGCAGGTGCCGCACGAGGCTCTGCATCAGCATGCGCAAGCGCGGGTTCGGCGCGCCGTCGAAGCTGGCGACGACCTGCTCGGTCAACCGCGTATCGCCGTCGTCATGATCATTCGTCACGTTCGTCTCCTTTGACGCGGACCGCCGCTCACCGCGGCGCGCGCCCTTCCCATGCATGCTGAAGCAACTCGCGGATCGCGACACATTCGATCGGCCGCGGGTTCGCATACGGATTCCGGCATGCGAGGTCGGCCGCCTCGTCAAGGCCCGCCTCCGGCATCCCGAGGTCGCCAAGCGCCGCCTGCAGCCCGAGCTGCCGGTTCAGTTCGAACAATAGCGTGCCGGCGTCGGCGGCGTCGCTACCGCCCAGCGCCCGCGCGACACGCCGCAGCGCGTCGGGCGCCGCCGCATGGTTGTAGTGCGCGGTATGCGGCAACATCGCGGCATGCGTCTGCGCGTGCGGCAGGTTGAAGGTGCCGCCGAGCGTATGACAGAGCTTGTGATGCAACGCCATGCCGACCGCGCCCAGGCACGTGCCGGCAAGCCAGGCGCCATACAGTGCGCGGCTGCGCATCTCGCGATCGTCGGGCGCGCGAACGATCGCCGGCAATGATTCGCCGAGCGCACGTATCGATTCCTCCGCCATCAGACTGATGACCGGGTTCGCATCGTCGGCATAGAGCGCCTCGACCGCGTGCGCCATCGCGTTGACGCCGGACGCCGCCGAGATCCCCGGCGGCAACGACAGCGTCAGCGACGGGTCGTAAAGCACCGTGCGCGGCAGCACGCGCGGGTCGCGCCCGGTGCGCTTGAGGCGGCCTTCCGTCAGCCCGAAGATCGGCGTCATCTCCGAGCCCGCGTAGGTCGTCGGCACGGCGAGGATCGGCAGCGACGATTCGAGTGCGATCGCCTTGCCGAGCCCGATGGTCGAACCGCCGCCGATCGCGACGCAGCAGTCCGCGCCGAGTTCGACGGCCATCTCGCATGCCGCGCGTGCCACTTCGACCGGCACGTGCATCACGGCCTGCGCGCACACGCCGGCCGCGCGCTCGCCCAGTACGCGGCTCACGCGCTCCGCGAGCGGCTGCTGCTCGGGCGTCGACAGGATCAGCGCCCGCTGCACGCCGAGTGCATTCAGCTCGTCCGGCAGCCGTTCGAGCGCGCCCCATTCGAAGACGACGCGCGAAGGCGTTCCCTGGTAGACGAAGCGCTCCATCGCGACCTCAACGCTTGAAGTGCGGCGGCACGTTGCCGTCGACGTTGACCCACACCGAGCGCGCTTCCGTGTAGTCGTGCATCGCCTCGAAGCCCATCTCGCGGCCGTAGCCCGACTTGCCGATGCCGCCGAACGGGCTGCCCGGGTTGACGCGCTTGTAGCAGTTGATCCAGCACATCCCGGCGTCGATCTTCGATGCCATCCGGTGCGCGCGGGACAGATCGTTGGTCCACAAACCGCTGCCGAGCCCGTATTCGGTCGCGTTCGCAATCGACAGCGCTTCCTCGTCGCTGCCGAAGCGCAGCACCGTGACGAACGGACCGAACACTTCCTCCTGCGCGATGCGATCGGCTGCGCTCTTCGCTTCGATGACGGTCGGACGCACGTAATAACCGTCGGCGAGTGCGGCATCCTGCGGCGCGCTGCCGCCGGCGAGCACGCGGCCGCCCTGCTCGCGCGCGACGTCGACGAACGACAGCACGCGATCGAGATGCTGCTTCGACGTCAGCGGACCCATCTCGGTGTCCGGGTCCAGCGGATTGCCGATGCGGATCGACGAAGCCAGCGACACGAAGCGCTCGAGGAACGCGTCTGCGATACGCTCGTGCAGGATCAGACGCGAACCTGCGATGCAAGCCTGCCCCTGGTTGTGGAAGATCGCCCACGCGGCGCCGTTGATCGCGGCGTCGAGGTTCGCATCGTCGAATACGATGTTCGCGCCCTTGCCGCCCAGCTCCAGCTGCAAGCGCTTCAGGTTGCCCTGCGATGCGTCGACGATCCGGCGGCCCGTCGCGGTCGAACCGGTGAACGCGATCTTGCCGACCCCGGGGTGTTCGGCGAGCCGCTGGCCGGCGGTGTGTCCATAGCCGGGCACGATATTGACGACGCCGGCCGGAAATCCGACCTCGGCCATCAGCTCGACGATCCGCAGCGTCGACAGCGGCGTGATCTCCGACGGTTTCAGCACGACCGTGTTGCCGGCGGCCAGCGCCGGGCCCATCTTCCAGCTCGTGAACATCAGCGGGAAATTCCACGGCACGATCTGCCCGACTACGCCGATCGGCGCGCGCTGCACATAGTTGAGGAAGCCCGGTTCGACCGGAATCACCGAGCCTTGCAGCTTGTCGGCCATCCCGCCGAAGTAGCGAAAGCACGCTGCCGTGCGCGGCACGTCGAGCGCCCGGGAATCGCGGATCGGGTGTCCGGTATCCAGCGATTCGAGCTGGGCGAGTTCCTCGGCATTCGCCTCGATCGCATCCGCCAGACGCAGCAGCAGCCGGCCGCGCTCGGCCGCCGCCAACGCCGACCATTTCGGAAACGCGCGCGTCGCGGCTTCGACCGCCGCGTCCACGTCCGCGGCGGTGGCGGCGGCGATTTTCGCGATCAACGAGCCGTCGTGCGGATTGAGCACGTCGATCGTGCCGCGGTCGACGGCGTCGACGAAGCGCCCGTCGATGAAGAGTTGGGTTTGCATGAATCGTCCTCGATTGGTTGCGCGAGCGCGGCTTAGAACTCGATCGGATACGGCGCCAGCTCGCCGCTTTCGTATCGCTGCGGCAGGTCCGGCGTTGCGTTCTCCCAGACCAGCAGCATCGAGCGCTTCGTCGAGTAGCCCTGGTGCCGGATGTCGGCCGGCATTGCGCAGATGTCGCCGGCGCGCATCGTGATCCGCGCACGCGGCGCACCGGTGTTCTTGTCGCCGATGTCCCATACGATTTCGTCCGACAGCTGCAGGAACCATTCGACCCGGTCGTTACCATGGAACACCGGCAGGATGTATTCCTCCGTCGTCGGGCAGAACAGGCTGCGCCCGCACACGGATGTCACGGACGGATTCCACGTCACGTCGGAGCGCGACAGGTACTTGAACAGGTTGAACGCGTGCAGCTCCCCTTCGAATCCGGGCTCCACGTGCACCTCCGGCTCGTCCTGATCGACGTCGAGAAACGCGCGGTTGACCGGCAGCGCGTCGCGCAGCGGCGAATCGCCTTCGAGGCCCGGCATGCGGCGCGTCGCGATACGCGTGCGCTCGATCGCCGAATCGTTTTCACCGTGTTTGCGGCCGAATGCGCTGCCCGTCTCCTGTGGCGCCGCGAACGGATCGAAGCCTTCGTTGGTCCAGTCGTGCAGCATCGCCTTGAACGTCGCCATGACCGTCGGCGTCTCGAACGTCTCGGTGTAGTCGACACCGGCTTCCTTCAGGATGCCGTTGAACGTTCCCGCATAGACGTCGACCTTGCCGTAGTGATTGCGCGTGCCGAACACGTGATCGAAATTCACCCAGCCGTAGAAGAAGCCCCACGCGACGTCGCGCATCATCGCGCGCAGGAACGCGTCGGCGGGTATCGCATGCGTGCGGGTCTGGCCTCTCGCGGGCCAGCTGATCTTCACGAAGTACTCGTCGCGCTGGAACGCGAACTCGCCGAGCTGGAAGCGGCGGTAACCGGTGACGGCATCGGCTAGCGTGACCTGCACCAGATCGGCGGCAAAGCCTGCGGAAAGATCGAGGGTCTCGAGCGTGGCCATGAGATGTCTCCAGGAATAGTTGAATGGTTTCGAGCGGGCGGATCAGTGCACGCAGATCTCGGCCCACTTCTCGACGGACAGCTCGCCGAGCACGGTCTGCACGAGCGCGACGCCGGGCTTGCTCGCGATGAACCGATACGCGCAGCCCGCCGGCAGCAATGCCTGATGCCCCTTGCGCAGCACCACGTGGCCCATCTCGCGGCCCGCCGGCTCGACGCCGGCGCTCACGGTGCCGCGGCCCGTGGTGGGCGGGCTGTCGAGCTTGATGAAGTCGATGCGGACTTCGCCGTCCATCTGGATCGCGAACTCGTCGTGCGCGCAAGCAAACCACGGCGACTCGCCCTCGGTCCGCAGCACCTCGATCACGTATTCGAGGTTCTTGCCGGCGACCACTTTCTCGTAGGGCGCCGACTTCGATGCGATGTCGAAGATGTTCGAAAACGCGTAGTGCTTCGCGCTGCCGCTGGTGATTTCGATCTCGCCGCGCGTGTAGCTGTCGAGCGAACCAAAAACGGTGTGACGTGCCGTGTCGGTCATTGCTGTCTCCTGAGTTGAACCGCTTGTTGGATTCAACTCTAGGGGCAAGGACGCCCCTCAACAAGGCAACGGACCGCGACTACGGCATTTGCGATTCGCGAATAATCGCGTCGTTCAGCGAACCCAGCCGCGTTCCAGCAGCGGGCGGTCCCACGGCGATTCCTCACCGATGTATTCGGCGAGGAATTCGACGAGCGCCTTGACCTTCAACGCCTGTCGCTGCGTTGCGGGATAAACGGCCGCGAAGCTCAGCGGCGCAATCTGGAAATCGGTCAGAATCGGCACCAATCGGCCCGCGACGAGTGCGTCGCTCGCGACGAGCGTCGGGAGGCACACGACACCGCCGCCCGTCAGGGCGTACTCGCGCAGCAGATGGACGGAGTTCGAACGGATCATGCCGGGCAGCTCCATCTCGACGACCTCGTCGCCGCGCGTGAGCGTCCAGCGATTGCGCGATGGATAACCGGAATACAGCGCCGTGGTGTGCTGCAGCAATTCGCGCGGATGCTGTGGCGCGCCATGCGCTTCGAGGTACGCGGGCGATGCGCAGAACAGGCGCCGCACGACGAACAGTCGCCGCTCGATCAGCGAGTCGGAAATCGGCGGGAAGATCTGGAATGCGATGTCGAACCCTTCTTCGACCGGGTCCACGACACGATCGTTGACGATGACGTCGAGCTGGATGCCCGGATAGCGGCGATTGAATTCGGCGAGCGGCACGCCGAAGTGATCGAGCGCGAAGCCGGGCAGCATCTGGATGCGCAGCCGACCGGTCGGCGTCGCGCGCAGCTCGCGCATCTGGTCGGTCAGCTCGTTCACGCGCCCGACGACCTCCGCGCATTCGCGGTAGAAGGTCTCGCCCACTTCGGATAAGCGCACGTGCCGCGTGCTTCGATGGAACAGCGGTGCGTTGACGAACTTCTCCAGTTGCTGGATACGGTTCGTCACGACCGAACTGGTGACCCCAAGCTGACGGGCCGCTTCGGCGAAGCTGCTCGCCTCCGCGACCCTGACGAATGCCTCGATGCTCAGAAACCGGTCCATACCGCGCCCTTGCTGCAAGCGAAAGCACCAGTCTAACCGGAGCTGCCGGCCGGTTGGATCATGCGAAAGGCGTCACTCTGTCGCCTGGCGGGTGTCAATCGCGCCGGCCGCCTCCGGGACGTTACGGCTGCTTGCCGGCCGTCAGCTCCGGCTGCACGCCGACGCGGCGCTGCAGCACGGCCGGCGCGGTTTCCCGCATCAGCGTGCTGACCACGATGCCGAGCAGCACCGCGCCCATCGGCAGCCACAGGATGTTCTGGATCCCGAAGTGCGCGGCGACGTAGCCGCCCATCGCCGGCGCGATGCCGCCGCCGAAGATTTCGCCGCAGCCGACCACCACGCCGATCGACGTCGACACGAGGCCCACCGGCGCGGCTTCGGTTGCAACCGGCCCCGACAGCAGCGACACCAGCCCGAGCGTGAAGAACGAGGCGACGAACAGGACGATGAACAGCATGACGGGCTGCGGACCGAGGCCGCGGAAGAGGTAGAGCATCACGGCCGTGCCGGCGAAGCCGACGATACTTGCGACGCGGCGACCCACCAGATCCGACAGTCCCGGCAACCCGAACTGCCCGAAAAAGCCGCCGAAGCCGATTGCCGATACGACGAGCCCCATCTTCTGCGTGCCTAGCGACAGGTAGTCCGTCAGATACAGCGGCAATAGCGCGCCGAGCACGAACACGCCCGTCATCGCGCAACACAATGCGGCCATCGCGACGAGGATGTTGCGGCTCTTCAGTACGTGGCCGAGGGACGCCGGCGCGTGTTCCGACTCGACTGCCTTCGCGCGTTTCGGTTCGCGAATCACGAAGAACATGACGGCGCCAAGAACCAGGCCCGGCACCGCGACGAGCGCGAATACCCAGCGCCACGACACGAACTCGAGCAGCTGCGTCGCGATGATCGGCGACAGCGCGAGCCCGAACAGCGCGAAGCCGCTTTGCTGTAGCCCGAGGTTCAGCCCGCGCCGCCGCGGATGCGACGCGTCGGCCGTCGCCGCGAAGCTGGTCGGGCAAAACGAGCCTTCGGCGACGCCCATTAGCCCGCGAATCGCGATCAGCCCGAGCAGCCCGCTCGCGAGCCCCGAGAAGCCGGAGAGCAGCGAGAACGCGACGATCGCGGGAATCAGTACTTTGCGGCGGCCGACCTTGTCCGAGATGCCGCCCATCAGCGCGGCGAAGATGCCCCATGACAGGCCGAGCACGCCAATGCAGTTGCCGACGTCCTGCGCCGTCAGGTTGAGGTCCTTCATGATCGAGGGGAACAGCGGCGCGATCAGCCAGCGGTCGAGGCCGACCAGCCCGAAACCGAGCGCCAGCAGCGTGACCGCCTTCCACTCGTACGCGGTATCCCACTTGTTTGCTTTCATGTCTGTCTCCGTGAAGCTGGTCAGCCCGCGCGAGGCGCGGCGTTCGTGCATGAGCCAGGTCCGTTGTCTTTGGGTGCGATGCGACACGAGCCGCGCGGAAATGGCGGTCGCCTGCCGGCCGGAAGCGTCGAATTAACGCGCCGACGCCCGAACGATAGGTGTGCGGATGCGGATTGGGTATGGAACAACCGGCGAACGCGCCATTCGCGAAATGCAAATAATCGGCGTGGTGGACGCGCGGGTCGGCGGAGCAGCGCTGTGCGAACGCGCGCGGGATTGAGACCGCGCAGCTACGGGGGAATCCCTCATAGACATCGGCGTGCTGCTCGCGGCGCCCGGGACGTGACCGCTTCGAGGCCGGAGCGCCTGCTATGGAAAAGCGGAGACTGAAGAGGCAGCGACAAATGTGCAGGCATTCGCGGGCGCGCATGCGGGTCATGCTGCGCGATCCACCGCAGCGTCGAGCCCGTCGATTTCGGCCTCGCACCGCGGCGCGATCGCTTGGGCATGGCTGATCAGGCTCGACGAGAAACGCGCAAACGCGGTGCGACAGGGCGGGCCGAATTTACGCGGCGCTGTGGGCGCATCAGAGCGGCGGGTTTCTCGGCGAGACGGCGGAGTCCGAAGCTGCCATGCGGTAGCGCGCGTGGCCGACGCGCCTCGGCAGCGCCACGTCGTGCATGCACGCCAAACCGCAACTGCAATCGTCCGTGAACGGCAAGCTCGACGGGTCGTCGCGACACCCGCATCGCCTCGGTGAACGCCGTTGCATCGGAGCGGTCCGCCCGTACGCCGCGGCGCCTCATAACGTTCCGACAATTTATTGGTTCCCTCGACGATGTGTCTGTCCGTATCGTTCACCCCGAATCGTCAGACCTAACGACCAACGGGGGAATCCAGTCATGAAACGCATCAGGTCACTCGCCTTGCTCGCCCTGCCGGCATCGCTCTACGCGGCCGGCGCGCACGCGCAAAGCAGCGTCACGCTGTACGGGATCGTCGATGCCGGCATCGCGTACGTGCACAACGCGCAGAACGCGAACGGCAGCAACGCGTCGAACCTCGTCAAGTTCAGCAGCGGCAACCTGTCCGGCAGCCGCTGGGGGCTGCGCGGCACCGAGGATCTCGGCGGCGGGCTCGCCGCGCTGTTCCAGCTCGAGAACGGCTTCAACATCGGCACGGGCGCGCTCGGCCAGGGCCAGCGCGAGTTCGGCCGCAAGGCGATCGTCGGCCTGTCGAGCGGTACGTACGGCACCGTGACGCTCGGCCGCCAGTACGATCCGGTCGTCGATCTCGTGCAGGGGCTCACGGAGGACAACTACTTCGGCGGCGTATTCGCGACGCCCGGCGATCTCGACAACTACGACAACAGCCTGCGCGTGAGCAATTCGGTGAAGTACACGAGTCCGCTGATCGCCGGCTTCCAGGCCGAAGCGCTGTACGGCTTCGGCGGCGTCGCCGGGGCGACGGGCAGCGGGCGCACGTACAGCTTCGCACTCGGCTATGCCAACGGCCCGCTGTCGCTCGGCGCCGGCTACTTCTTCGCGAACGGCGGCACGACGGCCGCGAACGGCATCCGCTCGTGGACGAGCAGCTCGGACACGCTGTTCAACACCGTGATCAATCAGGGCTTCTCGAGCGCGAAGTCGATTCAGATCGTGCGCGTGGCCGGCCAGTACGTGGCCGGGCCGGCGACGTTCGGCATCGCGTATTCGAATACGCAATACGGCGCCGACACGCTGTCGACGTTCCGCCAGACCGCGAAGTTCAACAACGGCTCCGCGTTCTTCAACTGGCAGTTCTCGCCGGCATTGCGCGCGGGCGTCGGCTACAACTACACGTCGCTGACGGGGCCGACCTCCGCGCATTACAACCAGGTCAATGTCGGGGCCGACTACGCGCTGTCGAAACGCACCGATCTGTACGCGCTGTTCGGATATCAGAAGGCGAGCGGCCATACGCTCGACGCAAACGGCGCGCGCGTGAACGCGACCGCGTCGGTCGGGTCGTACGGCGTCAATTCCGGTACCGATACGCAGGAACTGGCGATCGTCGGGATCCGGCACAAGTTCTGACCGCTGCCCGCCGCCGCGATAGCGGCGTGCAGGCAAGTATCGCGACGGGCGCGCACTGCGGTGTGCGCCCGCTTTTTTGCTCGCTCGAAACAAGACGTCCCATCGCGTGAGCCGCGTGTGCGGCCCGTCACTGGCGAAGGCCGGCGAACCGGACCGTTAGTTGCGTCAACGTGCCGATTGTCACGATGCGGTCGTCGGCCTGCCGATGACATCGACGGAAAGTGTGCCGCCAAAACGACCGAACAGTTCCGTACCGACAGCACCAGACTGTCCATGGCCAGCGCGCCGTACGCAGCCGAATAATCCTTCAGTCGACGACAGCGACCGACATCGCCGAAGCCGAAGCGAACCGCAAAGCGCACCGACAGCGGTTCGGCTATATTCACACCTTGCTTTTCGTCAGGCGAATACGCCGTGCTCGACGCTCGCATGCGCGCGCGGCCGCCGGCGCCAGGCAAACGAACCCTTCAAGGGTGACGGAGACTCGTCCGGTCATCGGCCGCCCACAAGGCGACCGGCGCGCTGGACGTCAATAGAAATATCAATCGATATGGAGATGGCTGATGGAACGAAGCATTGTCGGCATGCGCTGCAAACCCCTGATCACGGCCGCACTCGCCGTCGCCGCATTCGGCGCGGCGTCGGGCGCATTGGCCGATCAGGTCGTCAAGATCGGCAGCGTTGAACCGACGACGGGCGGCATCGCACACCTCGGCAAGGACAACGAGAACGGCGCGCGCCTCGCGGTCGAGGAAATCAACGCGAAGGGGCTGACGATCGGCGGCCAGAAGATCACGCTGCAGTTCGACCCGCAGGACGACGCGGCCGATCCGCGTCAGGCGACGCAGGTTGCGCAGAAGCTCGTCGACGACAAGGTCGTCGCCGTGATCGGCCATCTGAACTCGGGCACGTCGATCCCCGCCTCGAAGATCTACAGCGATGCGGGCATCGTGCAGATTTCGCCGTCGGCGACGAACCCGACCTACACGCAGCAGGGCTTCAAGACGACGTATCGCGTGGTCGCGACCGACGCGCAGCAAGGCCCGGCGCTCGCAAGCTACGCGCAGTCGAACGGCGTGAAGACGGTGGCCGTCGTCGACGATTCGACCGCGTACGGCCAGGGCCTCGCGAACGAGTTCGAGAAGAAGGCGAAGGCGCTCGGCCTGAAGGTGCTGTCGCACGACGCGACGAACGACAAGGCGGTCGACTTCCGCGCGATCCTGACCAAGATCAAGGGCGAAAACCCCGACGCGATCATGTACGGCGGCATGGACGCCACCGGCGGCCCGCTCGCGAAGCAGGCGAAGCAGCTCGGTCTGCGCGCGAAGATCCTGTCTGGCGACGGCGTCTGCACGGACCAGCTCGCGCAGCTCGCCGGCCCCGCGGCCGACAACGTGCTCTGCTCGCAGGCCGGCGCGGCCATCGAGAAGATGCCGGGCGGCGCCGCGTTCGTCGCGAAGTATCAGAAGCGCTTCAACCAGGGCATCAAGTTCGATGCGCCGTTCGCGTACGACGCCGTGTACATCGTCGTCGACGCGATGAAGCGCGCGAACTCGACCGACCCCGCGAAGATCCTGGCCGCGATGCCGGCGACCAAGTACGAAGGCGTGATCGGCACGACGACGTTCGATTCGAAGGGCGACCTGACGCACGGGATCATTTCGATCTACGGCTACAAGAGCGGCAAGAAGACCTTCCTCGATCAGGTCCGGATGTAACGGCGGCCGCGACGTCGGCTCGACGGGTGTCGCCGCCCGTCGGCGCCGGCGCCGCGCGGGCCGGCTTTGCTTGACGGAGGACAGCAATCATGTGTGCGATGGCGTATGCCGATTTTCAGCAGGAGTTGAAGAAGGCGCAATTGACCGCGCGCGAGTTCGCGCGGCTGATCCGGATGAATGAAAGCTCGATCACGAACTATTCGAGCAAGGGCACGGTACCGTCGCATCTCGCCGTGATCGCGACGCTGATCGGCGCGCTGGCCGCGCACGAAATCGACTTCCGCCGCGTGATCCGGCAGACGCGGATCGAGCCGAAACGGCCGCGCGGTGTCGGTGCGTTTCCCGCAACGGCCCATCCGCGTACCGCAAAGCGCGGCGACGAACAGTCGTAAAACGCGTCAACCGGCGGCCGCGAACGGCACGCCGCCGCGCGATGAGACTATCCGTTCGGATCGCTCGCATGCGCGCACGCGCGAGTTCACGATAGACGGCACGTCGTTCGATGCGCGCTTCGCAAGCGGCGTTCGCGATCGGTCGATCGCTTCTCGCCGCCCCGCCCTGTCATGCCATCGCAGCCGCCTGTGCGGCCGCCTGAGTTCGCTGCAGCAACTGCTCCCGCATCTTCCCCATCGTCGCGATGTTGCGCGTCTGCACGTCGCCGAAGCCGCGATTCACTGTGCCGCCCGCACGTGATCGAGCAGCACTTGCAGCGGATGCCGCACCTGCCGCGCGGACATGCGCTTGACCTGACTGCGGCACGAATAGCCGGTCGCCAGCGCTTCGCCAGCCGGCTCCGGTGCATCGACGTGCGCGGCCCACGACTGCGCGTAGATCGTCCGCGACGTATCGACGTTGCGAGCCTCGTGTCCATACGTGCCCGACATCCCGCAGCATCCTGCCGGCTGGACCTGCAGACGCAAGCCGCGGCGCGCGAATACCTGCACCCATTGCTTGCCGCTGTCCGGTGCGTTGGTCTTCTCGGTGCAGTGCGGCAGCAGCCGATACGCGCGTGCCGCGTCGCCGGCCCGCGTATCGGCCCGTGTATTACCCCTCACATCGGGCAGCACATCGAGCAGCCACTCCTGCGGCAGCGCGACCGGCGGCACGTCGTGCAGCCCCGGCACCTTGCGGTATTCCTGCCGATACGTGAGCGTGATGGCGGGATCGACGCCGACGAGCGCGACGCCCGCACGCGCGAGCGCAGCCAGCTGCGTCGCGTTGCGGATTGCGGCCCGCTCGAATGCGCGCAGGAAGCCCTGCACGTGCAGCGCCTTGCCGTTCGGCGCGAGCGGCGCGAGCCACACGTGAAAGCCGAGCCGCGCGGCCAGCTCGATCAGCGTCGCCAGCTGTTCGGTGTCGAAATAGCGCGTGAACGTGTCCTGCACGATCACGACGCTGCGCGCGCGCTGCGCATCGGTCAGCGCGGCGAGCGCATGCGGATCGGCCGGCCGCACGTTCCACTGCCGAATGACGGCCGCGAGATCGAAGCGGCTCAGCAACGGGCTGTCGACCATGCCGACGTGCCGTTCGAACAGCGTGCGCACCCAGCCCGCACGCATTAGTCCGTTGTATAGCGCCGGCACGCGCGCGAACCACGGCACTGTGAATTCGAGCGAGCCGATCAGGTAGTCGCGCAGCGGCCGCAAGTAGCGCTGGTGATAAAGCTCGAGAAAGCGCGAACGGAACTCCGGCACGCTGACCTTGACCGGACACTGCCCCGCGCAGGACTTGCACGCGAGGCATCCGGCCATTGCGTCGTACACGTCGTGCGAAAAGTCCGCTTCGCCGCGACGTGCGGCGCGCGTGTTGCGCCAGCGGTCGACGAAGCCGCGCAGCCACGGCTGCCGCTCGCGTGCGGCGGCGAGCACGTCGGCGCCCGCTTCTCCTTGCAGACGCAACCATTCGCGCATCAGCGACGCGCGCCCCTTCGGCGAATGCACGCGCTCGCGTGTCGCCTTCCATGACGGGCACATCGCGTCGTCAGGATCGAAGTTGTAGCACGCGCCGTTGCCGTTGCAGTGCATCGCGGTGCCGTAGCTTTGCCATACGCGTTCGTCGATCTGCCGGTCGTGCTCGCCGCGCGTCGGCACTTCGTCGATCTTCAGCAGCCGCATCGCGGGCTGCGGCGGCGTCGCGATCTTGCCTGGATTGAACTGGTTGTGCGGATCGAACGCGGCTTTCAGCTGCTGCAGCGCCGGATACAGCTCGCCGAAGAACGCCGGCGCATATTCCGAACGCACGCCCTTGCCGTGCTCGCCCCACAGCAGCCCGCCATGCCGCTGCGTGAGCGCGGCTACCGCATCCGACACGGGCCGCACCAGCGCGGCCTGCTTCGGGTCCTTCATGTCGAGCGCCGGGCGCACGTGCAGCACGCCCGCATCGACGTGGCCGAACATCCCGTACCGCAGCCCGTAGCCGTCGAGCAGCGCGCGGAATTCGGCGATATACGCGGCGAGATTCTCGGGCGGCACGGCCGTGTCTTCGACGAACGGTTGCGGGCGCGCTTCGCCCTGCACGTTGCCGAGCAGCCCGACGGCGCGCTTGCGCATCGCGTAGACGCGCTTCACCGCATCGTCGCCGGCCGCGATCGTATGGCCGAGGCGCTCGACCGTCGTGTCGGCGCGCAGATGCTCGACGAACGCGCGTACGCGCGCGTCGACCTCGTCGGCATCGTCGCCGCTGAACTCGATCAGGTTGATGCCGAGCGTCGGGCGCCGGTCGTCCTGCGGGAAATAGTCGGCGACGCTGCTCCACACGAAATCCTTCATGGCGAGCATCAGCACGGTCGAGTCGACGGTTTCGATCGACAGCGGCTTGAGCTCGAGCAGCGCGCGCGCATCGCGCAGCGCCTCCATGAAGCCCGCGTAGCGCACGTTGACGAGCACCGAATACTTCGGAATCGGCAGCACGTTGAGCGTCGCCTCGACGACGAAGCCGAGCGAGCCTTCCGCACCACACAGCACGCTGTTGAGGTTGAACCGGCCGTCGGCCTCGCGCAGGTGCGCGAGATCGTAGCCGGTCAGGCAGCGGTTCAGCTTCGGGAACTTCGCCTCGATCAGCGCGGCGTGGTCGTCGCTGATCCGGCGCGCGGTGCGATAGACCTCGCCGATCCGGTCCTGCCGCGCGCAACGGCGCGCCAGCTCGTCGTCGGGCAGCGCGGTGCTATGCAAGCGCTCGCCGCCCGGCAGCACGAATTCCAGCGCGAGCACGTGATCGCGCGTCTTGCCGTACGTGCAGCTGCCCTGCCCGCTCGCATCGGTGTTGATCATCCCGCCGATCGTCGCGCGGTTCGACGTCGACAGCTCCGGCGCGAAAAACAGTCCGTGCGGCTTCAGCGCCGCATTCAGCTGATCCTTGACGACGCCCGCCTGCACGCGCACCCGGCGCCGCTTGACATCGATCTCCAGAATCCGGTTCAGGTTGCGCGACAGATCGACGACGAGCCCATCGGTCAACGACTGTCCGTTCGTGCCGGTGCCGCCGCCGCGCGGCGCAACGACGATGCCGCGATGCGCCGGCTGCGCGAGCAGCCGCGCGAGTCGTTCGACGTCGCCTACGTCGGATGGGCATACGACCGCCTGCGGCAGGCGCTGGTAGATCGAGTTGTCGGTCGCCTGCACGGTGCGGTTCGCGTAGTCCGCGCGGATTTCGCCGGCAAAGCCGGCCGCGCGCAGCGCATCGAGAAAGTCGCGATAGGCCGCGGCGGTCGGGGCGGCGGGACGGGGCAACGGAGCGATCGGCATCGGAGGAACAGGTCAAGAGAATGAATCCGTCCGCGGCCGCCGCCGAATCATGAATTTTGAGCAAGTTTCCGCGCGGCCGAGGTTTCCAGTATCGTTCGGATAATAGCCGCAAACAAACGTATTCTTGTCCGTCGACACTTGCATAAAACTCATGAATTATCGGCGTCTGACTCCGTCCATGTCGTTGCTGCTCGTCTTCGAGGCCGCCGCGCGTCATGAGAGCTACACGCGCGCGGCCGACGAGCTGTCGCTGAGCCAGAGCGCGATCAGCCGGCAGATCCAGACGCTCGAGGATCAGCTCGGCGTGCCGCTGTTCCGGCGCGAAGGCCGCTCGGTAAAGCTGACCGACGTCGGCCGCCGCTACTTCGCCGAGGTCGGCGGCGCGCTCGGCCGCATTCGCGGCGCGACGCTGCAGGCGATGTCGCATCAGGCGGGCGCCGGCACGCTGCGGCTCGCGACGCTGCCGACGTTCGGCTCGAAATGGCTGCTCCCGCATCTGCATGACTTCTATGCCGCGCATCCGGGCGTGACCGTGCATCTGCATTCGCGGATCGGCAACATCGATTTCCACGTCGACGATCTCGACGCGGCGATCGCGGTCGGCACCGGCGACTGGCCGGGCCTGCATGCGCACCGGCTGTACAACGAGTTTCTGATCGCGATCGCGAGCCCCGACGCGCCGCCCGACGCAAACGGCGAGCGCGCCCCTGCGTGGGCCGCTCGGCAGACGCTGCTCGGCGTGACGAGCAATCAGCACGCGTGGGCGGAATGGTTTGCGCACTACCGGCTCGACCACCGCCAGATGCGGATCGGCCCGAGCTTCGAACTGACGTCGCACCTGATTCAGGCCGTGCGCGCCGGAATGGGGATCGGGCTCGTGCCGAAAGTGCTCGTCGAGGACGAGCTGAGCCGCAACGAACTGGTGTCGATCGGCGAAGCGATCACGAGCCGGCGCAGCTACTACCTCGTGTATCCGCCGGAGAACGAATCGTTGCCGTCGTTGGCGGCGTTTCGGGATTGGCTGATGAACGCGCGCTGAAACGTGCGATCGAGATCGGGTTCGGGTTCGGATCTGTTTGAAACGCCGCTTCCGCGCGATCGTGCGCCGCGCTCGTCGCTCATGTGCCGGCGAAGCGAGTGCAGCGCTGTTTCTCCAAACCTCAAAGACTGATCGCAGCGATCCCGGCCAGCACGACGACGGCGCCGGCGATGCGGCGCGCCAGATGATCTTCGCGAAAGAGCCAGTACGCGAGAAGCGAGCCGATGATGATGGACGATTCGCGCAAGGGCGCGACGAGCGCCAGCGGCGCAGAGAGCATGGCGGTCAGCACGAGGACGTAGGCCAGCGGAGAGAACACGGCGACGATGAGAATCGGCACGGTATCGACGCGGATGGCGGCCTGGATTCGATGCCCTCGCCGCAGCGCGCTTGGCGTCATGATCAGACTCTGTAGCAGCAGTGTGCCGGCGTAGTAACTCACGGGCGCCAGGTGCAGCGTGGTGACCGAGTAGCCGTCCCACAGCGTGTAACCGGCAATGGCGGCACCCGTCGCGACACCCCACAGCATTCCCTTGAGCGGCGCACGCCCGTGCGTGGCTGGATGGCCAGTGACGACAAAAATACCCGCAACCACGAGGCATGCACCGAGCATCGCGACCGGGGTAAGCCGCTCGCCCATGAAGAGCATCGCGAACAGTATCGTGAGTAGCGGCCCCGTCCCTCTGGCGACCGGATATACGACGCCGAGTTCGGCGCGATCGTAACCGGCCTGCAAGGCCAGCGAGTAAACGATGTGCAGCGCCGCCGAAACGGCCGCCCCCGCCGCAAGTTGCCAGTCGATCGTCTGCTGCCCCTTGACGATCTGCACGATGCCGATCGGCACACAAAGCAGTGTCGAGACGCAGCTATAGGCCCAGACGAACACCAGCGTGTCTTCCCGCTTGTACTTCGAGGCGAGGTTCCACACGGCGTGGGCGACGGCCGCGGCAAGGACGATCGCAATCGTGCCGGACTGCATCAATCGATGTCGGGCAGATCGATACCGGCGCGCTCTGCGCAGCGGCTGCGCGCCGGATCGCGCAGCGCGAGGGCGGCGACCAGCGCGTCGATAACGACGAGCTGCGCCAGGCGACTGCCCGCAGCGGCCATCTGCGCCGGCAACGGCGCGCCGCCGACGACCAGCGCGATGTCTGCGAGGTTCGCCAGCGGCGTCCCGTATTGGTTGGTGACGGCAACGAGCGTGGCGCCGGCCGAGGATGCCGCATCCGCGACGGCGAGCGTCGAGGACGTGCGCCCGGTCGAACTGACCGCGATGACAACATCGCCGGGCCCGAGAAGCCGGGCCGCGATCATCGCCGAAAGATAGTCGGGAATCCCGACGGTTGTCACGCCGACCGCGCGCAACCGGAAGACTGCGTCGGCGGCGACGGTAGCCGAAGGGCCGGCACCGAACGCGAATACCTGGCGCGCTTGCTGAATCGACGCGACCGCCTTGTCGAGCGCGGCGATTTCAATGGCCCCGCTGAGTGCGGACAGTGCATCGACGCCCGTGCGGATGGACGTCTCCAGCACCGCGGCCGAGCTCGCGTCCGCAGTGAGTACTTCAGGCGGCGCGAAAAAGCGGGCGGTGCCGCGAGCACGCGCGATCTCGATTTTGAGCTCGGTGAACCCCGTGAACCCAAGCGCACGTGCGGCGCGAATGACGGTGGGCGGCGAAACACCGGCACGCGCGGCGACCTGTGCGGTCGTGCTCGCGCCGACGAACAGCGGGTCGCTCAGCAAGAGCTCGACCACCTTCGCCTCGCTCGCGGCCAGATCGCCGCTGCGGGCTTGAATGCTGCCGATCCATTGCTGCAGACGTCGTTCGCCGCCTGAAACTCCATTACCAATATCTTCACTCATGTGTAATATATTACGTACCGTCTGCCACGCGCGCAACCATTCCGTCGGCATGCGCGGTTACAGGAGTCCCTCTCATGAACGCCGAAATCGGTACTGAAATCGCTGTCGTCGGCCCGGGCGCCATCGGCACCACGGTCGCGGCGGCACTGCACGAAGCGGGCCGCACGCCCTTGCTGTGTGGCCGCACGCCCCGCGATGAGTTGACGCTGCGCGATGGCGACCGCCTCATCGTCGTGCCGGGCCCGGTCCGAACGGATCCCGCGGAAATCGGTCGCACGGTCGATCTTGTCTTCCTGTCAGTCAAGGCAACGCAAACTGCCGCGGCCGCAGAATGGCTGACGGCGCTGACCGGCCCGGAAACCGTGGTGTGTGTCTTGCAGAACGGAATCGAGCAGTTGGATACGGTGGCCCCGCATTGTTCGCAAGGGCGGATCGTTCCCGCGGTCGTATGGTTTCCCGCGCAGGCGCAACCGGACGGCTCGGTACGGTTGCGAGGCGACGTGCGCCTCAGCCTGCCGGATACGGCGGATGCCCGCACGGTGGCCGACGCGTTGCGCGGGACGCGATGCGCCGTGGACGTGACGGCCGCCTTCAGTTCTCTGGCCTGGCGCAAATTGTTGCAGAACGCGGTAGCCGGTCTTATGGCGCTCACGGTCCGCCGCTCGGGCATGTTCGGCCGCGCCGACATCGACGAGCTTGCACTGGCTTATCTGCGCGAATGCCTGGCGGTGGCTCGCGCGGAAGGCGCTGAACTCGGCGACGAGGTGCCACAAGAGATTCTCGACAAGTTCCGCGCAGCGCCTGCCGACATGGGCACCTCCATCCTCACGGACCGGGAAGCCGGCCGGCCGCTGGAATGGGATATCCGCAACGGTGTCATCTCGCGTCGCGGCCGGGCGCACGGCATTCCGACGCCGATCAGCGACGTCCTTGTGCCGCTCCTCGCGGCCGCGAGCGACGGGCCGGGTTGATGCCCTGACGGCTGTAGATTGCCCCATACTCGCCCCCCCCGTGAGCCGATCTGCAGGTACGAAGGTCGCCGTCGACAGCAGGGCCCCGGCATCGATTGCCATTTCTTCCGTCACATGGGGCCGCTTCTCCGTGGGCGAGAGCTGCTGATCAAATCTGCGCGCGTCGCAAGATCACCCCACTGATCTGCTTTCCGTACAGGCCGATAGCCAATCCCAGCACGACGAGGGCTGTGGCGGCAACCTTCGGCGTACCGATATGCTCACCGAAGACCAGTACCGAGCCCACCATGCCGAAAATGGGTACGAGCAACGACAGCGGTGCTACACGCGACACCGGGTACGTTTTCAAAAGCTTGTTCCAAGCCCAATAGCCGAACAAGGTCGTCGGATAAACTTGAAACAGTATCGAGAAGATCGCCGACCA
The DNA here is from genome assembly GCF_000959525.1 of Burkholderia multivorans ATCC BAA-247. Taxonomy (NCBI): domain Bacteria; kingdom Pseudomonadati; phylum Pseudomonadota; class Betaproteobacteria; order Burkholderiales; family Burkholderiaceae; genus Burkholderia; species Burkholderia multivorans. The sequence continues at coordinate 95,773 of NZ_CP009830.1, forward strand.
ATTCAAACGAGACAGGGTCTCCACATAGATCTGTGTGCCGTGCTGGAACAACGCGATCGCAAAGAGCGGAACCGGCGAAAATAGACTCGACCAGACAAGAAACGCCAACACGTCTTTGGTGCCCGCTCGCTTAATGATTATGTTGGCCACACTCCATGAAAGCGCGCCGATCACGACAAGTGCGACTCCCAGCGTGCTGACGGACCCGTCGGTGATGGTGATGATCGCGGCCAGTCCGATAAGCGCAAGGACAATACCTGCGTACTGGTATCTCGAGATCGATTCCTTGAATACGAATGAACCGAGAAGAATCGTGAAAAACGCGCTAAATTGCAAAACCAGTGATGCGATGCCCGCTGAGAGGCCCGCTTGGATTCCCAGGTTCACGACGCCCCAGAGCCCCACGCCGAACAGCAAGCCGTAACTGGCCAGGTATCCGATGCCCACTTGCGGCCGTCGAAGTATGAAAACGGCGGGAATGGCACAGAGCGCGAAACGTATACCTGCAAGAAGGAACGGATCGACTGACGTCAATCCGAGTTTGATCACGGAAAAATTTGCGCCCCAGATTGCCGTCACGAGGACCGCAAGGAGAATGTGTTTAGTTTTCACGATATCGTTTGTGGATAGTCAGAAGAGAATCGATAAATTGATGTGACGCTGACGTCATGCCGCTTTCGACCATGGTGAGGATGCTTGCATAGAAACAAAATTCGTCGGCGAGCCATATGCATATATTTTTATCCGATTAGCGATTTAAGATCGCCCGATAGGATGAACGGCGTGCGAACTCATTGTTCCGCTGCATACGCTGTAATGGAATGAACACTTGATCAACTGTCACCACGAAGTGTCAGCTAGAATGCACTGAACACTTCCTGTAAATGGCCGCCATGAAAATCGCCCTTGATCCCCTGAAGCCTGTATCGCTTAAGGAACAACTCGTTTATCAGATCGAGGACATGATTCGCTCGCGGCAGGCGCCGGTCGGCACAAGGCTTCCCTCGATTCGCCAACTCGCCACGGCCAACCGGGTCAGCCGTTTTCCGGTCATGGAGGCCTATGACCATCTCGTGTCTCGAGGTTTGATCGAGCCCCGGCATGGCTCCGGTTTCTATGTCACAAACTGTGTTGGCCCCTACGACCATTGGCCTCCCGGTGCAGATCCTGAAGTGGCCCGCGCAGAGTCCGGACAGATCCTGCGGCAGTTCGATGCCCCGGGGGGAGCGCCACCCTTGTCGAGCGGCTTTATTCCGGCCGCGTGGCGCGACGTTGAGGGCATTGCACAGTCCGTGCGACACGTTTCACGCACCGATATCATGAGCCTCGTCGACTACGCAGTGCCGCAGGGTGACGGAATTCTGAGAACGCAAATTTCGCGTCAGCTTGCCCGCTTCGAAATCGGTGCTCCGCCTCAGCAGATTCTTGTCACACATAGTACAAGTCACGCTCTCGATCTTGTCGCACGCATGATGCTGCGCCCTGGCGATACGGTATTCGTGGAGGATCCCGGTTATTTCAACCTGTTTGGCCTGCTCAAACTGCAGGGGATTCAGTTAATCGGGGTTCCACGTCTGCGCACCGGACCGGACGTTGATGCGATGCAAGCATTACTTGCAGCGCACCGCCCTAAACTGTTCTTCGTTAATACGGTATTCCATAACCCAACCGCCACGAACATAGCGCCGCAAATCGCATTTGCGATTCTGCAACTGGCGCAACAGTACGATTTCTATGTCGTGGAGGATGACGTCTACGCCGACTTGCAATCGGCCCCGACGCAACGACTTGCCGCGTTGGATCAGCTCAATCGCGTGATCTACGTCAATGGATTTTCAAAAACATTGTCTTCGTCGCTGCGACTCGGATATATCGCTGCACATGCTGATCTAATTCGTCATCTCGTCGACGTGAAAACATTGACGAGCATGGGAGGCACACGATTCGCAGAAAACGTCGTCGCGACACTTCTTGAACGAGGTCTCTATCGAAGGCACATGGAAAAGTTGCGACACAAGGTAAATGATGCGTTAATGCGTGCGGTCGAACAATTGCGACGATCGGGCTGGGAAACATACGAGGAACCATGTGGCGGGATGTTCGTGTGGGCACGTGTGCCGCATATCGAGGACTCCGCACGCCTGGTCGAACACGCGGCCGAGTATGGAATCAACATCGCACCGGGTGCCCATTACCGGCCTGGCAATCAGGCATGCCCTTGGTTGCGCTTCAACGCGGCGTACATGCGCGAAGGGCAGACGCCGGCGTTCCTCGATAGCGCGGCCAGCTTGCGCTGATCCTTGAGCAGCAGGTCCGGTGTTCGCATCCGTTCCTGCAACTGCCGGGACGACCAGCGCTCAGCCGACAGCGCTCGATGTAGGACTCGCGCTTAAACGGATCTTCGGCGCACATCGGCGTTTTCAGATGAGTCCGGCCCGATTAACACTTCAGCCGCGCGCATGTAGCGGTGATGAGTCGACCTCGTTCGGAACCCTCACATGTCGATAATCGGCCGCAGCAGCGCCTGCCCTTCATACAGATAACGCAGACAGCGCTCGCGAATGTCGTCGAGCGACAGCGACGACACCTGCGTCGTGATCGTGAGGCTCGCGCACATCTGCCCGGCGCGATTCGTCAGCGGCACGCCGAGGATCCGCATGCCGACCTCGTACTCCTGATCCAGTTCCACGTACCCCTGCTCCCGGATCTGCGCGACGATCGCCTTGATCTCGTCGACCGACGTGCGCGTAAACGGCGTCAGCGGCTTGCGCTCGACGCGCGCCAGATACGCGTCGACCTCGTCGTCGGGCAGCGACGCGAGCCACAGCCGGCCGCTGCCCGTGCAGTACATCGGTAGCCGATAGCCCTGCCGGATCGACATCGACGACACGTTCGCGATCCGGCTGCGCACGATATGCACGACCTCGTCGCCGTCGAGCACGGCTACCGACACGTGTTCGCGCGTTTCGCTCGCGACCTTCTCGACGATCGGCCGCAGCATGCGCGGCAGCCGCGCCGAATCGACATACGCCTGGCCGATCCGCAGCGTCTTCGCGGTCAGCCAGTATTGGCGGCTGTCGGTCTGCGCATAGCCGTCGTGCACGAGCGTCAGCAAAAAGCGCCGAGCCGCGCTTCGCGTGAGCCCGGCAAGACGCGCGACGTCGGCGACGCTCAGCCGCGGTGTTTCCTCGGTGAACAGCTGGATGATCGCGAGCCCTTTCTGCAGACCGACGATCAGGTCGCGCTCGTGGATGGGCGGCTGGGGCATGGTTTGGGTCCGAAACGGCAAACGAGTGCGATTATCGCATCGTCATTGCGCTGATCGCTCGAATCGGCCGATTCCGGCGTTGTCGCGCGCCGGCCGCGGTCGCACCATGCGTGCTGTTCGCCCTCCCACTCCGGTGCATTCATGATCAGCGGTACGACCGAATTATTGGCCATCGTCGGCTCCCCCATCGCGCAGGTGAAATCCCCGCAGAACTTCAACGCATGGTTCGCGCGTCATGGCAAAGACGCATCGATGATTCCGATCGATCTCGAACGCGAATCGCTCGACGCGTTCGTCCGGACGCTGCGCGCATGGCGCAATCTTCGCGGCTGCGTGATCACCGTGCCGTACAAGCAGGAGATCGCCGCACGCATCGACATGCTCAGCGAGCGTGCGCACGCACTCGCGTGCGTGAACGTGATCCGCCGCGAAGCCGACGGCACGCTCGCGGGCGACATCGTCGACGGCGACGGTTTCCTGAAGGCCGCGCGCCAGCACGGCTTTTCACCGCGCGGCGCGCGGGCGCTCGTGATCGGCGCCGGCGGTGCGGGCAGCGCGATCGCGTGGGCGCTGTGCGAGCACGGCGCGACCGCGCTCACGCTCGTCGATCTCGACGCATCGCGCACGCAGCGGCTGCGCGCGCTGCTGCGCGCGCGTTTTCCGGCGGTCGACACCGGCACGCAGGTCGATTCGCTCGCCGCGTTCGATCTCGTCGTCAACGCGTCGCCGGCCGGCATGCCGGACAACGACGTGCTGCCGCTCACCGAACATCGGCTCGCGACGCTGCGCGCGACCACGCTCGTCGCGGACGTCGTCACGACGCCGGACATCACGCGCTTTCTTGCGATCGCGCGCCGTACCGGTTGCCGGATCCAGACCGGCGCCGAGATGGCGCTCGCGCAGTTCGACGACCTGCGCGCGTTCATGACGGCGCCGCTCGCCGCGTGAGCCCGTGCGCCGCGCGCGCCGGCGCGAACCACTGCGCGCAGCCCACCTACCCGATAGCAAAGACAGGAGACGACAGATGAACCTCGATGCGACAACCGCTGCGCCATCCATGCAGCAGACCCGGCGCGCGACCGCCAGCGGCTGGATCGGCTCGGTGCTCGAATACTACGACTTCTTCATCTACGCGCAGGCCGCGTCGATGGTATTTCCGCAGCTGTTCTTTCCGCACGGCGATCCGACGCTCGCGATCGTCGCGTCGCTCGCGACGTACGGCGTCGGCTACGTCGCGCGGCCGATCGGCGGCTTTGTGCTCGGGCGCCGCGGCGATACGCACGGCCGCAAGCATCTGCTGCTGTTGTGCATGTTCCTGATGGGCGTGTCGACGTTCGCGGTCGGCCTGCTGCCGACGTACCGGCAGATCGGCATCGCGGCGCCGATCGCGCTCGTCGTGCTGCGGTTGATCCAGGGCTTCGCCGTTGCCGGCGAAATCTCGGGCGCGAGCTCGATGATTCTCGAGCAGGCGCCGTTCGGCAAGCGCGGCTACTACGCAAGCTTCGCGCTGCAGGGCACGCAGGCCGGCCAGATCCTCGCGGCGGCGATCTTCATGCCGCTCGCATACTGGCTGCCGGCCGATGCGTTCGTGTCGTGGGGCTGGCGCATTCCGTTTCTGCTCAGCGCACTCGTGCTCGCCGCCGGCTACATGATCCGCCGTCATGTGCAGGAATCGCCTGCGTTCATCGGCGAAGGCACACAACACGCGATGCCCGAATCGCCGATCCGCGTCGCGCTGCGCGACAGCTGGCGCGACATCGTGCGGATCGCGGTCATGGCGACCGCCGCGGTAATCGCGATGGTCGCGACGATCTTCGGCGCCGCATATGCGGTGCAGCCCGCCTACGGGATCGGCTTTCATGCGGATACCTATCTGGTGATCCCGTTCGTCGGCAACGTCGTCGCAGTGATCCTGATTCCTTTCGTCGGACGATTGTCCGACCGCATCGGCCGCCGCATTCCGGTCGTCGTCGGTTCGCTGGGCGCGGGGCTGCTGTCGTATGCGTATCTGTATGCGATCAGCGCCGGCAACGCGCCGGCCGCGATTCTCACGTCGGTGCTGATGTGGGGCGTCGTCTATCAGGGCTTCAATGCGGTGTTCCCGAGCTTCATGCCGGAACTCTTTCCGACGCGCACGCGCGTCTCCGCGATGTCGATCGGGCAGAACATCGGCATGGCGCTGACTGCGCTGCTGCCCTCGCTGTTCGCGGCGATCGCGCCGCCCGGCACGCACGACATTCCGCTGCGGATCGGCACCGTCACGCTCGCGATCAGCGCGCTCGCGGCCGTCGCCGCATGGACGGCACGCGAAACGCACCGCACGCCGCTGCACGAACTGGGCGGCCCCGCCGCGACGCGCCGCGCCGCCGAACGCCTTGCACCGGCCGACGCGATCGAGGCGCGCTGAAGCAAAAACGCACGGTCTGTCGCAATCGTGATGATTCGCGTCGTGTCCGGATAAAAGCGCGGCCGCCGCGGCGCCGTTAACGCGTTCGCAGCCCGGGCGCCGCGCGCTGCATGCGGCGTTCGTCCCTCCGACCCGGAACACTTCTGCGCCAACGGCCGCGCGCGGCCGCCGGCAAGGGAACGACATGCGAAAACGATTCACGATCCGCGGCGGGCTCGTCGCGACCATCGCCGGCTATACGCTGCTGCTCGTCCTCGTGGTCGCCGCGTGCATCGGCGGCCTGTACCTCGGCAACGACTCGCTCGAAGCGATGTACCGCGACGACACCGCGTCGCTGCTGCACCTGAAGACCAGCTCCGAGCGCATGCTCGTGCTGCGCGAGCGCATGGCCGACGTCGCGCAGATCATCAGCGCCGGCCGGCCCGCGAAGGACGAAATCGCGCAGCTTCACACGCTGCTGCAGCAGAGCAACGACGAACTGCTCGCGTATTCGCGGCTGCATAAGCGCGACGCGCAGGAGCAGACGCTGTTCGACGCACTGCAGGCCAGTCGCCGCACGCTGCTCGATCGCGTGTTCTCGAAGGCGCTCGCGCAGCTCGATCAGGACGACGCGTTCAATTTCCTCGACACGCAGCGCACCGCGCCGCCCGAGCTGTTCGCCGCCTACCAGAAGGCGATCGATGCGCTCGAAGCGTTCCAGGTCGAGCGCGAGAAGGCGCGCTACGAAGCGGCCGGCGAGCGCTTTCACCGGATCGTGTGGGCGATGGCGGCGGTCGCCGCGATCGCGCTGGTCGTCGGCTTCGTCGCGCAGCGTCTGCTCGCCAAGGCGATCATCGAGCCGATCGCGCTCGCGGTCGATCATTTCGACAAGATCTCGAAGGGCGATCTGACCAGTGCGGTCGCGATCGGCGGCGACAACGAGATGGCCTATCTGCTCAACGCGCTGAAGCGGATGCAGGACGGGCTCGTCGACACGGTCAGCCAGGTACGCGCGAGCACGGAAACGATCGTCGGCGACGTGCGTACGATCGCGAGCGGCAACGTCGACCTGTCCGCGCGCACCGAACAGCATGCGGTGTCGCTGCAGCAAGCGGCCGCGAGCATGGAGCAGCTGACGGCGACGGTGCGGCAGAACGCCGACAACGCGCGCGATGCGCGCAGCTACGTCGAAGGCGCGGCCGGCATCGCGGCGCGCGGCGGCGAGGCGATGCAGCGCGTCGTCGACACGATGTCGGCGATCTCGCAAAGTGCCGCGCAAATCGCCGGCATCGTCGGCGTGATCGAAAGCATCGCATTCCAGACCAACATCCTTGCGCTCAACGCGGCGGTCGAAGCGGCGCGCGCAGGCGAACAGGGCCGCGGCTTCGCGGTCGTCGCGACCGAGGTGCGCGGGCTCGCGCAGCGCTGCGCGGCGGCGGCAAAGGAGATCCGCGAGCTGATCGGCGATTCGACGCAGCGCGTCGAACACGGCAGCGGCCTCGTCGCGCATGCCGGTTCCGCGATGACCGAGATCGTCGCGGCCGTCGAGCGCGTGAACGCGATCATGAGCGACATCAGCACGGCGTTCGACGAACAGTCCTCGGGCATCGAGCAGGTGAACGCGACCGTCACGCAGATGGAGCAGACGATGCAGCGCAATACCGCGCTTGTCGAAGAGACGGCTGCCGCCGCGCTGTCGCTCGAGGAGCAAGGCGCGCGGCTCAGCAATGCGGTCGCCCAGTTTCGGCTGCGGGAGGCGGCGTCCGCATGAGGTGAGCGCGCGCAGTCGCAACGGTTCGTCGAGGCGATCCGAACGGGTTAACCCCAGCCTCCACCCCGCTCGAAGCAGCGCGCGCCGTTACCTGTACTTTCGAACGGCCGACGCATATGCGGCACTCCCATTCGGGAGGGAACCGGCTGTCCGGCGAGGGGCTTTGGGCGCATCTCGATAATCGTGTTTCGCCTCCCGTCTCGCTGCGCAAACCGAAAATGAGAAGCAGTGTCGCTTCGAGAATCAATGGCGTTTCGTATCGGCTGTGCGATTACTCGTGACCGCTTCAACTGCTCGGCATCGCGCATCACACCGCTGCGGCATCTCGATCACACGCATCTGTGCCGACGATTCGACACCCCGATGAGCACACGCCACTCGACTAACCCGATCATTGCGCACGCATCGACTGTGTCTTTTTGACTTGCGGCGCTCCAAACGGCATCGCGTACCGACCTCCCGATACCTCTCCTCCCGACGAATTGCGGCGCAGCACGCGGTGCCGGGCGCCGCCCGCGCAACGAACGCCGAAGCGCCGCACGACGTGCGCCGCCATCGCACGCGATCCGTCGCCGCAGCACCGCATCGCGATCGGCGGTCCCTCGATACGCGCGCCAGGCACGACGCTTGCCCCTGTCGGCCGGCCTGCCGTACGGCACGGCGAGCGCGCTTCGCTTCGCGGCTCGGAGCGCACACGGCTGGCCAGCGCCGCATTCACTCAGGGAGACGTTGTCATGGACGGGACCGGAGCATATCGCCATTACGACCGGCGGCGCTTTCTCGCCGGCGTTGCCGCTGTTGCGGGCAGTGTCGCGCTATCGGGCTGCGGCGGCGGGGGTGGCGACGGCGGCAACGGCGGCGCTAACGGCGGATCGGGCGCCGACGGCAATGCGGCCGCGCCGTCGATCGGCAACACGCCTTCGCCGAACGGCGGCGATCGCTACAGCCTGCCGCGGCCGCCGCTGCCGGACCCGTCGAATGCCGGCATCGATCACATCGTGCTCGTCACGATGGAAAACCGTTCGTTCGATCACTTCCTGAGCTGGGTGCCCGGCGCCGAGGGCATGCCCGCGAACCGGCAATACAACGACGCGTTCGGCGCGACACATACACCGTTCGCGCTCGCGTCCAATTCCGCGTACGGCTATCAGGCCTGCGCGTATCACGACCCGAACCACAGCTACGAAGGGGCGCGCACGCAACTCGCGTCCGGCGCGATGAACGGCTGGCTGCTGACGCCGGGCACGAGTCAGACGCAGGGCGACCTGCTCCCGATCGGCTATTACACGTCCGCCGATCTGCCGTTCTTCAGCGCGGCGGCGACTCACTACACGATCGGCGACTTCTACTTCACCGGCATTCTGACGAGCACGTTTCCGAACCGCCTGTATCTGCACAGCGGCGCAACCGACCGCCTCGGCGACGGCATCGATACGTCGACGCTGCGCACGATCTGGGACAACCTCGCCGATGCGAACGTCGGCTGCCATTACTACTATCACGACGTGCCGTTCACGGCGCTGTACGGCACGCGCTATGTCGGCATCTCGCATCCGTTCTCCGAGTTCCTGTCGAATGCGGCGGCCGGTACGCTGCCGGCGTTCTGCATGGTCGACCCCGCTTTCGCGGGCGAACGGGAGGGCACGTCCTCCGACGATCATCCGCACGCCGACATTCGCGACGGCCAGGCATTTCTGAATCAGGTGTATGACGCACTACGCACGAGCCCGACGTGGAGCCGCACGCTGCTGATCATCGTGTACGACGAATGGGGCGGGTTTCTCGAACACGTGGTGCCGCCGACGCGGCCGATCAGCAACAACGAGCTCGCGCTCGGCAACGACGGCAAGCTCGGCTGCCGCGTGCCGCTCGCGCTGCTCGGCCCGCGCGTGCGGGCGGGCACGGTCACGCGCTATCCGTTCGATCCGAGTTCGATTCATGCGCTGCTGCAATGGCGCTTCGGCCTGAAGCCGCTCGGCGTGCGCGGCAGCGATCCGGCGACCGTCAATCTCGCCTACGCGCTCGATCTCGCGAGTGCGCCGCGCACCGACGCGCCCGCCTTCACCGTGCCGCAAGGGCCGTTCGGCGGGCTGTGCGCCGGCGCGACCGCACCGGCGCCGTCCGACTCGATCTCGCAGATCGATCCGTCGCAAATGGCCGCGAAACCCGCAGTGAATCCGACCGCCGACCGCTTCGCGGACCTGCGCGCGAAGGCGGCGGCGCTCGGCTTCGCGACCGGCGGCTGACGCAGGCGCAGCCGCCAAGGGGCGGCGCCTACGACCGCGGTACCGCGCCGGCTGCCGTCGCCGCTTGCAGGGCGACGGCCGGCGGCGCGAGCGTCTGTTCGCCGCCGTCCGCGTTGCCCGCACGCGCACTACGGCTGAAGCGGCGAACGGCCTGCGGCGGCTGACCGATCGTCCGCAGGAAGGCGCGCCGCATCCGTTCGCGATCGGCGAAGCCCACTTCATCGGCGATCACGTCCAGCGATAGACGCCCTTTCTCGAGCAGCAGCCGCGCGGCTTCCACGCGCAGATGCTCGACCGCCTTCGCCGGCGACTGGCCGGTTTCCGCACTGAACGCGCGGCTGAACTGGCGCGGACTCAGTCCCGCGACGTCCGCGAGCTCCTCGACGGTCAGCGGCTTGCGCAGATTCGCGCTCGCATAGTCGATCGCCTTCTGGATCCGGTCCGATTTCGGTTCGAGATCGAGCAGCGTCGAGAACTGCGATTGCCCGCCTGCGCGACGGTGGTAGACGACGAGCTTGCGCGCGACCGCGCGCGACACCTCGTGTCCGTGATCCTTCTCGATCATCGCGAGCGCCATGTCGATCGTCGCGGTCATCCCGGCCGACGTCCAGATCGGCCCGTCGACGATGAAGATCTGATCGTCCTCGACCGTCACCTCCGGATAACGGCGCTGAAGGTCGGCCGCGAAGCGCCAGTGCGTCGTCGCGCGCCGGCCGTCCAGCGCGCCGGCCTCCGCGAGAATGAACGCGCCCGTGCACGGCGCCGCGATGCGTCGCGACGTCGTCAGCGCGCGCCGCACGAACGCGGTCAGCGCAGGCGACGCGATGTCGATCTCGACACCGGAACCGAACATCACCGTATCGAACGACGTGTCGGAAAACGGCTGCGTCTCGACGCGGATGCCGGCCGACGACAGCACGAGCCCGCCCTCCTCCGACAGCACCGTGACCTGATACGCCGGCTCGCCGAGCACGACGTTCGCGAGCTCGAACGCAGTGATCGCCGCGAAGCCGAGCAGATAGAAATTCGGGAAGACGACGAAACCGATCGTATGCATGCGCGTGCCCCGGCGATGTCCGAAATTGCTTGTATATATGACATTTGAGACACGGTCAATCGCGACTATCCTCTCCGCGTATCGCTCCCGAAACCCTTACCGCCAGAGCTTTCGTATGGATCGTCGACTATCGATACTCGCCGTCGGAATGTTCGCGATGGGGACCGACAACTTCGTCGTCGCCGGCATTCTGCCCGGCGTCGCGGCATCCCTTCATACGTCGGTCGCGCTCGCCGGACTCATGGTGACCTGTTACGCGTTCACGTACGCCATCGCCGCCCCGATCATGGCGGCGCTCGCCGGCCGGTGGCCGCGCAAGCTGCTGCTGGTGTCCGCGCTGGGCATCTTCGTCGCCGGCAACGTATTGAGCGCGCTCGCGACCGACCTCGGCGTCGTGCTGTTCAGCCGCGCGCTGGCCGGCTTCGGCGCGGCGCTGTTTTCGCCGACCGCGCTCGGCGTCGCATCGGCGCTCGCGACACCCGAACGGCGCGGACGGGCGCTGGCCGCCGTGACGGCCGGGCTGACCGGCGCGACCGCGCTCGGCTCGCCGCTCGGCACCTTCATCGGCGGCTTCGGCGGCTGGCGCTCGACGCTCTGGTTCGTCGCCGCGCTTGGCGCCGTCGCGATGATCGGCGTGTGGACCATGCTGCCGGCCGTGCCGCGCCCCGCGCCGGTCGGCCTGCGCGAGCGCATCGCGCCGATGCGCGACGCGCGGATCGCATTGACCTTGCTGACCTCGCTGTTCGCATTCGGCGGCTTCCTGATGGTCTACACGTATGCGGGCGTCGTGCTGCAGCGCGTGACGCACGGCGACGAACGCATGCTCGCGGCGCTGTTCCTGCTGTGGGGTGTCGCGGCGACTGTCGGGAATTTCATCGCCGGCCGGCTGGTCGACCGCTTCGACAGCCGCCGCGTGATCGACGCGATGCTCTGGATTGCGATCGTCAACTTCTGCCTGCTGCCGTGGACGGCGGCCCACGCGTTCGGCGCGATCGTGTCGCTGACGATCTGGGGCCTCTGCGGCTGGGGGCTGATCGTGCCGCAGCAGCACCGCCTCGTGCATGCCGCGCCGCAGGTCGCGCCGCTCGTGCTCGCGCTGAACAATACAGCGACCTATATCGGGCTCGCGGCCTCCGGCGTGCTCGGCGGCCTCGTGCTGCGCACGATCGACGCGCGCTACCTCAGCGTGGTCGCGGCCGCGCTGATCGTCGTCGCGTTCGTGTGCGCCGAAGCCGCGTATCGACGGATGCGCGCGCCCGCCGCGATCGACCGAACGACACCGGACACGCGTATCGAAACACGCGTACTGACAACCCCCGTTGAACATGGAGAATGACATGACCCGCCGTCTCGACTATGCGCAGATTGCGCCCGCCGGCATGAAGGCGCTCGGCAGCGTCTACGGATACGTGATGCAAAGCGGCCTTTCGCCGATCCTCGTCGATCTCGTCTATCTGCGCGTCTCGCAGATCAACAATTGCGCATACTGCCTCGACATGCACACGCGCGACCTGATCGAACGCGGCGTGAGCATCGAGAAGCTCGCGCTCGTCCAGGCATGGGCCGAAGCCGGCTCGCTGTTCGACGAACGCGAACGCGCGGCGCTCGCCTGGGCCGAAACGGTCACGCGCGTCGCCGAGACCGGCGCGCCCGACGCTGCGTACGAGGCCGCGCGGCAGGTATTCGACGAGCGGGAAATCGTCGATCTGACGATTGCGATCAGCCTGATGAATGCCTATAACCGAATGGCAATCAGCTTTCGCAACACGCCGCAGGCTGCGCTGTAATCGTTCGGCGCGGCCTGCATGCGACGCCCGCAGCGAGGCCCGCAACGATGCTCAGGATCGGCAACCTGTTCGATATCGAACGCACGCCCGGCGACGGCGAACGCTTCGACACGCTCGTCGCCGGATCGAACGTGACGATCGAGCGGATCGTCTCGGCCGGACACGCCAGTCCGCCCGGCTTCTGGTACGACGATCCGCGCGCCGAATGGGTCGTGCTGTTGTCGGGCGCGGCCGTACTCGAGTTCGAACACGGCGCCACGCGCCACGCGCTGCACGCCGGCGACCATGTGCTGATCGACGCGCATTGCCGGCACCGCGTCGCGTGGACCGATCCGTCGGTGCCGACCGTGTGGCTCGCGGTCTACCACGAACCCGAGCGCGTCGCTTCATCGGCATCGGCGCCGGCGCGCCCTTCTTGAACCGCGCGTCGAGGTCGATGCCGGCGCTTCGTCGCGAACCGGCATCGAGCGTCCGACAGCAGGATCGACTTCGTCGGCATCGTAGTCGCCATGCGTCGCAACGCAGTAGCGCCAGGAACGGAGGCCCGCTGTTGCCGGTTCGGCGCCCGTCGCGCGTCGTACGGTTTACGATGTCGGTTTCGTTATTCGACGACGGAGCCCGATCGATGCAACCCCGAATCAGCGTGCTGACGCTAGGCGTCGACGATCTGGACGCCGCGCTGCGGTTCTACCGCGACGGCCTCGGCCTGAAGACCGACGGCATCGTCGGCCGCGAATTCGAACATGGCGCGGTCGCGTTCTTCGATCTGCAGCCGGGGGTCAAGCTCGCATTGTTCGGCCGCGCCGACCTCGCGCACGACACCGGCCTGCCGCCTGCGACGCGCGACGGCATCGCATCGACGATCGGCCACAACGTCGCGAGCGCACGCGAAGTGGACGACGTGATGCGGCAAGCGGCGGCCGCCGGCGCGCGCATCGTGAAGCCCGCCGGCGAGACGTTCTGGGGCGGCTATTCCGGCTACTTCCAGGATCCCGACGGCCACGTGTGGGAAGTCGTCTTCAATCCGGCCTTCGTCCCGGCCGGCTGAGCGGCGAAGCGGCCGGGACGAAGGCCGGGCGCCACGGCCGCGCCGCCCGTCACGCCGCGAAGTCGGTCGACGCCGACAGCGCGCGCCACGCTTCCGTTTCCTGCGCGACGTACGCGTTCTTTGCGGCGATCGCGGCCAGCGTGTCGGTGCCGAGCGGCAGACGCAACGGCGGGTTCGGCGCATCGACGAGCGCGATCATCGCGGCCGCGAGCTTCGTCGGGTCGCCCGGCTGGTTGTGATTCAGCTGCGCGGCCTTGCGACGCACGGCGCCCGACGTCGCCTCGTAATCGTCGATCACGGTCGGCGCGACGACCAGCGACGACGCATCGAGAAAATCGGTGCGGAAATAGCCGGGCTCGACGACCGTCGCGTGAATGCCGAGCGGCTGCAGTTCCGCATGCAGCGCTTCGGTGATCCCTTCGACCGCGAACTTCGTCGACGAATAGACGCCGAACCCGGCCGCCGCGCGATAGCCGCCGATCGACGAGATGTTGATCACGTGCCCCGACCGGTTCGCGCGCATCGTCGGCAACGTCGCGCGCGTGACATTCAGCAGCCCGAACACGTTCGTGTCGTACATACGGCGCACGTCCTTGTCCGACGATTCCTCGACCGCGCCGAGCAGGCCGAAGCCCGCATTGTTGACCAGCACGTCGATGCGGCCGAAGCGTTCGACCGCCGCCTGCACGGCCGCGCGCGCCTGCGCTTCGTCGGTCACGTCGAGCGCGACCGGCAGCAGCGCGGCCGATTCGCCGAGCCGCTCGACGATCGCCGACACGTTGCGCCCTGCCGCGACGACGGCGTTGCCGTCCGCGAGCGCCGCTTCCGCAATCAGTGCGCCGATCCCGCGCGACGCGCCGGTGATGAACCAGACGCGCTTGAAACCGTGATGTTGCGTGGCTGCCATGACGTTTCTCCTACGTGTGTGATGAAGTGAGTTCATCGTAGGCGCGTCGATTGACACACACTAGCTGCCGCGAACTGGACGCATAATCAATTTTTATTTGCGAATCGGGGAGGCCGCCGTGAACGAAGTTCGTGCGATCACCGTCTTCGTGCGCGCCGCGACGCTCGGCAGCCTGCGCGCGGCGGCCGTCGATCAGGGCATCTCGCCGCAGGCGGCGAGCCACGCGGTGATGCAGCTCGAGAAGGCGCTCGGCGTGCGGCTCTTTCACCGGACGACGCGCAAGCTGAGCCTGACGGACGAAGGCGAGCGACTGTTCGACAGCGTGAAGCCGGCGCTTGCGATGCTCGCGTCCGCCCTCGGCGATGCGCGGCGTTCGAAGTCCGAGGTAGCCGGCCTGCTGCGCGTGAGCGCGCCGCGCGCGCTCGGGCTGCCCGTGCTCTGGCCGTGCTTCGAGGCGTTTGAGCACGCGTATCCCGACGTGCAGCTCGACGTGCGGTTCGACGATCAGTTCACCGATCTCGTCACTGAGCGCGCGGACGTCGGATTCCGCGGCGGCCCGCCGCCGTCCGCCGGCTCGATCGCGCGGCCGCTCGTGCCGATCCAGTTGATCGTATGCGCGTCGCCCGAGTACATCGCGCGCCACGGCGCGCCGCGCACGATCGACGAACTCGCCGCGCATCGCTGCACGGGCTATCGACGCGCGAACACAGGCAAGCTCGCGCAGTGGACGTTTCGCGTCGGCGACGAAATCGTGTACCGCGACGTGCCCGCCGCGCTCACCGTGAACGACACGGACATGGAAACGCATGCGGTACTGTCGGGCCTCGGGGTCGGACAGCTCGGCAGCTTCAGTGCGGCGATGCATATCCGCAGCGGCCGGCTCGTTCCGTTGCTGACCGAACACGTGGTCGAGCACGGGATAATCTATCTGTACTACGGTCACCGCACCGAGCGGTCGCTGCGCGTGAAGACGTTCATCGACTTCGTCGTCGACCGGCTCGCCGACAATCGCGACTTCTTCCTCGACGCAGCTGAGCTGCGCGCGATGCAGCACGGTACGCCGCGGCGGCGCGCGGCCAAAGCGCGCCGGTAGCGGCCGGCGAGCCGGCCCGTCGCCACGCGCTTCGCTACGCGCACGTTCGCCCTGTCAGGCCGCGACCGGCTGCCGCTGCGCCTCCAGTTCGCGCACGAGCGGCAGCACGCGCTTGCCGAAGTATTCGACTTCCTCGATGAAATGCAGGAAGCCGGCGAGCACGAGATCGACGCCGATCGCCTTCAGCTCGACGATGCGCTGCGCGATCTGCTCGGGCGTACCGATCAGGTTCGTGCGGAAGCCGTCGTTGTACTGGACCAGATCCTCGAACGTCGATTTCGCCCAGTTGCCCTCGCCTTCCGGCGAAGCCTTGCCGGCCTGCTTCACCGCGTCGCCGAACGCGTGCACCGCTTCGACATGGGCGTGACGGACGATATCGTCGAGCACGGCGCGCGCCTCGTCCTCCGTGTCGCGCGCGATCACGAACGCATTGACGCCGATTCGCACGCGATGGCCGTTCGCGGCCGCCTTCGCGCGAATGTCGTCGATCTGGGTCTTCAGGTTTTCGGGCGTATTGCCGTTCGTGAAGTACCAGTCGGACACGCTTGCCGCGTTGTCGCGTGCGGCGCGCGAACTGCCGCCCTGAAAGATTTCCGGATGCGGCTTCTGCAGCGGCTTCGGGCTCAGCGTGTAGTTGTTGAAACGATAGAAGTCGCCCTTGAACGTGAAGTTGTCCTGCGTCCAGATGCCCTTCAAGGCCTGAATGAATTCCTTCGAACGTCGATAGCGCTCGTCATGCTCGAGCCACGGCTCGCCGATCGCGGTGAATTCGTCCTTGAACCAGCCGCTGACGACGTTGATCGCGATGCGTCCGTTCGAAATATGGTCGATCGTCGCGAGCTGCTTCGCGACGACGGCCGGATGCCAGGGCCCCGGCAGGATCGCCGCGAGCACTTTCAGTTTCGTCGTCGCGTGCAGCAGCGCCTGGCTGAACGATACCGACTCGTGCTGATACTCGGCGCCGTAGCCGGCCGTGAAGCGGATCTGACTCAGCGCATAGTCGAAGCCGGCCGCTTCGGCGACGCGCGCGAGCTGCTGGTTGTATTCGAGGCTCCAGTCGGTACGCTGCTCGATCGTGCTGACCACGAGTCCGCCGCTGACGTTCGGCACCCAGTACGCAAATTTGACGCCATCGGCGTGCGATTCGGTAACGCTCATGAATTGTCCTCGTCGGGAAAAGCGGGATTACGCGGCGGCGTCTGCCGCCACCGGAAACTGACGTGCGCGCAGGTGCGGCGCGGCATGCCGGGCCGCGCGTGCGATGCGTGCGTGTAGCGCCGGATTCGCGATCGCGTAGCGGTCGAAATCGCTTTCCGATGCATACACGCCGATCGGCAGCGTGCGCGCCTGGAAGAAGCCGAGCAGCGGGCGCAGCTGGTGGTCGATCACGAGCGCGTGCCGCTCGCTGCCGCCGGTCGCGGCAAGCAGCACGGGAACGTCGATCAATGCGTCGCGATCGACGAGATCGAACAGATGCTTGAGCAGGCCCGTGTACGACGCGCGATAGACGGGGCTCGCGACGATCAGCACGTCGGCCGTTTCGATCGCGCGCAGTTGCGCGTCGAGGTCCGGCGGCACCTGTGCGCGCGTCGCGGCGCCGGCAAGCCGGCCGCCGATTTCCGCGAGCTCGATGCGTCGCGTTTCGATGCGTGCCGCATTGCCGAGCGCCGCGAGGAGCGCGTCGATCAGCACGAGCGTGCGCGACGGTCGTTGCAGGCTGCCCGATACCGCGACGACATTCACCGGTTTGCTCATTGCTTGCGTCTCTCCTGTCGAAGCGGGCCAGGTGCCCGTCGCCGGACTGCGTTGCAAGCGGCGTGCCATTTCGGCGAGTCGCGCAGAGGTGCAGCGGCGAAGGGCGGGTGTCGGGATGGTGCGCGACGTCCGGCGGGCGCCGCGGCGTTATTCCACGCGCGACGATATGCGTGTGAGCAAGACGCTCATAACGCTATCGGCGGGCGAGATGAACGAGCGTGAACAGTGATGCTGATTCGGTGCTGCTGGGGCAGCAGTGTCCGGAGCGTGGCGGGCGCGTGCTCGGTCGGCATTTGTGTTCGTTCGCGGCGAGCCATTGTTATCGATCCACGATTGCCGTTCGTCGTCGCGCGTCGCAATAGCCGCTCGCAGAGTGCAGCGGCGCTTCCTTTCCGCGCGCCGTCAGGCCGGTCGCTGGTCTCGTCGCGAACGCTCGAGCGCGCGGTTCAGACATCCGCCTCGAGACACGAAGCATTGGCGCCAGCGCGCTCCTTTGTCTCGGGACAATGACCGGGTTCGGGCGCGGTCACCCGCCACGCGGATGATCACATCGATCACAAAAATGATCGATTTGCGCAAAATGCGCGGCCGAAGTACACTCCAGATTGATCGTTTCAATCATATAAGTGACCGATTCAATCAAAGTCCGATCAGAGAATGGAGACTGGCATGGCTCAAATACACATCAAGCGCGGCATCGAGCGCGTACCCGGCGGCATGATGATCGTGCCGCTGCTCGTGGGCGCACTCGTCGCCACGTTTTTGCCTGACATGCCGAAGTTTTTCGGCTCTTTTACCAATGCGCTGTTCACCGGTGCGCTGCCGATCCTCGCCGTGTTTTACGTCTGCATGGGCGCGAGCATCGATGTCAAGGCAACGCCCTACCTGCTCAAGAAGGGTGGCGCGCTGTTCGTCACGAAGGTCGGTGCCGCGATCGTCGTGGGCGTCGTCATGGGGCATTTCCTCGGCGAACAGCCGATCTCGTCGGGATTGTTCGCCGGCCTGTCGACGCTCGCCGTCGTCGCGGCGATGAACGACACCAACGGCGGGCTGTACATGGCGCTCATGGGCCAGTACGGTCGCTCCGAAGACGTCGGCGCATATACGATCATGTCGCTCGAATCCGGGCCGTTCCTGACCATGGTCACGCTCGGCGTGGCCGGACTGTCGGCGTTCCCGTGGCCGACGCTGGTCGGCAGCATTCTGCCGCTCGCATTCGGCATGCTGCTCGGCAACCTGGATCGCGAGATGCGTGCGTTCCTCGGCAAAGCGGTACCCGTGATGATTCCGTTCTTCGCGCTGGCGCTCGGCGCGAGTCTCGATCTGCACAAGGTGTGGCAGGCCGGCGTGCTCGGCGTCGGTCTGGGCATTGCTGTCGTGATCGTGACGGGCATTCCCCTTTACCTTGCGGACCGTCTGACGGGCGGCACCGGCGTCGCCGGTACCGCTGCGGCGAATACGGCAGGTAACGCGGCCGCCGTGCCGGCGTTGATCGCCGCGGCGAATCCGGTCTACGCGGAGGCCGCCAAGAGCGCGACGCTGCTGGTGGCCGCGTGCGTCGTCGTGACCGCGGTCCTTTCGCCGATCCTGACCGCGGCCGTCGCAAAACGCGTGCAGGTCGGACGCGAAGCAACGGAAATGGCGCAATGAGCATGCTGATCATCGCGGACGATCTGTCGGGCGCCGCCGATTGCGCGATCGGCTTTGCGAACGCCGGCTATCGGACGGTCGTCACGCTCGACGTGCCGGCGCAAGGCCTCGACGCGAGCGCCGCCGACGTGATCGCAGCCGATACCGACACCCGCCGTCTCACGCCGGCCGAGGCCGCGCAGCGCACGTCGGCCGCGTGGCGGGCGTTGCGCGAACCGGGCCGGCGCCTCTACAAGAAGATCGACTCGACGCTGCGCGGCAATTGGGCCGCCGAAGTCGCCGCGTTGCAGCCGCTCGCGGGTCTTGCGATTGTCGCGCCGGCGTTTCCGGCGACGGGCCGCACCGTACTCGGCGGCCGTGTGTTCGTGCGCGGCGAGCCGCTCGAAACCACCGATACCTGGCAGCTCGAAAATGCGGGCCGCACCGCAGACCTGCACGCGATGCTCGCGCAAGCCGGTGTTTCGACCGCCCAACTCGACGTGGACGCATTGCGCGAAAGCAGCCAGACGCTCATCGCGCGAATCGCCGCCGTGGCGGCGAGCGGCACCGAGGCGCTGGTGGTCGACGCCGAGACGAAGGACGACCTGATCGCACTTGCACGGGCGACGGCACAGATGGACGACGCGCTGTTCTGGGTCGGCTCGGGCGGGCTCGCGCGCGAAATCGCGAGCGTGGAAAGTCTGTTCGCCCCGCGCGCGGCGCGAACAGACGCCGTCGCTTCGCAACGGCAGCCACGACACGCACCCGTGCTGGTGCTGGTGGGCAGCCTGTCGGCGGTATCGGAGCGGCAGTGCGCGATGCTGCGAGAACGCGCCGGCATGATGGAACTGACGGTACCGCCCGCCGTGCTGCGCGGCGGCGAGCGCCACGCGGACGTACCGCAATGGCAGGCGCGCATCGGCGACGCGCTGCGAACGGGGGCGGACCTGCTGCTGCGCATCGGCAGCGACGACGCGTTCGATCCGGCGGAAGGCGCGTTGCTGTCGGCCGCGCTTGCCGCGCTCGTCAAGCCGCATTTCGCGGTGCTCGGCGGCTTGATCGCGACCGGCGGCGAAACCGCCCGCGCGATGCTGAGCGCGGTTGGCGTCGGCAGCGTCGAACTGATTGAGGAGATAGAGGCCGGCGTGGCCGTCGGCAAGCCGATCGGTGCCGCCACTTGCCAGCCTCACCTGCGTATCGTCACGAAGGCGGGGGCGTTCGGCACCGATCACGCATTGTTCGCCGCGTGGCGCTATCTCCGCGAAACGCCGGCAGCGAGCGTCAGCGCAGGCGCCCGCTCACACGGTTCGGCCTGATCGTTCCTACGCGATCGGCATGCAGTAGAGCAGAATTCAAGGACATCAAGGCAAAACATCATGAGCAACTACCTTCCCGTGATCGGCATTACGATGGGCGACGCAGCAGGCGTCGGCCCGGAAATCATCGTCAAGAGCCTCGCACACGACGTCGTTTATCGGCAATGCCGTCCGCTCGTGATCGGCGATGCGCGCCGGCTCGAACGAGCAAACGAGATCGTCGGCGGCACGGCGAAGATCCGTCGCATCCAAGAAGCGGCCGACGCGCGCTACGAGCCGGGCACGATCGACTGCATCGATCTCGGCCTGATTCCGGCCGACCTGCCCTTCGGCCGCTTGTCGGCCGTCGCGGGCGATGCGGCCTATCAATTCATCGCGCGCGCGGTGAAGCTGGCCGAAGCCGGGCAGATCGACGCCATCTGCACGGCGCCGCTCAACAAGGAAGCACTGCACGCCGGCGGCCACAAGTATCCCGGCCATACCGAAATGCTCGCGCATCTGACGGGCGTCGACGAAGTATCGATGATGCTGGTCGCGCCGCAACTGCGCGTGATTCATGTGACCACGCATATCGGGATCATCGACGCGATCCGCAAAATCGAGCCGGGCCTCGTACAGCGCACGATCGAGCGCGGCCACGCGACGCTCGTGAAAGCCGGCATCGCAAAGCCGCGCATCGGCGTATGCGGGATCAATCCGCATGCCGGGGAGAACGGCCTGTTCGGATACGGCGAGGAAGAAGAGAAGATCGTGCCGGCGGTCGCGGTGTTGCAGGAACGCGGCCTCGACGTGACCGGCCCGCTGCCTGCCGACACGCTGTTTTTCCGTGCGGGCCGCGGCGACTTCGATCTCGTTGTCGCGATGTATCACGACCAGGGTCACGGCCCGGTGAAGGTGCTCGGGCTCGAAGCGGGCGTCAACGTGACGGTGGGACTGGAGGTCATCCGCACATCGGTCGATCACGGCACCGCGTTCGACATTGCGGGCACGGGCGTCGCCGACGAGCGCAGCCTGCTCGAAGCGCTGCGCCAGGGCGCCGAACTCGCGACGCGGCGCGGCTGAGCGCACAACCAGCGTGACGGAATGCGCGCGGGCCGTGGTGTAACATCGGCAACCTCCCATCCTGCAGATGTCAGCCATGAAAGCGTCCGAGCGCCATCGCGCGATTCTCGATCTCGTCCTGACGGGCGACGCCAGCGTCGAACAACTCAGCGCCGCGCTCGGCGTATCCGAAGCTACCGTGCGGCGCGACCTGACGACGCTCGCGAACCAGCGCCGTCTCGTGCGCACCTATGGCGGTGCGACGGCGCTGATCGGCGCACACGAACCGGAGGCGTCGCTCGAGGAACGCAAGGCGACGCAGCGCGAGCAGAAAGAAGCGATTGCCCGCGCGGCGGCCGCTCACGTGCACGACGGCGATACGCTGCTGCTCGACGGCGGCACGACCTGCGCCGCGCTGGCGCGGCATCTCGTCTCGCGCGTCGATCTTCATGTGGTGACCAACAACCTGCTTGCCGTCATGACGCTGGCGAACGCGCCCGGCGTCCATCTCACGTTGATCGGCGGCGATCTGCGCAAATCGAGCATGAGCACGCTCGGGCCGCTCGCCGAGCTGTCGCTGAGCCGCTTGAGCGTCGACAAGGCGTTTCTCGGCGCGGACGGCGTGGTCGCGGAGTTCGGGCTGTGCGAAGCGAGCGCGCAACAAGCGTATCTGAAGGACTGCATCATCCGGCGCGCGGCTCAGACGTTTGTGCTTGCCGACGCCGACAAGCTCGGTCGCTCGCGGCAGCAACACTGGACGCCGCTCGAACGAGACTGGCGGTTGATCACGTCCAGCATGGCCGACGAGGCGCTTCTTGCGCCGTTCAGGGCGCTCGGACGCGTCGTGGTCGAGACGGCCGATATGGACACGCCGTCGCGCTCGGCGATCTCGTAATACTGCGCGAAGCGCGCCGTACAACGAAGCGGAAAGGCGCAGGACCTTCGACGACGAGGTAGCGAACCGTCGGCCGAAAACATCCGACGTCACGTTCCATCCTTACCTCCCTGTAAAACGTCGCGGCCTTGCTGCGATGCCGACCTGACGAACGCGTCCAGATCGCGGTTGAAACGCTCGGGCTCCTCGATAAACGGCGCATGGCCGGCGTCCGCGTACACCTCACTTACGATGTGCGGATTCAGCGCGGCCGCGCGGGCGAGCGTCGCACGCGTGTCGACCAGTACGTCGCGACCTCCGTAGATGAAGAGCAGCGGTACGCGCGCCTTGGCGAGCCCCTGCGCGGCGAACACCGTCATGGTCGGCACTTCTCGCTGCATGTCCCACGATGCCATGGCGGCGTTCGCGAGCAGCCGCGCGAACGTGTCGGCGTCGGGCCGATGATTGAAACAAAGGCCGACGAAGGTGCGCTCGCCGTCCAGATGCGTCTGCAGATCGGCCGAATTCATGTCGCGATAAACGTCGGGGTGTGCGACGATCTGACCGGGCGCGAGCTCGACCACGCCGTCGACATACACGGCACCCGCGATCCCGCTATCGCCATATTTCGCGAGATAGTTCGAGATCACCACGCCGCCGAGCGACCAGCCGACCACGACGGGCTTGCGCGCATGCGAGCCGCGGATTACCGCTGCGAGGTCGTCGGCCCAGCGGTTCCCGTCGTGATAGGGCTCCGGGCCGGGCGGCTTGCCGGACAGACCGTGGCCGCGCAGATCATAGGTAATGATCCGGTATTGGCTCAATTCGCGACTTCGCACCTGCGCATCCCAGTTCAGGCGGCTGCCAAGCAGTCCATGCACCAGAATGATCGGCGGGCCGCCCGGATTACCGCTTTCCTGAACGGCGATCCTTACCCCGTCCGCCGATGTCACCGTATAGCTGTTCGGTGCGGCAAACGCGTCGGGGGCGGACGCAAGCAGCGTAACCGCCGAGAGCGCGGAAATCAAAAGGTGAGAGAACGTCCGTAAGCTCATTGTCTTGCCTGGGAGAGTGTCGGTACGCTTACTCTCAACCCTTACACTGATGTGAGAGTCAAGCGAATCGTGCTACGCTGCTTTGCATGAAAAACACGCCTTCCCTGCAGCTGCTGGCGATCGGACAACTTTCGCAACTCACTGGCGCCAGCGTGCGGTCGATCCGCCACTACGACGAACATGGTCTGCTCGCTTCGGTACGTGCGAGCAATGGCTATCGCATGTTTCCCGAGAAGGCCGTCACGCAGGTCAAGCAGATTCAGCGCATGATCGCGACCGGATTCACCATCGACGATATTCGCGGTTTCCCCGACTGCATGCTTCTGATCGAGGGTGCCCGTTCTTGCGATCAGATCACCGACGTTCAGCGGGCAAGGCTCGAGGCGATCGAGCGTCAGATCGCCGATTTGGAAAAGCGTCGGGCGCGCCTTCTCAAGACCTTGAACGAAGGGGTGATTCCGCCGGTCGATTGATGCGGCGTGGCAATGGCCACGGCCGCGACGCTGCACCCTGCGCGCTACCCGGCCTGGCGCCACGCAGCGCTCTCGCGGCCATGCGTCAGCAGCTTGCGCGCAATCTCGGCCACGCGTGCCACATGCGCGACGGCTGCGTCGCGTGCCGCCCTCCCGTCGCCGGCCGCGATCCCGGCGAGAATCTCGCGCATTTCTTCGACCGCCTGCTGACCGCGATCGTCGGAAGCAATCGTCAGTGCACGCAGCCGATTGATGCGAGCGATCAACGTCTGCACGATCTCCCACGCAACGTGCTTTTTACCGGCGATGAACATGCGCTCGTAGAACGCCGACGTCAGCGCCTTCACCGCGTGATGATCCTGCGTATCGAACGCGTGCCGGATCCGGTCGATGCACGTCGAAAGATCTGCGACGAGCGACGCATCGGCATGCTCCGCGCAGGCCATCGCGGCCTCGCCCTCGAGCAAGGCGCGGATCTCGTAGATCTCGGCGGCCGTGTCGAAGTCGAGGACCGCGACGATGGGCCCCTGGTTCGGGACCGAGTCGACGAGGCCCTCCGTTTCCAGATGGCGCAGGACCTCGCGCACGACGGTCCGGCTTACGCCCAGGATCTCGCACAGTGAGCGTTCGACGAGCCGTTCGCCCGGCTGGAAATGCGCGTCGAGGATCGCGGTGCGCATCTTCTCGAGCGCGAGCTCCCGCAGCGTGGCAGTAGGCCGCTCGACTTTCAGTGACGGCAGTGCGTGACGCATGGCCGTTGCCGTCACGCTTGCGCGAACAGGCGCGCGTCGCGCGCATCCCACTCGACGAGCGCCTGTGCGCCGATCACGATGCCGTTGCCGTGTCGATGGGCGGCCGGCGTGCGGATCGAGATTTCCTGCTGCCACGGTGTCGCGACCGCGTAGTGCATCGCATCGCCGAGATAGGTGATGTCGCGCACCGTGACGGGAAGACCCGCGCCGACGGCCGACGCAGTTGCCGCGCCCACGTATTGCACCGGGCGGATGCGTATCTGTTCCGGACGAATCATCAGCGTGCCATCGTCGCCGGCAGCGAGCGAGGGATGGAACGCGTCCGAGGCCGTTTCGATACCGTTGGGAAACACGCCGCCCATGCGACCGTCGCGTGTCTTCGTCACCTTGACCGGCAGGAAATTCGAGTTGCCGATAAAGCTCGCGACGAAGCGCGACGCGGGATTCGCATACAGTTCCTCGCCCGTGCCCACCTGCTCGATCCGCCCCTGGTTGAACACGGCGATACGGTCGGACAACCGCAGCGCCTCCTCCTGGTCGTGCGTGACGTAAAGGATCGTCACACCGGTCTCCTGGTGAATGCGGCGCAGTTCGAGCTGGATTTCCTCGCGCAGCTTCTTGTCGAGCGCGGACAGCGGCTCGTCCATCAGCAGCACGGGCGGATCGTAGGCCAGCGCACGCGCGATCGCGACGCGCTGCTGCTGGCCGCCGGAGAGTTGCGCAGGCATCCGGTCACGGCATTCGGACAGATGTACGAGCTTCAGCATCTGCTCCACTTTGGCGCGGACTTCCGCGTCGGGCCGGCGCCGCACGCGCAGCGGGAACGCGACGTTCTCGCCCACGCTCAGGTGTGGAAACAGCGTATAGCGCTGAAACACCATCCCGATGTTGCGCTGGTTCGGCGCAACCGAAAGCAGCGACTTGCCGTCGAGCAGCACGCGTCCGTCGGTCGGCTCCTGAAAGCCCGCGACGATATAAAGCGTGGTGCTCTTGCCCGAACCCGACGGCCCGAGGAAGGTCATGAATTCGCCCTTGCGCACGTCGAGCGACACGTGGTCGATCGCAACGACGTCATCGTAGGTCTTGCGCAGGCGCTGGATTTGCAGGAAAGCAGTCATGGCGTAGTACCTCAGTGAGCGCGTGCGCGGCGCACCACGGCGCCCGCCAGCATCAATACGGTCGTCAGTCCGACGAGCAGCGACGACGCGGCCGCGACGACGGGCGTCAGGTCTTGCCGCAGCGTTGCCCAGATCCGCACGGGCAACGTCTGCAGCGTCGGGCTCGACATGAAGATCGACACCACGACTTCATCCCACGACGCGAGAAACGCGAAGACCGCGGCAGCAAACAGGCCGAGCCGGATGGCAGGCAGCGTGACGCGCAGCTTCACCGTGAGCGGCGATGCGCCGCAGATCAGCGCGGCGTCTTCCAGCGCCGTGTCGAAGCTCAAGAGCGAATTGCTGATCGAGATGATCGAAAACGGCAGCGCGATGATCAGGTGACCGATCACGAAGCCGGTCATCGTGCCGTTGAGCCCGATACGCAGAAAGAATGCATAGAGCGCAACGGCGAGCACGACGACGGGTAGCACCATCGGTGTCAGGAAGAAGCCGCGCACCGCCTCGCGGCCGCGGAACCTGCCCCGCACGAGCGCCAGCGAGGCAAGAAAGCCGATCGCGACGGACAGCATCGTCACGATAATCGCCAGCTTCGCGCTGGTCAGCAGCGAGTCGATCCAGCCGGCGTCGGTAAACAGCTGCCGATACCATTCGAGCGTCCAGCCCGGCGGCGGGAAAATGAGCCACTGCGAATCGCCGAACGACAACGCGACGATAAACACGATCGGCAACAGCAGGAACAGTGCGACGGCCGCGCCCACGGCCACCAGAATCCAGCGCAGCGCGCCGAGGCGATCGAAATCGAGCAACATGTCAGCGGCCTCCGGCGGCGGCGCGTGCGCTGCCCGTGAAGCGCAGCTGCAACGCATAGAGCGCGAGCGTGACGGCAAGCAGCACGAAGGCCGCGGCGCCGGCGAGCCCCCAGTTCAGCAGCTCCTGCACGAGTTGCGCGATCAGTTCGGCCAGCATCATGTACGACGGCCCGCCGAGCAGCGTCGGCGTGACGAAGTAGCCGAGCGCCATGACGAACACCATCAGCGCACCGGACGCCACGCCCGGCATCGCGAGCGGCACGAGGATGCGCCAGAACGCCTGCCAACGGCTCGCACCGCACACCGCGGCCGCGCGCAGCGTCGACGGGTCGATGCCGCGCAGCGTCGCATGCAGCGGCATCACGAGAAACGGCAGCATGATGTAGGTCATGCCGATCGTCACGCCGGTCAAATTGTTGACGAGCGACAGCGGCTCGCGGATCACGCCGAGCGCCATCAGCGCGCGGTTGATCGGCCCCGTTCCCTGCAGCAGCACCATCCACGCGAACGTGCGCGCGAGCAGGTTCGTCCACATCGACAACAGCAGGATCGCGAACAGCACCGAACTGAGCTTGCGCGGAGCGATGGCGAGCAGCCACGCCATCGGAAAGCCGACGGTCAGCGTGACGAGCGTCACGACCGTCGCGACGATGAACGTATTGCCGAACACGCGCACGTACGTCGTCGAGCCGAGTAGCTGCGCGTAGTTGTGCAGCCCTGGCGCCGGCTCGAGCACACTGCGCAACAGCAGCGACAGCACGGGCAGCAGGAAAAAGATCACGAGCAGCAGCATCGCGGGTGCCAGCAGCCGCACGCTGCGCCAGTCGCGCCGCTTGCGCGGCGGTGTCGCGGCAGGATGCGCGACGGTACTCAATACGTTTGGCATGGTGTCTCCTTTGTCGGCCAGCGCCGGCACTTCAGTGCCTGTTGCCACTGGCCCCATGCAGGTTCGTTGCGCTACCGGGCGGTTCCGTCCAGTTCGGCCTCCTGAACGGCGTTCAGGTCGGTACAACGCCACGCGCCGGCTTACTTCGACTGCCACGCGTACCAGCGCTTCGCGATCGCATCGCGGTTCTCGGCCCAGTACTTCATGTCGAGATTGATCTGCGAATTCTTGTATTGGTCGGGCAGTGCTTTCGCGATCGCCGGCGGCATCAGCGCCGCCGACTTCACGTTGATCGGTGCATAGCCGGTATTGGCGGCGAACTTGGCTTGGGCCTCCGCGCTCGTTGCGGCGGCCAGGAACTTCATTGCCGCGTCGCGATGCTTGGCGCCCTTCGGAATCACAAGCATGTCGGCCGCGGTCAGGTTCTGATTCCACGACATGCCGACCGGTACGCCCGTCTGCGCGAGCGCATGCAGACGGCCGTTCCAGAACATGCCGATCGGCGCTTCGCCCGATGCGAGCAACTGCTGCGATTGCGCGCCGCCGCTCCACCAGACGATATCGCTCTTGATCGAATCGAGCTTCTTGAACGCGCGGTCGAGATCGAGCGGATACAGCTTGTTCGGCGCGACGCCGTCGGCGAGCAGTGCGATCTCGAGCACGCCCGGCGCCGACCACTTGTAAAGCGTACGCTTGCCCGGGAAACGCTTCGTGTCGAACAGATCGACCCAGTTCTGCGGCTGCGCCCCCGTGTACTTCGCCTTGTTGTAGCCGAGCACGAACGAATAATAGAAACTGCCCACGGCAGACGGCGTCGCGAAGCGCGGGTCGAGGTCGGCCTTCTTCACCACGGAATAGTCGATCGGCTCGATCAGTCCGGCCTTTTCCGCCGCATACGCGAAGTCGCCTTCGACGTCGACGACGTCCCAGCTGACGTTGCCGCTTTCGACCATCGCCTTGAGCTTGCCGTAGTCGGTCGGTCCGTCCATCAGCACCTTGATGCCGCTCGCCTGCGTGAACGGCTGCGCCCAGTCCTTCTGCTGCGACGATTGGGTCGTCCCGCCCCAGCTCGTGAACACGATCGGGTCCGCAGCGACCGCCGGTGCGGCGCAAAGAACGGCCAACGGTGCGATACAGGCAAGCTGCGATGCCAGACGCGGTGCTGCGAAACGCGGGATGCTTCTGCTGCTCATGGTCTCTCTCCAGATGAAACGGGTGCGGCTTGCGGCCACCGGAACGGCAGCCCTCCGAATACGCGTGCTCGGTCCGGCAGCGCCCGCCGCGCCGGCTGCTCGATCGCCTCGTTCGTCACTGCGGCGCATCGCGCGCCGCCGATGCCGTTACGCGGCAGCCAGCGGCTGGACCGTACCGGCCTCCGTGTCGCCGACGTAGATTCCATATGCGTCCTGCCTGCGTTCGCGCACGTAGCGCTCGAGCATCGAGCGCACGGCGGTATCGGCGATTTCGTCCCAAGGAACTTGCCACAGCGGCACGATGCGAATACTGCTGTCGAACCACGGCGAACCGGTGGGCATCACGCGGCCGCGGTAATAGATGTGCACGCCCGGCTCGCGGCCGCCGGCCGATTCGAAGACGGCGAACAGGAAGTCGAGATGCGCGTTGAGCCCGAGCTTCGTCAGCACACCGCGCAGGCTCGCCGCGTCGCTCGCCGGTTCGAGCCGGCTGCCGGTCGGCAGGCGCAGGCCGTGCGGCGTATCGACGAGCACCAGCCCGTCGCGATGTTCGAGAATCGCGCCCACCCGTGCGCACCCCGCCGCGGACAACGCGTCCTGCGACAGGCTGAAGTTCACGTATGCGCCGCGGCAATAGCCGAGCGGCGACGCGCTCGTCTGCGCGAAGTCGACCACGCGTCCGATCAGAATGATGTGGTCCCCCGCGTCGACCACGTCGTGCGTCACGCAGTCGAAGCTCGCGGCCGCATCCCGGATCACCGGGGCACCCGTTTTGCGCGTATCCCACGGTACTCGGGCGAATTTGTCCTGTGCTTTCGAGGCGAACACGCCGGACACGTCGGCCTGGTTCTCCGCCAGCACGCTCACCGCAAAACGCTGCGTGGCCGAGAACACCGGATGGCTCGACGCCGTCTTCGAGATGCACACGAGAATCAAGGGCGGATCGAGCGACACCGACGTGAACGAGTTGGCGGTGAAGCCGCGCGGCGAACCGTCGGGCTGGATCGTCGTGACGACCGTCACGCCGGTGACGAATGCACCGAGGGCGCGGCGAAAGCCGGACGTGTCGAATGGCTGCTGCTCGATCGGCTCGGTTATCGACTCGGTCATGGCGTCCTCCCGGGATGGCTGTGCTGCTTGATGAGATTATGGTATGCCATCTTATGGGCTACAACAATGGACGCTGTATTATGGAATACCATGAGTCGAATCGGCACACAAAACAAAAGGCCGCCGGCAAGTTTGCCGACGGCCTTTCGTGGTGAATCGCGCGTATCGACGCCCGCGCCGGCGTGTCGTCAACGGTCGTCGACGGCCTCGTCCTGCTGCTGCGCGAGCGCGGACTGCGCCAGCTCGGAAACGCGCTTGATGTGCGCCGCCGACGCCGCCGCGGCCGCGTCGCCATCGCGCCGCTCGATCGCGTCGAGCAGGCGGTTCATCTCCGTATTGGAATCGCTGCCGCGCCCCGGCATTGCGATGGTCAGCGCACGCAGCCGATTGATGCGCGCATTCAGCGTCTTAACGACCGTCAGCGACACGTGTTTGCCCGCCGCCTCGAACAGCGCTTCATAGAAGCGTTCGGTGTATTCGAGCACGCGCGGCAGATCTTCCTTCTCGAACGCATCCTCGATCACCGCGCGAATTTCGCGCAGTCGCTGCACGACTTCGGGCGTCGCGCCCTCCGCGCACGCGCGCGCCGCATTGGCTTCGAGCAGCCCGCGCAGTTCGTAAATCTCGCCGACCTGCCCCGGATCGAGCCGCGCGACCACCGGCCCCTGCCGCGACACGGTCTCGACCAGCCCTTCCGTCTCGAGATGCCGCAGCACCTCGCGCACCACCGTGCGACTCACGCCGAGTTCGTCGCAGAGCGTGCGTTCGACGAGCCGCGCGCCCGGTCGGAAATAACCCTGCACGATCGCGCCACGCAGCTTGTCGAGCGTCAGTTCGCGCAGGGTCTTGGCATTGCGGTCGATTTTCAGGTCTTGCATGGACGGCACTCTGGAAACGAAATGGGCCTGCCGCCAGCCCAAAAGGCGGCGGCCGACATGGAATGCCATATTATGACCTAACTGTCATCGAGCTTTCCATCCCGCCGGCAGCGTGCCCGGCGACGCCGCCGTTTCAGTCCTCCAGCCCCTCGACGATCGAGATCTGCGCGCGGCAATGTCCATCCCGCTTCGCCTTCGCCGTCTGGTATTCGGCCG
The DNA here is from genome assembly GCF_000959525.1 of Burkholderia multivorans ATCC BAA-247. Classification (NCBI taxonomy): domain Bacteria; kingdom Pseudomonadati; phylum Pseudomonadota; class Betaproteobacteria; order Burkholderiales; family Burkholderiaceae; genus Burkholderia; species Burkholderia multivorans. The sequence goes on from NZ_CP009830.1 coordinate 126,444, forward strand.
AGTGATAACACGCGAGCGCGGCGTCCATATCGGGAAAGCGGATCACGACGTGGCGCTCGAACGCCTCGCCCTCGAGCGTCTGCGACGCGCCGCCGCGCGCGAGAAATACGGCGCCGAACTTCTTGAACGCCTGCGGCGCGAGATCCGTGTAGTCCTTGTACTTCACGGGATCCAGCACCTGCACGTGGGCAATCCAGTACGCACTCATTTTTCACCTCCGCTTTCGCGCAATTTCGAGACACGGGTTAACACTCATGGCATGCCGTAACATGGTATACCACAATGAATCCGACAATCAACGCATGAAAGGAAGGTGCCATGAGCCTGATTCGGAAATCCGTCCTCCACGTCGAAACGCTGTACGTGGATGGCGACAAGGTGGCTGCGAAACCGCTGAAGATGATCGGCGCGGCCGCGGTGATCAAGAACCCGTGGGTGGGCCGCGGATACGTCGAGGACCTGTCGCCGGAGATCCGCAGGCTCGCGCCGCAACTGAGCGAACACCTGACGAAGCTGATCCTCGACGAAGCCGGTTCGGGCGAGGCCGTCGAAGCGTTCGGCAAGAGTGCGATCGTCGGTCTCGACGGCGAGATCGAGCACGCATCCGCGCTGATCCACACGCTGCATTTCGGCAATACGTATCGGACGGCCGTCGGCGCGAAGTCGTATCTCGCGTTCAACAACACGCGCGGCCCGGCCAACGCGCCGCTGCTGATTCCGATGATGGACAAGAACGACGAAGGCCGCCGTTCGCACTACCTGACGCTCCAGTTTGCGATTCCGGACGCGCCGGCCGCCGACGAACTCGTCATTGCCCTCGGCGCGGCCACCGCCGGCCGGCCGCATCACCGCATCGGCGACCGCTACAAAGATCTCGCAGAGCTCGGAAATGACGTCAAGAACCCTGCCGCTGTCAAATAAGCGCGTCGCCCACTATCTCGACCAGGGCGCGGGCGAACCGCTGGTGCTGATTCATGGGGTCGGCATGCAGGCGAGCGCGTGGTATCCGCAGATCGACGACCTGTCGCGCGACTTTCGCGTGATCTCCGTCGACATGCCGGGCCACGGGAGAAGCGATCCGCTCGACACCGGCGCCGAGCTGCCGCAGTTCGTGCAGTGGGCGGCAGAGTTCATCGAAGCGCTGAAGGTCGGCCCCGTCAACCTGGCCGGCCATTCGATGGGCTCGCTGATCGCGGCCGGCGTCGCCGTGACGCGACCGGATCTCGTCAAGCGCGTGGCAGTCCTGAACGGCGTGTACCGCCGAACCGAGCAGGCGCGCGAAGCCGTGCTGCAACGCGCCGCCGAACTGCGGTCGGGCACCATCGACGTCGATACGCCGCTCAAGCGCTGGTTCAACGCGGAAGAAGCGCAGCAGGCCGCCGCACGGAAGGTGCAATCGTGGCTGCAGTCGGTCGACCTCGTCGGTTATGCGACCGCGTACCACGCCTTCGCGAACGGCGACGAGGTGTATGCGGACGCCTGGCACCGGATCGCCTGCCCCGCCCTCGTGCTCACCGGCTCGGACGATCCGAATTCGACGCCCGAGATGGCGCGACAGATGGCGCAAGCCGCACAGGATGGCAAGGCCGTCGTGATCGAGAACGAGCGCCACATGGTCAACCTGACCGCGCCCGACACGGTCAATCGCGCGCTGCGTGCGTGGCTGCAGACCGTGCCGCAGGCGGAAACCCTGAAATCGGAAGTGTGACATGAGCCAAGCAATCAGCCAGGAAGCCTCGACGATCAACACCCGGGAGCTGCGCGATGCGTTCGGCGCGTTCATGACGGGCGTGACGATCGTCACGACTGCGCGCGACGATGGCCAGCCGCTCGGCTTCACCGCGAACTCGTTCTCGTCGGTGTCGCTGGATCCGGCACTGCTGCTCGTCAGCATCGCGAAGACGTCGAGCAATTTCCAGACGTTTTCCACGGCCGGCCACTTTGCGATCAACATCCTCGCGGAAGGGCAAACGGAGCTGTCGAACAGGTTCGCGCGCCCGAGCGAGAACCGCTTCGCGAACGTCGGCTGGCATCTGAGCGCACATCGTAATCCGCTGATCGACGACGTCAGCGCGTGGTTCGACTGCACGACGCACGAGGTGATCGATGCGGGCGATCACGCAATCATCATCGGCAAGGTCGAGGCGTTTCATTCGGCAGGCTATGCGGGGCTCGGTTACTACCGCGGCGGGTATTTCACGCCGGCGAAGCTGTCGACCGAAGTCATTGCAGGCCCGAAGGTCGTCGTCAGCGCGATCATCGCGCGCGACGACAAGGTGCTCATGATCCGCACCGCCGAGGGCAAGTGGACACTGCCCGCGAAGGAGATCGGCCGTGAAGGCGCCGACAAGGCGCTCGCCGAACTTTTCCGGCAATACCAGCCGGACGCATCGGCAAGCTTTATCTACTCGGTCTACAACAATACCGAGACACACTACCAGTACATCTCGTTCCTCTGCAGCGCACCGGACGAAGCGGCGGCCGCCGGCGAATTCGTGAGCCTCGACGATCTCGACGCGGACGCGTTCCAGGACAGCGCGCTCGCCAGCATGCTCGAACGCTATCGCAAGGAGAGCCAGCTGAAGAGTTACGGCCTGTACTTCGGCGATCACAGCACCGGCACCGTCCGTCCGCTTCTTTCCTGAAAGGTCCCATCATGCGTTTTTCGCTTTTCGTTCACATGGAGCGCGTCTCCGACCAGACCAGCCAAAAGCAGCTGTACGACGAGATGGTCGAGCTGTGCCAGATCGCCGACCGCGGCGGCATGCACGCCGTCTGGACCGGCGAGCACCACGGCATGGATTTCACGATCGCGCCGAACCCGTTCATCAACCTCGCCGATCTCGCGAACAAGACGAAGCGCGTACGGCTCGGCACGGGCACGGTCGTCGCGCCGTTCTGGCATCCGATCAAGCTCGCCGGCGAAGCCGCGATGACGGACATCATCTCGGGCGGGCGCCTCGAGCTCGGCATCGCGCGCGGCGCCTACTCGTTCGAATATGAGCGCCTGATGCCGGGTCTCGACGCGTGGAGCGCAGGCCAGCGCATGCGCGAGCTGATTCCGGCCGTGAAGAAGCTGTGGGAAGGCAACTACGCGCACGACGGCGAATTCTGGAAGTTCCCGTCGACCACATCGTCGCCGCTGCCGCTGCAGCAACCGCATCCGCCGATCTGGGTCGCCGCGCGCGATCCGAACAGCCACGAGTTCGCGGTGGCCAACGGCTGCAACGTGCAGGTCACACCGCTGCATCTCGGCGACGACGAAGTCGAGAAGCTCGTCGGCCATTTCAACGCCGCGTGTGCGAAGTACAGCGACGTGCCGCGTCCGCAGATCATGCTGCTGCGTCACACCTATGTCGCGAGCAACGAGGACGACGCGCAGCGAGCCGCCGACGAAATCAACGTGTTCTACAACTACTTCGGCGCGTGGTTCAAGAACGAACGTCCGGTCAGTCGCGGGATGATCCAGCCGCTGAGCCGCGAGGAAATCGCCGCGCATCCGTTCTACACGCCCGAAGCGATGCGCCGGAACAACGTGATCGGCACGCCGGCGGAAGTGATCGAACGTCTGAAGACCTATGAGGCGCTCGGCTTCGACGAGTACTCGTTCTGGATCGACACGGGCATGCCGTTCGAACGCAAGAAGGCGTCGCTCGAGCGGATGATCCGCGACGTGATGCCGGCGTTCCGGTAAGGGGACGATGTCATGAATGCACATTTTCAGCTGTATATCGACGGGCAGTTCGAGCCCGGCGCCGCCACCTTCGGCAGCATCGACCCGGCAACCGGCGCCGTGTGGGCGCAGATGCCGGAAGCCCGCACGGACGAAGTGAATCGCGCGGTCGCGGCGGCCCGCCGTGCACTGACCGATCGCGCCTGGGCAGGCCTGACCGCGTCGGCGCGCGGCAAACTGCTGTACCGGCTCGCGGACCTCGTCGAACAGGCTGCACCGCGGCTCGCCGAAATCGAAACGAAAGACACCGGCAAGATCATCCGCGAAACGTCGAGCCAGATCGCATACGTTGCCGAGTATTACCGCTACTACGCCGGCATCGCCGACAAGCTCGAGGGCAGCAGCATCCCCGTCGACAAGCCCGACATGCAGGTATGGCTCGAGCGGCAGCCGGTCGGCGTGGTCGCCGCGATCGTGCCGTGGAACAGCCAGCTGTTCCTGTCCGCGGTCAAGCTCGGCCCCGCACTCGCCGCGGGCTGCACCGTCGTGCTGAAGGCATCCGAGGAAGCACCGGGACCGCTGCTCGAGTTCGCGCGCATCGTGCACGAGGCCGGCTTCCCGCCCGGTGTCGTCAACGTCGTCACCGGCTTCGGCCCGGAATGCGGTGCGGTGCTGAGCAGCCATCCCGATGTGGACAAGGTCGCGTTCACCGGCGGCCCCGAGACCGCGCGCCACATCGTGCGCAATACGGCCGATAACCTCGCGAAGGTGTCGCTCGAACTCGGCGGCAAGTCGCCGTTCATCGTGTTCGCCGATACCGACATCCAGAGCGCCGTGAATGCGCAGGTTGCGGCCATCTTCGCAGCGAGCGGCCAGAGCTGCGTCGCGGGTTCGCGCCTGCTGATCGAGGCTTCGGTCAAGGATCGATTCCTCGCGATGCTCGTGGAACGCGTATCGCGGATTCGCATCGGTTCCCCCGGCGAGCGGGAAACCGAATACGGCCCGCTGTGTACCGAGCGACAGCTTCGCCACATCGAGACGGTCGTCGAGCGCTCGGTGCGTCAGGGCGCGACCGTGCTCGCCGGCGGAAAGAAGCTGGCACGCGACGGGTATTACTACGCGCCGACGATCCTCGACTGCACCGGCGTCGCGCACGCCGACAGCATCACGACCGAATTGTTCGGGCCGGTGCTGTCGGTCGACACGTTCGAATCCGAGCAGGAAGCGATCGACAAGGCGAACGGCACCGCATATGGCCTCGCGGCCGGCATCTTCACGACCAATCTCACGCGGGCTCACCGCGTGTCGAAGCGCGTGCGCACCGGCATCGTGTGGATCAACACGTATCGGGCCGTGTCGCCGCTCGTGCCGTTCGGCGGCTTCGGGCTATCCGGACACGGCCGCGAAGGCGGGCTGAGCGCCGCGCTCGAATACACGACCACGAAGTCCGTATGGCTGCGCACGTCGGACGATCCGATCGGCGACCCGTTCGTGATGCGCTGAGCGGCGATCCGATCGCCTGCCGTATCGATTCATAAGCGACGGAGACCAGGCTGCGCCCGCGCGGCGCCGCTTGGTCCGGCAATAACGATGGAGACAGCATGACAAAGCAGGACAGCGACGGCGGCGTTCTCGCCATCGAAAGCAACTCGATCGAATATGTTCCGTCGGAGGCCCGCCACGGCAAGCCGGCCGATCTCTTCACCCTGTGGTTCTGCACGAACGTCGCACCGCTGGCCGTGATCTCGGGCGCCACGTCGGTGCTGGTGTTTCATCTCGACCTGGTCAGCGCGATTCTCGCGATCGTGGCCGGGCAATTCTTCGGCGCGATCTTTCACGCGCTCACTTCCGCGCAAGGGCCGCTCGTCGGCGTACCGCAGATGATCCAGAGCCGCGCCCAGTTCGGCCGCTACGGCTCGCTGCTCGTGGTCGGGTTCACCACGCTGATCTACCTCGGCTTCTTCGTATCGAACATCATTCTGGCGGGCAAAACGCTGCACACCGCCATGCCCGCGATACCCGTACCCGCCGCGACCGTCGTCGGTGCGGTGCTTGCGACGCTGGTGGGCGTGATCGGCTGCCACTTCATTCATCGCTTCAACAAGATCGGTGCGTGGTTCATGGGCGGCGCGCTGCTGATCGGCATCGCGCTGATGGCGCCGGGGCTCGACGCGCAGATCTTCGAGCGAGGGCATTTCGATTCCACGAACTGGTTCGCGATGTTCGGGCTGTGCGCGATCTGGCAGATCAGCTTCGCGCCCTATACGTCCGACTATTCTCGCTATCTGCCGGCCTCCGCCGGATTCGGGAAGACGTTTGCGTATACCTATTTCGGTACATCGCTAGGCACGATCTTCGCGTTCCTGTTCGGTGTGCTCGCAGTCAGCACCGGACATTCGTCCGACGCGATGCAGGCCGTCCGCGAGCAGACCGGCGCGTTCGGCTACGTGCTGATCCTCCTGTTTCTCGTCAACATCATCGGCCACAACGGAATGAATCTGTACGGCGCAGTGCTGTCGTTCATCACCGCCGCGCAGACGTTCCGCCCGCACTGGGTGCCGGGGCGCAAGGTGCGCGTCGCCGTGTCGGCGGTGCTGCTGGTGGCGTCCACCGCGATCGCCCTGTGGGCGTCGAGCAACTTCATCGCGATCTTTCTGAACGCGATCTTCGCGCTGCGCATCGTGCTCGCGCCATGGATCGCGATCAACCTGATCGACTTCTACCTCGTCAACAACCGGCACTACCGCGTCGCGGAGATCATCAGCAGCAATGGCGGCATGTACGGCGCGTTCAACGCCAAGACCACCGCGATCTACGTGTTCGGGATTGCGGTGCAGGTTCCGTTCATGCAAGAGAGCTTCTTCCGCGGCCCGTGGGCGTCGATTCTGGGTGGCGTCGACGTCTCGTGGATGGTCGGCCTCGTCGTCACCGCGCTGGTGTGCTACCTGTTCGCGTCGCGGGACGGCTCGCGTTCGCGGAGCCGGTGTCCGGCCGGCGCCGGCGCTCTGGATTAACAATGGAGATCGATCATGAATGAAGACGAGGCGCTGTTTCAGAAAGGCTTGCCGATCCGCCGTGAAGTGCTCGGCCCCGAATACGTCGATGCATCGATGGAAAAGGCGGACGCCTTCATGATGGCGTTCCAGCGCGCCACCACCGCATGGGCGTGGGGATGGGCATGGGGCGACGACACGCTCGACCGCAAAACGCGCAGTCTGCTCAACCTCGCGATGCTGACTGCCGGCGGCCATACGAACGAACTCAAGCTGCACGTGAAGGGGGCGCTCAACAACGGCGTAAGCGTCGACGAAATCAAGGCGACATTGCTGCACGCGACCGCTTATTCGGGCATTCCGCACGGGCTCAGCGCGTTCAAGGCCGCACACGAGGTGCTGGTGTCCGAAGGGGCATTGAAATAAGCGCAGCGCCGGAGAAGCGAGTGGCATCGCGGCCTGGGTCGACGGACTGAATAACCGCGATCGGCCTACAGCGCGGGGCGCTGTGTCGACCGTTTCCCTCGCTTCTCTCCATTTGCGATCGGGTGTAACCGACGACCGTTGCGGCTGCAGCTTCGACGCGCCATACCGACGATCTTCCTGCGGCGCGACGCAAACCGAGAGCACAACCTGCCCGCTACCATTCCGTCATCCATCGGCCCGGCCATTCCGCCGTTTAACCGCTCGCGCCGCGCATCGCTAACTTCTATCCAGAAACAAATCCGCCACCACCGACCGCAACCAGCGATTACCGGCCTCGTGGTGGTATTTCGCATGCCAATGCTGACGCACCGCAAACTTGTCGACCGGAAACGGGCAGGGATGAACCGCGATCCCGTTCACGCGCGCCAGCGTCTCCCCGATGTTTCTCGGCAGCGTCGCAATCAGATCGGTCGACTGGATGATCGACCCAAGCCCGAGCATACCCGGCAGCTCGAGCACGACGTCGCGGTCGATGTTCTCGCGCAGCAGCGCCTGCTCCAGCAATTGCGCACCCGTGCCGGCCGCGATGATCACGTGTCCTTCGCGGCGGTATTGCTTGAGCGTCAGCTTCGCGCGCACGCGCGGATGATCGGGATTGGCGAGACAAACCCAATCCTGCATGTAGAGCTGCTGCTGGTACATGCCGCTGCCGAGCCACGGCACATACCCGATCGCGAGATCCGCCTCGCCCGATTCCAGCGCGCGCTCCGTGTTCCCGTCGATTCTCGCCGCTTCGAGTCGAATGCCCGGCGCCTGCGCGCGCACATGCGCGAGCATTTTCGGCAGCAGCGTGATGTGACTCGCATCCGTCATGCAGATCCGGAAGCGCCGCTTGGCCGTGGCAGGATCGAACGAGATTTCCCATGCCGAAAACCGCCGCAGCGACTCCAGGATTTCCCGGCATGGGCCGATCAACGCGTCTGCCTGAGGCGTCGGCGTCATCCCGGCGGGCGTACGCACGAACAACGGATCCTGCAGATGTTCGCGCAGCCGCCCCAGCCAGATGCTGATCGTCGGCTGGCTCTGCCCGAGCTGCTCCGCCGCCCGCGTCACGCTGCGCACGTCATACAGCAAGTCGAAAAGCTGAAGCAGCTTGAGATCCGGCAGCTCGGCAGTGCCCATGGCTTCATTGTGTTTCGCAATGTCGCCATTGTAGTCATTTCGTTGCGCCTATGCGGCACGTCCGACGAATAGACGCCCGCGGACAGGACTCGACGCCCTGCTTTCCGGATCGCAAGAACATCACACTAATGGCGGTTGCGCTCACTCGGGCGCAGCCTGCTCGTCATGTCGCACGAGCGGAACGGTGAGCCGATCGATCAGCGCACGCGTCTGCGGTCGAACGCCGCGCCACCATGCGAACGCTTCGGCCGCCTGCTCGACGAGCATCCCGACACCATCCGCGATGCCCTGCACACCGGCGCTGCGCGCGAGCTGCAGGAACGGCGTCAAGCCCTTGCCGTAGGCGAGTTCGTAGGCGCTGCCGCTCGCGCTGAATACGCTGGGCGGAACCGGCGGCAGCTGCCCGGTCAGGCTTGCCGAAGTCGCGTTCACGACGAGGTCGAAGCGTCCCATCGATTCGAGGTCCGCATAGCTGCACGCACGCAGCGCGCTACCTGCGCCTGCCTGCTCGACCAGCGCTTGCGCCTTGTCCGGATGTCGGTTGACGATGACGAGTTCGGCGGGGCGCGCGCCGATAAACGGCAGCAACGCGCCGCGCACGGCGCCGCCTGCGCCGAGAATGAGTACGCGCTTGCCGGCCATCGGCTGATGCAGATTGACTTCGATGTCGCGCACGAGGCCGACGCCATCGAAGTTCTCGGCGACGACGCGACCGTTCTCGAACTTCATCGCGTTCACGGCGCCCGCGAGCGTCGCGCGTTCGCTGCGTTCGTCGGCCATCGCAAACGCTCTCAGCTTGAAGGGCGCGGTGACGTTCATGCCCTTGCCACCGGCCGCGATGAAGGCTGTGACCGTGTCGACGAACGCGCCGTCCGGTTCCAGCGGCGCCTCCATCGCGACATACGCGATGTCCTGCCCGGTCTCCTCGGCGAACAGACGGTGGATCAGCGGAGACTTCGTGTGCCCGATCGGATTGCCGATTACCGCATACTGGTCGCTCATCACGCGCTCCTTTTCGAGAACAGCACGCCGTCGGTTTGCATCGCGTCGATTTCCGCTGCACTGAAGCCGAGCGATTGCGCGACCTCCACGTTGTGCTGACCGAGGTCCGGGCCGACTTCGCGAATCGACGTATCGCAATCGGAAAAACGGAACGGCAGGTTCGGCAGACGCAGCGTGCCGAAGCGCGGATGCGCCTGTTCGATCACCATGCCGCGCGCGACGATTTGCGGATCGTTGACGACCTCGTCGATGCGCTGCACCTTCGCGCAAGGAACGTCGACCTCGTCCAGCAGCGCCAGAACGTCGGCCACCGAGCGGCCGGCCACCCACGGCTTCACCACGGCAAGAATGGCTTCGCGATGGGCGTTGCGGCCGTTCAGGTCGTGAAAGCGCGTGTCGGTTCCAAAACCGGCGGGGCCGCCATGCTGCTCGACGACCGCCGCGAACCGCTTCCACGCATCGTCGACTTGCGCGGCGATGACGAGGTCGCCGTCGGCGGCGCGGAAGACGCCGTACAGCGTGGACGTCGGCATGTCGTGGCCGGTCTGCTCGGGAACGACGCCCTGCATCGTGTAGCACTGGACGGCATATTCGTGCATCGACACCAGCGTGTCGTACAGCGCCATGTCGATATGCTGCCCGCGCCCGCTCGCTACGCGGCCGAGCAGCGCCGCGTTGATCGCGGCGACCGCGTGAATGCCGGTGTACATGTCGCCGAGCGAAATGCGCATGAGCGGCGGCGGCTCGCCCGGATTGCCGATCATCTGCATGATGCCGCTCTTCGCTTCGGCGATCAGGCCGAAGCCCGCACGATGCGCGTCGGGCCCCGTGTGGCCGTACGCCGAGATCGAGCAGTAGACGAGCCGCGGATTGCGCGCCGACAACGCCGCGTAGCCGAGACCGAGCTTGTCGAGCGCACCGGGACGATAGTTCTCGATAAACACGTCGGCCGAGTCGCACAGGCGTTGCATGAACGTCTTGCCGCGCGGGTCCTTCATGTCGACGCTGACACCGCGCTTGCCCATGTTGAGCTGCAGAAAATAGGCGCTTTGCTGATCGTCCAGGATCGTCGCGTGCCGGCGCCCGGCGTCGCCGCCGCCGGGGCGCTCGACCTTGATGACTTCTGCGCCGAGCGCGGCGAGGCAGCGGCCGACATACGGGCCGGCAAGAAAGTGGCTGTAATCGACGACGCGAATGCCTTCGAGGGGACGGGCCTGCATCAGTACGCTCCCGGACGACGCGGAATCATCAGACGATGCTCGCCGCGCTGGACGACCTGGCCGTCCTGGTTGATCAGTTCCGACGGCAAAACGACGATGCCCCAGTCGGGCCTGCTCTTGCTGGCGCGCATCGCGCCGACGCGGAACTTGACGTGCAGTACGTCGTTCACCTTGATCGGCAGCAGGAAATCCCAGGTCCAGCCGAGCGACATGCCGGGTACGAAGCGATAGTCGCTTTGCGTCTTCAGGCCGTCCGCGACGGACAAGCCGAACAAGCCATGCGCGACGATGCAGCCGAAGTGGCTCGCGTTCGCGTAGTCCTCATCGACGTGCACGGGCGTGTGATCGCCCGTGAGATCGGCATAGGCGAGAATGCGTTGTTTCGTGACCGTATACGTCGGGCTGATGCATTCGTCGCCTTCCTGCGCATCGTCCCAGTATTTTTCGATGATGCGGCTCATGCTCACGCCTCCGCGCGCGGATCGATCGCCAGCGCCTGTGCGACGCACGTGGCCGGTTTCGCCTGAATGAGTTCGATCGCGAGTCCGTCGGGCAGGCGCAGCCAGTTGCGTCCCTGCGGCATTTCGGTCACGCCGAATGCCTGCGCCGCCGCGATGGCCGCGTCGAGCTCTTCGCACATCACGCCGAGGTGCGCGAGCCGACCCTCCGGTCCGTCGTAATGCGGCTCGCTGATGAATTGCAGACCGCCGAGCGTCCAGTATTGACGCGGCGCTTCCCGGCTGCCGTCGACTTCGCGCATGGTCATGCCGAGCACTTCCTCGAAGAAGCGGATATGCCAATGGATGTCCTTCACCCGGATGGCGACGTGCTCGAGATAGGCTTTCGCGGCGCTCATGCCGAGACCTCCTCTTTCTGGCGATCGATCATGGCGCGTTCAATCCCCTTGATGCAGGCGACAAGCGTCGCATTGACGGGCGTCGGCACGCCGAGCCGTTCGCCCCAGCGCACCACGGCGCCGTTGATGAAGTCGATTTCGGTGATCGACGCTTTCTCGAGGCTTTGCAGCATCGACGTCTTGAACGCGGCCGGAAGGCCTTCGGCGGCCATGTTCCACGCATCTTCCGCTGCGGCGATGGACAGCCTGACACCGGCGGCTTTGGCCGCGGCCATTGCTTCTTCGATCGCCGCAAGCGCCGTCGCCTTGAGGACGGGCTCGTCGTAAAGCTGACCGTAGGTCAGGCGCGTGATGCCGGTGATCGCGCCGGTCGCGACATTGATCAGCAGCTTGTCCCACATCGTGCCGAGGATGTTGTCGCTGACGCGCGTGGTCAAACCTGCGCCGTTGAACGCGTCCGCGACCGCTTGCACACGGGCCGTGATCCGGCCGTCGAGTTCGCCGACGATCGTGAGCTTGCCCGCGACGCCGCTCTGAATCTGGCCCGGCGCGCGCAATACGCCGCCCACGTAGGTTTTGCCCGCGAGCACGCGCTCTCGTCCGACGATTTCGGCGAGCACGTCTTCATGACCGAGGCCGTTTTGCAGCGACAGAACGACGGTCTCCGGCCCGACGAGCGCGAGCGCGCCGCGCATCGCCGCATCGGTATGGAACGACTTGACCAGCACGATCACGAGATCGACCGTGCCGACTTCGGCGGGATCCATCGTCGCGCGAACCTTGACGCGCCGCGTGCCGCGCTCGTCGTCGATCTGCAGCCCGTCGCGCGACATGGCCGCGACATGCGCGGCAAACCGGTCGACGAGCCATGTCTCGTGACCGGCTTCGGTCAGCGTGGCACCGATGGCGCAGCCCAGCGCGCCGGCGCCCAAAAATGCGATCTTCATCAACGTCTCCTTGAATGGAGACCACGATACGGCGCGCGACACATGTCGGCAATGCAATGAATTCAATGGCGCCATTGCGGATCGCAATATTGAGTCGACACGGACATAGCACTGCCGTAGCGCGCACGCCGTTTTGCGAGCCGCTGGCGCTCGCCGCCACGCCGCCCAAAAAGCGACAAGCCCGGCGCGAAGCCGGGCTTGTCGCGTGTTCGAACCTGACGTCCCAATGTCTATCCCGCCGACGAAGCGGCCGACTCGCCACTGTCCGCGCGCCGCCGGTACAGCGCCAGCGTCGCGCCGAGCCCGCAGAGCGCGGCGAAACTCAGCCAGTAGCCCGGCGCTGCCTTGTCATGCAGCGCCTGGATCAGATACGTCGACACGGCCGGCGTAAACCCGCCGAACAAGGCGGTCGCCAGACTGAACGCCAGCGAGAACCCGGCGACGCGTACTTCGACCGGCATCACTTCCGTCAGCGCGGCGACCATCGCGCCGTTATACATGCCGAAAAAGAACGAGAACCACAGCAGCACGATCAGCATGCGCGCGAAGCTCGGCGCATCGGCGAGCCAGAACAGCGCCGGATAGGCCGTGAAGATCGCGAGCACGGAAATCGCGACGAGCAGCGGCTTGCGGCCGATGCGGTCCGAGATCGCGCCGCCGATCGGCAGCCAGACGAAATTCGACGCGGCCACGAGCAGCGTCACCATCAGGCTGTCCGACGTGGACAGCTTCAGCACCGATCTGCCGAAGGTCGGCGTATAGACGGTGATGAGATAAAACGTCGTGGTCGTCATCGCTGTCAGCAGCATGCCGCCGACGACGGTCCGCCAGTTGCCGAGCAGCATCGCGAAGATCTCGCGTGCCTGCGGATGGTGCCGCCGCGCTTGGAACGCCGCGGTCTCCTGCAGCGAGCGCCGCAGCAAGAACAGAAACGGCACGATCGCACAGCCGATGAAAAACGGCACGCGCCAGCCCCATGCGCCGATCTGCTGCGCCGACAGCCACTGGTTCAGCCCGTAACCGATGGCCGCCGCCATCACGATCGCGACCTGCTGGCTCGCCGATTGCCAGCTCGTGTAAAAACCCTTGTTGCCGGGCGTGGCCATTTCCGCGAGATAAACCGACACGCCGCCGAGCTCGGCCCCCGCGGAGAATCCTTGCAGCAGCCGCCCGAGCAGCACCAGCGCCGGCGCGAGCAGGCCGATGCTCGCGTAGCCCGGCACGCACGCGATCAGGATGGTGCCGCTCGCCATGATCGAGAGCGTGACGATCAGGCCGGTGCGCCGCCCGACCTTGTCGATATACGCGCCGAGAAAGATCGCGCCGAGCGGACGCATCAGGAACCCGGCGCCGAATACCGCGAACGTGAGCATCAGCGACGCGAACTCGCTGTCCGACGGAAAAAAGATCTTCGAGATCGATGTCGCATAGAAGCCGAACAGAAAGAAATCGAACTGTTCGATGAAATTGCCGCTGGTCACGCGCAGCACGGCGGCGGCCCGCGTCATCGGCGAAACGCCGGACGTCGCGGCAATGGGTTCGGTACGGCTCATGGTGTCTCCTGCCTATTGTGTTTTGTGGCGATGGGCGCCGGCGGCGCCCGTGACGCTAGTCGGCGCCGACGCTCGACGCGTTGCGTTGCCGCTTCTCGATCGACGATTTGAGCAAGGCGGCCGAGCGGAAAATGCCGTGCGCGAACTTGCCGTAAGGCAGCGTCGCGAATAGCGCGATCACGATGCCGAGATGGACGGCGAGCAGCGAAGGCATCGCGGCAGTCGTACGACCGGCGAGCAATGCGAGACCGGATGCACTGGTCAGCAACAGCAGCGCGATGAAGCCGCGGTCCATCGGACGCTGACGCGGATCGCCGCGCTCCGGCGCGCGTGTCAGGTTCAGCCAAAGCAGCCCTGCCGGCCCCGCGATCAGTCCGACGCCGCCCGCCGTTCCGAGCAGCACCGGCGCACTGAAAAACGGATACGGCGCTTCCAGACCGAACGCGTAGTGATAAAGCGTGACGATCGCCGTTGCCGCGAAGCACATCATGAAGCCGTAGAACGTCAGGTGATGGAAACGGCGCCGGGCCAGCGTGAACGCATCGTCCCGTTCGTTGCAGCCCTCGCCGTGGCCGCCGTCGAGGTACTTGAGCGTCAGCGCGTTCTTCGCCGCTTCCGCCACCGCCGGCGCGCTCGCGCGTGTCGTTCCCGCCGACACGTCGCGCCAGAAGCGCGTGACGCCCACGCCGAGCGCGACCATGGCGAACACAAATACGCTGCCGAACATCGCGGCGAGCAGCGTGTGCGGAAAGACCGCGTAGAAGTTCGCAGGCCCGACGTCGCGCGACAGGCCGCCGTGCAATGCGGTGCCGAGCAGCAGAAACAGCGCGAGCCCGGCCGCGAGTGCAACCGACAGCGTCAGACCGTTGCGCTTGTACAGCGCACCGAACGCCGCAGGAAACGCGTACTCGGTGTAGGTGTCGAGCCGGACTTCGGCCATCGCTTTCGGCACGTTCACGGCGAATTCGTGCGGTGGCGCGTATTGGCACGCGTGATAGCACGCACCGCAGTTGTGGCACAGATTCGCGAGATAGTTGACGTCCGCCTTGCCGAATTCGAGCCGGCGCGTCATCGCGGGGAACACGGCGCAAAAACCTTCGCAATAGCGGCATGCGTTGCAGATCTGCATCTGGCGCGCCACTTCGGTTTCGCTCGCGCTCATCGGCACGATCGGGATCACGCGTGCCGCGCCGCCGTGCGAAGTTTTTTGGGTATCGACCGGCGACGCCGTGTGCGTGCGTTCGGTCGCGAGTGCGTCAGGCTGCTGCACGGCTTGCCTCCGTTGTCTTGAGTGCCGCACGTGCAGCCTGCGTCCCGGCGATGCGCCCGAAGGCCGTGCCGATCGACATGCCGACGCCGGCCGTATAGCCCTTGCCGAGCACGTTGCCGGCCATCATTTCGCCGGCGACGAACAGGTTTTCGCTGGCTTCGCCGCCGAAGTGGACCTGCGCGCGCTCGTTCGTCTTCAGGCCGAGATAGGTGAACGTAATGCCCGGCCGCAACGCATAACCGTAGAACGGCGGCGTATCGATGCGGCGCGCCCAGTGCGTCTTCGGCGGCGTGAGGCCTTCGGTGTGGCAGTCGTCGAGCGCCGTGTGATCGAACGTGCCGACGCGGCACGCGTCGTTGTAGCGCGTCAGCGTGTCGACGAAGCGCCGTTCGGGCAGGCCCAGCTTGCGTGCGAGTTCCGGCAGCGTGTCCGCCTTTTCGCCGGGAAACACCGGCGGCATGAAACGGCCGATCGCTTTCGAATCGATGATCGAATAGCCGATCTGCTCGGGCTGCTGCGCAACGAGCCGCCCCCAGATCGCATAGCGCTTCGGCCAGAAATCCTCGCCTTCGTCGTAGAAGCGCTCGGCGTCGCGATTCACGACGACGCCGAGCGACACGCAGTCGATGCGCGTACAGATGCCGCCGTCATACAGCGGCGCGCGCGCATCGATGGCGACGCAGTGCGACTGCGACGGATCGCCGATCATGTCGGCCCCGGCGTCGCGCATATGCTTGAGGAGCACGCCCTGGTTGAAGCGTGTGCCGCGAATCAGGAAGTTGTCGGCCGGCCATTCGCCGCGCGCGTTCTGCCCCCACGCGTCGCGCAGCCATTCGCGGTTCGATTCGAAGCCGCCCGCGGCGAGGACGCAGGCATGCGCCTCGAAGCGCCGGCTGCCGCTGCGCGCCGCGACGAAACGGCTGCCGTCGAGCTCGATCGCATCGACCGGCGTGTCGTACCGGACCTCGACGCCGAGCGCTTCGGCGCTGCGGTAATACGCGTTGACGAGCGCCTTGCCGCCGCCCATGAAGAACGCGTTCGTGCGTGCGACGTGAAGCGCACCGGACAGCGGCGGCTGAAAGCGCACGCCGTGCTTCTGCATCCACGGCCGGCACGACGACGACGCGCGGATCGTCAGCCGCGCCAGATGTTCGTTCGTGATGCCGCCGGTCACCTTCAGCAGGTCCTGCCAGAATTCCTCTTCCGGATAGGCATCGACGAGCACGTCTTGCGGCGCATCGTGCATGCAGCGCAGATTGCGCGTGTGTTGCGAGTTGCCGCCGCGCCATTCGCGCGGCGCGGCTTCGAGAAGCAGGACCGACGCGCCCGCTTCGCGCGCCATCAATGCCGCACACAGGGCAGCATTCCCTCCTCCGATTACGAGCACATCGACCATCAGACTTGCCTCCTTTCGGACAAATCGTAGGGATCGCGTGCCCGCTGCGCTATCAGGCGGCCGTCAACGGGTCTTCACTTTTTGTGAAGAGTCGGTTTCGCGCAGCCGCGCACCGGGCCAGCGGCCTTCATGCACGAGTTGACGCGCGACATCGGCAAGGACCACGCGCGCGGCGAGCCCGGCCGGAGACAGTTCGTCATCGGAAATGCTTGCGATGAGGTTGGGCCGCCTCGCGTATTTCTCCGCGACGGGCACGCTCGTCAGCGTCGCGTTCTCGCGTCTGGCGAGTGCTGCGCCCGGCTGTATGGTCGCCCCGATGCCGGTGCGGACGATGTCCATCAGCAGCGCGAGGCCGTCGACTTCGGCGACGATGTTCGGCTCGTATTCGGCGCGCTTGAACGCCGACGAAAGCAGCGAACGCAGCCCGTGCGTACCGCTGGGCAGAATGAGCGGCAGCTTGCCGAGATCGGTCAGCCGGATCGATCCGCGTGTCGGCATTCCGTCGAGATCGGCCGCGCCGATCAGGAACAGCCGCTCGTCGAGCAGCGGCTGCACGCTCCAGCGTTGCGCGGATTCTTCGCGAAACAGCACGGCGAGATCGATCTGGCGCGCGCTCAGCATCGACGCGAGATGACCGGACAGACTTTCGACGAGATGAAGCCGCACATCGGGATAGCGTGCGCGCATTGCCTGCATGAACGCCACGCCGAGCACGCTCGCCGTGCTCGGCGCCATGCCGACGCTGACATGGCCGGACAGACGCGCCGAGCGCGCGGCGAGCGCCGCGTCGTCGATATGACGCAGCGCGAGTTGCGCCTGACGCCAGAACGCCAGCCCTGCGTCGGTCGGAATGACGCCGCCCGACGTGCGCTGTAGCAAACGCGTGGACAGTTCGCCTTCGAGTCGGCTGATCTGCTGACTCAGCGCCGAGGTCACCACGCCGAGTTCCAGCGCGGCCTTGCCCATGCTGCCGTGTTCGACGACGCTGAGAAAATAACGTAGTTGTCTGAGTTCCATTCCGCGATCGGACAGGGGATGACGCGCGTATTCTGACAGAACGTCGACGACGGTCTTTCGCGTGGCGCGCGGCCGACTTTGCGGCGCGGCGTTGGCGCTGCAAGCGGCGCAGCGGCGAAAGCAACGCTTCGAACCGCATCGGCACGCCCGCGCCGCTGCGCAAGCTCGCGACTTTGCTTATCAGAAATCGATGTTTCCCGTGCGGCGCGAATCGATCGACACTTTGCTGCTCAGGCAGCACCGCGGCAGCAACGCGGCAGCAATGCGTGCTGGCGTGCGCCCTTCCGTTCAACGACGCGTTTCGATTCATGAACCGTTTTCTCCCCGATCCATGGCCGAGCGGTGCGGACCTCGCCGCCGCCGACCGCGACGCCGATTCCGGTACCGCCGAGCGATCGCACACGGGCGCGTCGGCGTCCGCTTCATCGATCCGCGCGAACGCCGGCGTATTCGCCGATCCGCGCTCGCACGCGCTGCTCGAGCGGATCCGCGCGGTCGCACCGAGCGACGCGAACGTGCTGATCGTCGGCGAAACGGGCACCGGCAAGGAGCTGGTCGCGCGTCGCCTGCACCAGGCGAGCCGTCGTCGCGACGGCCCGTTCGTCGCGGTGAACTGCGGCGCGTTGTCGACGACGCTCGTCGAAAGCGAATTGTTCGGTCACGAGAAAGGCGCGTTTACCGGCGCGTTCGGCGCGAAGGCCGGCTGGTTCGAAACCGCCGACGGCGGCACGCTGTTTCTCGACGAAATCGGCGACCTGCCGCTGCCGATGCAGGTCAAGCTGCTGCGCGTGCTGCAGGAGCGCGAAGTCGTGCGCGTCGGTGCACGGGCCGGCA
This sequence comes from Burkholderia multivorans ATCC BAA-247, assembly GCF_000959525.1. Taxonomy (NCBI): domain Bacteria; kingdom Pseudomonadati; phylum Pseudomonadota; class Betaproteobacteria; order Burkholderiales; family Burkholderiaceae; genus Burkholderia; species Burkholderia multivorans. The sequence goes on from NZ_CP009830.1 coordinate 144,813, forward strand.
TTCCGATCGACGTGCGCGTCGTCGCCGCGACGAACGTCGATCTGCAGCAAGCGGTTGCGGCCGGTCATTTCCGCGGCGACCTCTTTTACCGGCTCGCCGTCGTGCAACTCGCGGTGCCGCCGCTGCGCGAGCGGCCGGCCGACATCCTGCCGCTCGCGCGCCATTTCGTCGACGACTACCGCCGCCGTCTCGGCTACGGGCCGCGCGGCATCGACGCGCGCGCCGCACGCGCGCTCGAATCGTATGACTGGCCCGGCAACGTCCGCGAGCTGGAAAACGTCATCCATCATGCGTTGCTCGTGAGCCGCCACGAGACGCTGCAGCACGCCGACCTGACGTTCGCCTCGGCCGGCACGGCCGCTGCGGCACCACATCGAGACGAGCCGTGTGCGGGCGCGCAGGCCGCACTCGAAGCCGCGCTGCACGCGCTGTTCGACGAAGGTCACGGCCGACTGTACGAACGCATCGAGGACACCGTGATGCGCGTCGCGTTCGAGTTCAGTCACCGCAATCAGCTTCAGGCCGCGCGCTTGCTCGGCATCAGCCGCAACGTGCTGCGCGCGAGATTGATCCGCGCAAACGAAATCGCCGCGTTGAAGTAAGCGCGCTTCGGTGCCTGACGACCGGGCCCATCCGCTCGCGGCCGGCGCTCGGGCCGCGAACCCGCTCGCGCGCGGCGCTCGGGCCGCGAGCGCGCGCCGCCCGTGGAGCGGCGTGCCGACCTGATGTATCGTGGCACCGAAGCGCGCACCGGCGAGATCCATGGCACCGCCGCACGCCACCGCCGCCACGGCGCGCGCATTCCCGCAACCCGACAGCCCGAGGCGCCGGATCGGTTCGGCCCGCGGGCTTTCATCTGCCCGGAAACCGTCGCCATGAAAAAACTCGTGAACCGTCCGTCCGACGTCGTGCGTGAAATGCTCGAAGGCATCGCGCGACAGTCGCCGCATCTCGCGATGCTCGGCGGCGAGCACGTGCTCGTCCGCCGCCCGCTGCCCGAACCGTCGCAGCGCACGGTCGCAGTGCTGTCGGGCGGCGGCAGCGGGCACGAGCCTGCGCACGGCGGCTATGTCGGCGACGGAATGCTCAGTGCGGCCGTGTGCGGCGAAGTGTTCACGTCGCCGTCCACCGACGCGGTACTCGCCGCGATCCGCGCGACAGCGGGCCCGAACGGCGCGCTGCTCGTCGTGAAGAACTACACCGGCGACCGGCTCAACTTCGGTCTGGCAGCCGAACTCGCGCGCGCGGAAGGCATTCCGGTCGAGACCGTGATCGTCGCGGACGACGTATCGCTGCGCGGCCGCGTCGAGCGCGCGCAGCGGCGCGGCATCGCGGGCACCGTGCTGATCCACAAGCTCGCGGGCGCGGCGGCCGCGCGCGGGCTGTCGCTGCCGCGCGTCGCGGCGATCGCGCGCGATGCGGCCGCCGATCTCGGCACGATGGGCGTCGCGCTCGACGGCTGCACGCTGCCGGGCGCCGACCAGTCCGGATTCAGTCTCGCCGACGACGAAATCGAGCTCGGTCTCGGCATTCACGGAGAAAAAGGCGTCGAACGCACGGCGCCGCTGCCGGCCGACGCGCTCGCCGACACGCTGCTGTCGGCGATCGTCGCCGACCTCGTGCTCGATCGCGGCGAACGCGTCGCGCTGCTCGTCAACGGTCTCGGCGCGACGCCCGACATGGAGCTTGCGATCGTGCTGCGCGCCGCCTACGAAAACCTGAGCCGTCGCGGCATCGCGGTCGAGCGCGCGTGGGCCGGCACGTTCCTGTCGGCGCTGAACATGCCCGGCTGTTCGATCTCGGTGCTGCGGCTCAACGACGAACGGGCGGCGCTGCTCGACGCACCGACGCAGGCGCGCGCGTGGCCCGGCGGCGGCGCTGTCAACGCGCAGATCCGCGTCGCCGCCGCGGCACCGCAGGAACCGTCGCCGCCGCCGCTCGACGCGGCGGGCCGCGCGTGGGCCGAGCGGCTGCGCCCGGCGCTGCACGCGGTCGCGCACACGCTGATCGACCACGAAGCGACGCTGACCGAGCTCGATGCCGCCGCAGGCGACGGCGACCTCGGCGCAAGCATGCATCGTGCCGCCGACGCGATGCTCGCGTTGCCCGAAGCCGCGTATGCGACGCCGGCCGATGCGCTCGCCGCGCTCGGCGCCGCACTGCGCCGCGCGATCGCGGGCAGCTCGGGCCCGTTCTACGCGACCGCGCTGCTGCGCGCATCGCGGCGCCTCGCCGGCGTCGCGCAGCCGTCGGCACGCGACTGGGCCGCGGCATTGCGCAGCGCGGTCGATGCGATCGCCGAGCTCGGCGGCGCCGGTGCCGGCGACAGAACGATGCTCGACGCGCTGGTGCCGGCCGCCGCCGCGTTCGACCGTGCACTCGACGACGGCCGCGACAGCGCCGACGCGTGGGCGGCCGCCGTCGACGCCGCCGAACGCGGTGCGCAGGACACCGCGCGCATGACGCCGCGCGCCGGCCGTGCGAGCTACCTCGGCGAACGCGCGATCGGCACGCCCGACGGCGGCGCGGTCGCCGTCGCGTACTGGCTGCGCGCGCTGCTGCCGCACGTCCGATAACGCGGCGTGTCATGGCCGCGGGTCGCCGGCGAGCGGCCCGCGCGGGTCTTCGGCACGGGGAAAACCCCAATCCCGACATCGTCCTATGACATCGGGCATGGCAAATTGGCGGGATTACTTTGAACCTCGTCGGCGCCCGCCCGGGCGCATGCTGCCAACGAGGATCCCTTATGCGATACGTGCCATCGTGGACTTCCGTCTCCGCGCCGTCCGTCCCGGACGATACGGTTTCCCATCGCGGCGACGAGCCGCACAGCCTGCCGCGCGTCGCGATCGCGGCCGCCGCGCTCGGTAACGCGACCGAATGGTTCGATTACGGCATATACGCGTACGGACTCGCGTATATTTCCGCTGCGCTGTTTCCCGGCAACACGGCCAGTGCGACGCTGTTCGCGCTCGGCACGTTTGCGATTTCGTTCCTGATCCGCCCGCTCGGCGGCCTGTTCTGGGGCCCGCTCGGCGACCGGCTCGGCCGCAAGCGCGTGCTTGCGCTGACCGTGCTCACGATGTCGGGCGCGACGCTGCTCGTCGGCCTCCTGCCGACCTACGCGACGGCCGGTTGGCTCGCCCCGGCCGCGCTGATCCTGCTGCGCATGGTGCAGGGTTTTTCGACCGGCGGCGAATACGGCGGCGCAGCGACGTTCATCGCCGAATACGCGCCCGACTCGCGGCGCGGGCTGTGCGGCAGCTTTCTCGAATTCGCGACGCTGGCCGGCTTCTCGCTCGGCGCGCTGCTGATGCTCGGCTTCGCGCTGCTGCTCGGCGACACGGCGATGCATGCCTGGGGCTGGCGCCTGCCGTTCCTCGTCGCGGCGCCGCTCGGTCTCGTCGGCTTCTATTTGCGCTCGCGTCTGGAAGAAACGCCGGTGTTTCGCGAACTCGAGGAGCAGGCGCACCGCCGCGAACAGGCCGCGCCGGCCGCGATGCCGATCGGCCGCCTGCTGGTTCGCTATGCGCGGCCGTTGCTGCTGCTCGGCGGGCTCGTCGTCGCGCTGAACGTCGTCAACTACGTGCTGCTCGCCTATATGCCGACGTACATGCACAAGGAGCTCGGCGTCAGCGAGAACATGTCGCTGCTGATCCCGCTGATCGGGATGCTCGCGATGATGGTGCTGCTGCCGTTCGCGGGCTGGCTGTCGGATCGCGTCGGCCGCAAGACGATGTGGTGGATCTCGCTCGTCGGCCTGTTCGTCGCCGCCGTGCCGATGTTTACGTTGATGACGCATGGCGTGCTCGGTGCGTTCATCGGCTTCGCGGTGCTCGGCGTGCTCTACGTACCGCAGCTCGCGACGATTTCCGCGATGTTTCCGGCGATGTTCCCGACGCACGTCCGCTACGCCGGCATGGCGATCGCCTACAACGTGTCGACGTCGCTGTTCGGCGGCACCGCGCCGATCGTCAACGACTGGCTGATCGCGCGAACCGGCAATGCGCTGATTCCCGCCTATTACATGATGGCCGCGTGCGCGGTCGGTCTGGTGGCGCTGGTCGCTGTGATCGAGACGCGCGGATGTTCGTTGCGCGGCGATACGGTGCCGGGACAGGCACGTTGAGGTGCTGCGACGCGAGCGTGCGTCGGTGACGATGAACCGAACCCGGCTGCGGCCGGGTTCGTCGTTTCAGGGTTCATCGCGGGCGGCATCGATGTGACAACAAACGCTCTCTCCGCGACCTCCGAGCCCGTTGTACACTTGGCCAGTCCCGCATTGCACATCACGACGAAGGCTCTCTACCTTGACCGAAAATGCCTCGGTAGAAGCCACCGTCGGCATGACTGCAAGACGTGCACCGAATTCCTTTTTCACTTCGCATTTGGCCGCAGACAGCGGCCGATCCGGATCCTTGGCCCGTCCACCGACATGCGCTCGCCGTTCCCGTTGCAGGCTCACGTCCATTTGATGAATCGGCTCGCCGCTCGCGCGCCGACGCGTCGGCGCATATGCGACTGCAAGGTGTCACATGAATGACGACGCGCTGACCTTCGACGCGCTTCGCCCGCGCCTGCAGAAGATCGCGTACCGCATGCTCGGCTCCGTCGCGGATGCCGAGGACATCGTGCAGGACGTGTGGCTGCGCTGGCACGAGGCGACGGGCGAGGCGATCGAGAACGCCGAGGCGTGGCTTGTCACGGTGACGACGCGGCTGTCGATCGACCGACTGCGGACGGCCAAGAGCCGGCGCGAGCAATACCCCGGCATTTGGCTGCCGGAACCGGAACTCGGAGATTCGCCCGCGACGCCGGAAGAATTGACGGAGCGCGCGAACGACGTATCGGTCGCGTTTCTGATGCTGCTCGAACGACTGACGCCCGAGGCGCGTGCGGCCTTCCTTCTCCACGAAATCTTCGACGTCGACTACGAGCAAATCGCGAAGGTGATCGGCAAGACCGAAGCGGCCTGCCGACAGCTGGTCAGCCGGGCGCGGGCGCAACTGCGCGACGAGCGCCGGCCGGGCCGAGCCGTCCCGCGCGCGACGCACCTCCAGTTGCTGCAGACGTTCTCGCGAGCTGCCGCGCAAGGCGACTTCCCGTCGATCCAGGCGCTGCTCGCCGAAGATGCAATGCTGATCGGCGACGGCGGCGGCAAGGTGCAGAGCTTCCCGAAGCCGATGCTCGGCGGCCGGCGTATCGCTCAGCTGTTCTACGCGGCGTGGCTGCGCTACGGCAGCGGTGTCGAGATGCGGCCGGTGGTGCTGAACGGTCAGTGGGCCATGCTGCGCTTCATCGTCGGACAGCTTGAATCGGCAATGGCGTTCGAGACGGACGGCACGCGCATTGTCCGGATCCTCGTGCAGCGCAATCCGGACAAACTGGCGCGCATCGCGGCCGTCCACCCCGCCGCGTGACGGCGGACGATCGGCGATCGGGCGTGGGCCACCCTACGCCGATTGATGCAGCCGACGCAACACGATGCGTCCCTTCCCGTACCTTCCGCACCCGGCGGCGCACTCCTAAGATGACTTCGCGCGGCTCACTGCCGCTCGCGGCACCCGCGCAGCGCGGGTGATCCCCCTCTTCATCGCCAGGAGCCGTCATGACGCAGCGTCTCAACTACGTTCAGCAATCGCCTGAACTGTTCAAGAAATTTATCGAGCTCAGCAACCTGCTGCGCAGCAGCACGATCGAGGAATCGATCCGCGACCTGGTGTCGATCCGGGCGTCGCAGATGAACGGCTGTGCCTTTTGCCTCGACATGCACGTAAAGGAGGCCCGCCTTCATGGCGAGCGCGAACTGCGCGTGCACCATCTCGCGACATGGCGCGAATCGACGCTTTTCTCGCCGCGCGAGCGAGCGGCGCTCGCATGGACCGAGGCGCTGACGAAACTCGGTGAACACGGCGTCCCGGACGACGTCTACGACCGCGTGCGCGGCCAGCTATCCGAAAAGGAATTGTCGGATCTGACGTTCGAGGTGATGGCCATCAACGGCTGGAACCGCGCGAACGTGGCGTTCCGGACCGTGCCCGGTTCGTCGGACAAGGCCTTCGGCCTCGACAAGGCGAATCTCGCCTGAGCCTCGGGCCTGCCGTTTCGTCCATCCTTTTTTCGCCGCCGTCCGACTGCGGCCGGCGGCTCACAGGAATCCCCAGATGATCCGCATGAAACACGCGCTGCTGCTCGCGCTTTTGGGCGGCGTGATGGCCGCCGGCGCGCAGGCGGCACCCTCGGCGATTGTCGCGCCGCTGATGACGAAGCCGCTCGACGACTATCCGGGCAAGGAAGCCGAGATGATTTCGGTCGAGTACCCGCCCGGCGCGGTCGATCCCGTCCACCGCCACTACGCGCACGCGTTCGTGTACGTCGTCGAGGGCTCGATCGTGATGCAGGTGAAGGGCGGGCAGTCCGTCACGCTGAAGCCGGGCCAGACGTTCTACGAAGCGCCGGGCGACCTGCACACGGTCGGCCGCAACGCGAGCCTGACGCAATCCGCAAAGTTCATCGTGCTGTTGTTGAAGGACAAGGGTGCGCCCGTGCTCGTGCCGGAAAAGTGAACCGGACATGACCTCCCGCTTCCCCGAAAAAAAAATCGACCGACGGTGTCACAGGCGGCGGAGCCGAAACGTCTTGTCGAATACGGAACCACGACTTTCGCGCCCCCATGTCCGACACCTCCATCCGCCGCACTGACGCCGACGATCCGTTTGCCCGCAGCTTCTCGAGCTGCTATGCGGGCGTCGTCACCTTTCTTGCCGTTGTCACCGAAGGGAGCTTCGCCCGCGCGGCCGACCGCCTCGGCGTCGGCCGCTCGTCGGTCAGCCGCCACGTGCAGCGGCTCGAGGACCGGCTCGATACGCGGCTGTTCCAGCGCACGACGCGCAGCATGTCGCTCACGCGCGAGGGCGAACTGTTCTACGAGAACTGCCGCCCGGGCATCGACCATCTCGCGCAGGCGCTCGAGGACATGCGCGAACTGCGCAGCGGCCCGCCCAGCGGCCACCTGCGGATCGGCTCGACGCCCGGCTTCGGCCGCAAGGTCATCGCACCGCTGCTGCGCGACTTCCACGCGCGGTACCCGGACATCTCGCTCGAGCTGCTGCTCAACGACCGGCCGGTCGACTTCTCCGCGGATCGCATCGATGTCGCGTTTCGCGACGGGCGCATGGAGGACAGCGCGATCGTCGCGCGCCAGTTGATTCCGATGCAGATGATCGTGTGCGCGTCGCCGGCATACGCGCATCGATACGGCTTGCCGCGCCACGTCAACGAACTCGCGCAACATCGATGCATCAATCTGCGCACCGCGTCGGGCCGCGTGAAGGAATGGGAATTCAAGGTCGACGGGCTCGCGCAGCAGGCGCAGCTCGCCGCGCATCACACGTTCAACGACATGGATCTCGTCGTGCGTGCCGTGCTCGACGGGCTCGGCATCGCCCAGCTGCCCGCCTACCAGGTTTGCGACCTGCTGGCCGACGGGCAGCTGGTGAGCTGCCTCGGCCAGCATGCGCCGGACGATGGCGGCCATTACCTGTGCTACCTGAGCCGAAAGCACCTGCCGACACGCATCCGCGCATTTATCGACTACATGATCGAGCAGACGCGCGCACGCGACCTGCAGTGCCCGACGACGATGACCACGATGACGACGACGTTCGAGGCGGTCGATTGATGCATGCGCGACAACACTGTAGGGGCCTGTGGTGCGCTATCGGGCCGAACGGTCCGTGCCTACCATGCGCACTGTTCGAACGGCGCGCAATTCGATGCGTACGCCGTTCGGCAACAGACAGGCGTCGTCGCGACCACGCGACGCACGCCGGATTCGGTAACACGCAGCGGCGCGCGACGCGCACGCTCGTTCAAGGAGAACATTCGTGACGATCGTCGTCATTGGTGGGACCGGGCTTATCGGCAGAAAGGTCGTCAAGTATCTCGGCGCGCGCGGCCACGAAGCCGTCGCGGCGGCGCCTGCGACGGGCGTCAATACGATCACCGGCGAAGGACTGCGCGACGCGCTGGCGGGTGCGGACGTGGTGGTCGATCTCGCGAACGCGCCGTCGTTCGAGGAGGCGGCCGTGAAGGCCTTCTTCGAGGTGTCCGGGCGCAATCTGTTCGAAGCCGAGCACGCGGCTGGCGTGCGCCATCACGTCGCGTTGTCGGTGGTCGGAACCGATCGTCTCCATCAAAGCCCGTACTTTCGCGGCAAGATCATCCAGGAGAACCTGATCCGGGAGTCGGGCATACCGTTTACTATCGTGCGCTCGACACAGTTCTTCGAGTTCCTCGGCGCGATCGCTCAATCGGGTACCGACGGCGAACGGATCCGGCTGACGACCGCGCACTTCCAGCCGATCGCGTCGGACGACGTCGCCTCGGCCGTCACCAATTTCACGCTCGGTGCACCGCTGAACGGCATCGTCGAAATCGGCGGTCCGGACCGCGTGGCGATCGCCGACCTCGTTCAGCACTTTCTGTCCGTCACGCACGACGCACGCACGGTGATCCGCGACCCGGCGGCTGGCTACTTCGGCGCGACGGTGCAGGACGATACGCTCGTGCCGGGGCCCGGCGCGCATCTCGGCGCCACCACGTTCGACGCATGGTTCGCGCAGAACCGCGCGGCAAGCTGAGCGAATACCGACGATCGCGCGTGCCATGACTCCGTTGCGCCCACCGCCGCTATCGCTGCTCGACAAGTATCGCGGACGCGAGCCCCAGACGCTGTATTCGGCCACGGTGACCGTGACGGGCGGCGCCGCGGCGCATGGCCGCGCATCGGGCATCGCCCGCTCGGACGACGGTCAGCTCGAGCTGGCGTTGCGTCTGCCGCCCGCGCTTGGCGGCCCCGGCGACGGACCCAACCCGGAACAGTTGTTTGCCGCGAGCTATGCCGCGTGCTTTCACGGCGCGCTGAGCCTGCTGGCCGCGCAGGCGGCCGTACCGATGGACAGCGCGTCGGTGTCGGCGTCGATCGACTTCTGCCGCGATCCGATGGACGGTCTGTTCATGCTGAACGCCAATATCCGGGTTCGGTTGCCGGGCGTCGAGCGCGCGGTCGCGGAAGAACTCGTTCGAAATACCGAGCGCTTCTGCCCGTACACCAAGATGGCGCACGACGGCATCACCCAGGTCGTGGCCCTCGCGTCCGCCGACGATTCGCGCGAAGACTGAGCGCGTGTCGTCATTCTCGCGCGACGCTCTTCCGTGCCGGAAGTCTGCGTCGCGCCACGTTCACCTTCGTTTCCATGAGGGACTCATGCCGTCATTCGACAAGCAAGTCGTACTGATCACCGGCGGTGGCGCCGGCATCGGGCTCGCGGCCGCCGTCGCGTTCGCGCGCGAAGGCGCGCACGTCGTCATCACGGGGCGCCGCGAGGCCGCGCTGGCCGCCATCGCGCAAAGCGTGCCCGGCGTCAGTTACGTCGTCGCGGACGCCGGCAATGCGGCCGATGCGGCTCGCACCGTGGATGCCGTGATCGCGCGCTGCGGACGGCTCGACGTGCTCGTCAACAACGCGGGTGCCGGCGCCATCCTCCCGCTCTCGTCGGCCAGCTTCGAAGCGATCAGCGCGATCTTCGCCGTCAACACGCTCGGGCCGTCGTTGCTGGCGAGCGCTGCGCTGCCGCATCTGACCCGCGTGCGAGGCAGCATCGTCAATGTGTCGAGCACGTACGGGCACAAGGCTGCGGCGCTGCTGTCGCACTACGCGGCCAGCAAGGCGGCGCTCGAACATATGACGCGCTGCTGGCGCTGGAACTCGCACCGGCCGGCGTACGCGTCAACGCGGTGGCGGCCGGCCCGACCGAAACGGAATTCCTGTCGGAGCGAATGAGCCTGTCGACCGCCCAGGTCGATGCGATCAAAGCACAAGAGCGCGAGCGCATCCCGCTCGGCCGGCGCGGCGAGCCCGAGGACGTCGCGGCCTGGATCGTCGCAATGGCCTCACCGCAGGCGGCATGGATGACGGGCCAGGTCGTGACGGTCGACGGCGGGCTCGACGCCACGTGAGCGGCGGTTGTTTCCGCCGATCGCGCGTCGGATGCAGTGCCGTTCAGATTCCGTATGGCACGGCTGACAATCTGAATCTCGGCTCGCCCGATGGTTTCCCCGCAGCGAGGCGTACACCATGCACCTACGAAAAGCGTACACGCTGCCCGAGTTCATCTACTGGTCGAGACGGCAATTTTACGCGTTGATCGCGTGCGGCTCGGTGCCGATCTGCCGTCAGATCGAACGTGAACTGCTGGATATGCTCGGCGAAACCCGTCACGCCTCCGACGGGGAGCCTGACGCGTGCATCGTTCTCTAACGCGTGCCCAAGAACAACGTTCGCCATCGTGGCTTGTTGTCTTTAGAACAACATCGTGTGGGCATTCGCGACGCTACTGGCGTTCGCCTCCGCTCACTAGAATGCTTCGCATGCCCGGTCGAATACGAGCAAAAAGGAAGCGCAAACGCTTCGCACTCGTGCTCGTGAACCGCGCTGCCCGGTGCGAATGACTCCACTCAATCAACAGGACTATTGAATATGAGCGCAACCATCCACAATGTGCGACCCGTCACCGACAATCTCGGCAGAGGCGGTTCGGGCGAGCTCGTGCCTTCCCGCTACGCCGTGCGCGTCGGCGACGTCGATGTCGTGCTGATCAGCGACGGCGTTCTGCCGCTGCCGACCTCCACCATGTCCACCAACGTGAGCGAAGCGGACCGCAACGCATGGTTCGACGGTCGCTTCCTGCAACGCGACATGTTCGACTGGGCGTTGAATATCGCGCTCGTGCGCAGCGGCGAACGCCTGATCCTGATCGACTCGGGCGTCGGCGACGGTTTCGAATACTTCACGCGCGCCGGTCAGTCGATGATGCGCCTGGAGTCGGCCGGCATCGACCTGGCCGCGATTACCGATATCGTGATCACGCATATGCACATGGACCACGTCGGCGGCCTGAATGTCGATGGTGTGAAGGCGCGGCTGCGCCCGGACGTGCGCATTCACGTGTCGGCGAAGGAAGTCGCGTTCTGGAAGGATCCGGACTTCAGCAAGACGGTGATGCCCGAGACCGTTCCTCCGGCGCTCCGCAAGGCCGCCGCGAAGTTTGTGGAACGCTACCGCGAAAACATCGTGCCGTTCGATCAGCGCGTCGACATCGCGGCGAGCGTATCGGCGCGCGTGACGGGAGGGCACACGCCGGGGCACTGTGTCGTCGATGTCGCATCGAAAGGCGAGAAACTGACCTTCGTCGGCGATGCGATTTTTGAAGTCAACTTCGACCATCCCGATTGGCAGAACGGCTTCGAGCATGATCCCGAAGCGTCGGTGGACGTGCGGATCGCGCTGCTGCGCGAAGCCGCCGAGACGGGCGCGATGCTGGCCGCGGCCCATGTCGCGTTCCCGTCCATCGGCCACATCGCAAAGAACGGCGATCGCTTTCGTTTCGTGCCCGTGACGTGGGATTACTGATCGATTCCCGCGTATCGTGCGTCCGGCGACGTTGCACTGACAATTGGTGAAAGGTCGCCGCGCGTTCACGAGATTCGCGGCGCTTCCCCGGCAGGCAGCGTTTCGAGACTCGCAAAAAAAACGCCGCCGTACTTTCGTACGACGGCGCCCGTTATGCGCTGCCGCAGCGAGAACGCAAACAACCGAATCGCGCGCTTACCCCGCCACGGCGAGATTCCGCTCCGCGACCTCATCGACGGCTTCCCGCACGATCGCGACGATCTCGTCGGCCTCCGCACGCGTCATCACGAGCGGCGGCGCGAAACCGAGAATGTCGCCGTGCGGCATCGCGCGCGCGATTACACCGCGCTGCAACGCCGCGGCCGACACCTGCGCGCCGATCTTCAGCGCGGGATCGAACGGCGTACGCGCGTCCTTGTCGGCCATGAACTCGAGCGCCGCGAGCATCCCGACACTGCGCACTTCGCCGACGAGCGGATGCGCACCGAACGCGTCGCGCAGCTTCGCGCCGAAATACGCGCCGACTTCGGCCGCATTGCCGACGAGGTTTTCGCGTTCGAGAATCGCGAGGTTCGCGAGCGCGGCGGCCGCGCAGACCGGATGCCCCGAATACGTCCAGCCGTGGCCCATCGGCCCGTGCTCCTGCGAGCCGCGCGCGATCACGTCCCACACCTTCTCGCCGACGATCACGCCCGACAGCGGCGCATAGGCACTCGTCAGCCCCTTCGCGACGGTGATCAGATCCGGCTCGATGCCGAAGTGCTGCGCGCCCATCTTCGAGCCGAGGCGCCCGAACCCGCAGACGACCTCGTCCGAGATCAACAGAATGTCGTGCTTGCGCAGCACCGTTTGAATCGCCGGCCAGTAGCCGGCCGGCGGTTCGATGATGCCGCCCGTGCCCATCACCGGTTCCGCGATGAACGCCGCGATCGTGTCGGCGCCCTCGCGCGCGATCAGCTTCTCGAGCTCGTCCACGCAGTACGCGACGAACTGCGTTTCGCTCATCCCGACCGGCGCCTTCCGGTACCAGTGCGGACAAACGGTGTGCTTCACGCGGTCGATCGGCAGGTCGAAATGCTGATGGAAGCTCGGCAGGCCCGTAAGGCTGCCCGTCACGATACCCGAACCGTGATAGCCGCGTTCGCGCGAGATGATCTTCTTCTTGTTCGGACGGCCGAGCACGTTGTTGTAGTACCAGACGATCTTGACCTGCGTCTCGTTCGCATCGGAACCCGACATCCCGTAATAGACCTTCTTCATGCCGGCCGGCGCCCAGTCGATGATGCGCGACGACAGTTCGATGATCGCGTCGGACGAGTGCCCGACATACGTGTGGTAGTACGCGAGCTGCTTCGCCTGCTGGTACATCGCGTCGGCCACTTCCGTGCGGCCGTAGCCGATGTTCACGCAGTACAGGCCGGCGAATGCGTCGATATAGCGCTTGCCCTGATGGTCCTCGATGCGAATGCCCTGGCCGCCGCGCACGATCTTGCCGGGCAGCGCGCCGGTTTCGTGGTCGTACGCGTGCGTCGACGGATGCATGAAGTGGGCACGGTCCTCGCGCAGCAGCGCGTCGATGGATTGCGTCATGATGAACTCCTTTGAATGATCAGGCCGCCGCCCCGACGGGCAGGCCGAGGTTGCCGAGACAGAAGTACTTGGTTTCGGTGAACGGTTCGAAGCCTTCGATGCCGCCTTCGCGGCCGAGGCCCGACGCCTTCATGCCGCCGAACGGAATCGGCGCACCGGTGAATTTCACGCCGTTGACCGACACCATCGCGAAATCGAGCCGGCGCACGAGCTGGAAAATCGTGTCGATGCGCGTCGCGCACACGTAGGCGGCGAGCCCGTACTCGGTGTCGTTCGCCTTCGCGACGACTTCGTCGAGCGTGTCGAACGCGCATACGGCCGAGATCGGCGCGAAGTTTTCCTCGTCGTAGACGCGCATGCCGGACGCGGCGTCCGCGATCACCGTCGGTTCGTAGAACCAGCCGCCGAGCGCATGCGGGCGACCGCCGGCCACGATGCGCGCGCCGCGCGCACGCGCGTCGTCGACACGCGCGACCGTGGCGTCGAATGCCGCCTGATGTATCAGCGGCCCGACGTCGACGTCCGGCTCGAACGCCGGTCCGGTCTTCAGTTCGCGCACGGCATCCGCATAGTGCGTGACGAATGCGTCGTAGAGCGGGCGCGCGACGAAGATCCGGTTCGCCGCGCAGCAGTCCTGCCCCGACGTCTGAAACTTCGCAGCGACCGCGATTCGCACCGCCTGATCGAGATCGGCGTCCTCGGTCACGATGAACGGCGCGTTGCCGCCGAGTTCGAGCGCGACCTTGCGGATGCCCGCACGCGCGGCCGTTTCGGTCACGAGGCGGCCGACACGCGTCGAGCCGGTGAAGCTCACCGACCGCACGCGCGCATCGCCGACCAGCGTTTCCATCGCCATCTGCGGCTCGCCGAGCACGACGTTGAACACGCCGGCCGGGAAGCCGGCTTCGTCGGCCAGCTGCGCAAGGGCAAGCGCCGAGAACGGCGTCTCGTGCGCGGGCTTCACGACGGTCGTACAGCCGACCGCGATCGCCGCTGCGGCCTTGCGCGTGATCATCGCGGCCGGGAAGTTCCACGGCGTGATCAGCGCGGCGACGCCGACCGGCTCCATCACGGTGCCGAGCTGCGCGCCGTCGATATGCGTCGGTATCGTGCGGCCTGCGACGCGCTTCGCCTCGTTCGCAAACCATTCGACGAAGCTTGCCGCGTAGCGGATCTCGCCGCGCGCCTCGGCGAGCGGCTTGCCCTGCTCGAGCGAGAGCAGCGCGGCGAGGTCGTCGAGGTGGCGCAGGATCAACGCGTGCCAGCGCAGCAGCGCCGCACTACGCGCGGCCTGCGGCGTCCAGCGCCACGTTTCGTAGGCACGCTGCGCGGCATCGATCGCCGCGACGATCTGCGCACGCTCGAGCATCGGCACGTGGCCGATGACGGCCTGATCGGCCGGATTCACGACGGCGACCGTCGCGGCACTGTCGCTGTGAATCCAGCGACCGTCGACATAGCACATCGACTTGAACAGAACGGGGTGTCCGGGCAGCATGCTGTGTCTCCTCGTTGGTTGGGCACGAGCTTCATTCTGTCGTGCCGCCGGCTCCGGAAATTTCGGTTTATGCGGCTGGCGCTTGCGGTTTTTTCGGTATTGCCGCGCGCCGGCGCGAAGTTTTCATTGCCAGTCCGGCGCGCCGCCGGATTCGCACTTCACGACCTTCGTCACGATGTACGTGAAGTAGCGCTCGATGCCGAGGTCTTCCATCAGCAGCGCATCGATGAAGCGCTGGTAGTGATCGATGTCGCGCGCGACCACCTGCAGCACGTAGTCGACGCCGCCGCCCGTCGCGTAGCATTGCGCAACCTCGGGCGCCGCGCTCACGCGTTCCTCGAAACGCCGCATGTCGGGCGCGGTATGACGCGACAGCGTCACCTCGACGACGATGCGGCTGCCCGAGAACGCGCCGACCCAGTCGACGTCGGCCCGGTAGCCGCGAATCACGCCGCTTTCCTCGAGCTTGCGCACGCGCTCCCACGCGGGCGAGATCGACAGGTTCACGGCTTCCGCGAGCTTCGATTTCGTGATGCGCCCGTCGCGTTCGAGAATGCGCAGGATCGCGAGATCGTATCGGTCGAGCTTGATCACGGCGTGCGCATCCTATGCAGCGACCGGAATGTTGCGCTCGACGATGTCGGCGACCACCGCGATCGTGTCGCCGGCCTGCACGAGGCCCGGGAAATGCCGCGCGGCCAGCAGCCCGCGCCGCTTTGCGACGTATTCGACCGGTGCGACGCCGGTGCGGTCGATGTCGTGCACGCGCGCGAGCACGTCGCCGGCCTCCACTTCGCTGCCGAGGTCGCAACACATCTCGAGCAGCCCGCGATGCTCGCTCGTCGTGAAGCACGCGCCGTCGGGCATGTCGAGCAGCGTCGTCGTACGCGGTGCCGTGCGCGCGACGCCGCCGTCTTCGTTCGGATGCGTCGCCAGCACGCCGGCATGCGCGAGAAATCCGCGCACGCCGCGCTCGGCGATCGCGACGCTCGCCGCGGTCGACGTGCCGCCGCCGCCGAGTTCGGTCGACACGAACACCTTGCCGGCCGCTTCGGCCGCCGTGTCGTACAGGCCGACGCTGTCGAGTTCGAGCATGCGCATCGAATACGGCGCGCCGAACGCGCGCATCGCACGCTCGCAGCGCGCTTCCTGCTCGCGATCGTCGAGCACGTGAATCGCCGCGAACGGCACGAAGTCGAGCGTGCGCCCGCCCGCGTGGATGTCGAGCACGTGCGTCGCGAGCGGCAAGAGGTGCCGCTGGAAGTAATCGGCGATCTTCTCGGTCACGGTGCCGTCGGGCCGCCCGGGAAAACTGCGGTTCAGGTTGCCCGCATCGATCGGCGACGTACGGCGCCCGGCACGAAACGCCGGATAGTTCATGAACGGCACGATGATCACGCGGCCCGTCACGTCGGACGCCTTCAGCGAACCGGCGAGCTTCGCGAGCGCGACCGGTCCTTCGTACTCGTCGCCGTGATTGCCGCCCGTCAGCAGCACGGTCGGCCCGTCGCCGCGCTTCACGACGGTCACTGGAATCATCACCGCGCCCCACGCGGAGTCGTCGCGCGAGTACGGCAGCTTGAGGAAGCCGTGCTGTTCGCCGTCCGCGTCGAAGTCGACGGTCGGCACAATCGGTGAAGCACGCATCGGTCTACTCCTTCACGAACAGCTTGCGCGGCGTGTTGCAGAACGTCTCGACACCGGTTTCGGTGATCAGGATGCTTTCGGTGATCTCGAGCCCCCAGTCGTCGAGCCACAGCCCCGGCATGAAGTGGAACGTCATGCCCGGTTCGAGCACCGTGCGGTCGCCCGGTCGCAGGCTCATCGTGCGCTCGCCCCAGTCCGGCGGGTAGCTCGCGCCGATCGGATAGCCGCAGCGGCTGTCCTTCTCGATGCCCGCGCGGCGCAGCACCGCGAAGAACGCGTTGGCGATGTCCTCGCAGACGTTGCCCGGCTTCGCGGCCGCGAGCCCGGCCTCGATCCCTTCGACTACCGCGCGCTCGGCCTCGATGAAGTGCGCCGGCGGCTTGCCGAGATAGACCGTGCGCGACAGCGGACAGTGATAGCGGCGGTAGCAGCCGGCGATCTCGAAGAACGTGCCGGCGCCGCGCTCGAACGTCGTGTCGTCCCAGGTCAGATGCGGCGCGGCTGCGTCGGCGCCGGTCGGCAGCAGCGGCACGATCGCCGGATAGTCGCCGCCGAAGCCGTCGGCGCCGCCGATGCCGGTCGCGTAGATCTGCGCGACGAGATCGCTCTTCTTCATGCCCGGCTCGATCGTCTCGACGATATGCGCATGCATCCGTTCGACGATGCGCGCGGCCACGCGCATGTATTCGATCTCGCGCGGCGACTTCACCGCGCGCTGCCAGTTCACGAGTGCCGTCGCGTCGACCCAGCGCGCGGCGGGCAGGTGCTTCTGCAGCGACGCGTACGCGGCCGCGCTGAAGTAGTAGTTGTCGAGTTCGACGCCGATGCGCAATGCGCCCCAGCCGCGCGCCGCAATCACTTCGGTCGACAAGTAGTCCATCGGGTGGCGATCCGGCGACTGCACGTAATGATCGGGATAGCCGACGATGTCGTCGTGCGCCATGAACACGGTGCGCTTCGCGCCGTTCGCGTCCTGGCCGCGGCCGAACCAGACGGGTTCGCCGTCCATCGGCAGCAGCACGCACTGGTGTACGTAGAACGACCAGCCGTCATAGCCGGTCAGCCAGCCCATGTTGGTCGGGTCCGTGACGATCAGCAGGTCGATGCCGGCCCGCTCCATCGCCGCGCGCGTCTTCGCGATGCGCGCAGCGTATTCGCTGCGCGCGAACGCAAGACGCGGCGCGGCTTCGTAGGTTTCGATGACTGCAGACATCTGTCTCCTCTCAGGTCGTGAGGTCGTTGTGAAAAATCGTTCCGGCGCCCGCGGCGCGGGCGCGCTGCAGCGCGAGAACGGCAATGGCAGTGTCCTGCGCGCCGGTTCCGGTCAGGTCGCAGATCGTGATCTCGTCGCGATGCGTGCGGCCGGCGCAACGGCCGGCAATCACTTCGCCGAGTTCGGGAAAGACCGCGTCGGCCGCGACGGCGCCGGCCGCGATCGCATGCCGCAGCTCGCCGACCACACGGGTCTGCTGCAAGCGGTCGCAGACGTAGCGCGCGGCCGCGAATACCGACGGCGCGAGTTCGGTCTTGTATTCGGCATCGGAGCCCATCGCAGTCACGTGCAGCCCCGGATGCAGATCCTCGGCATTCACGAGCGGCTCGCGGCTCGGCGTCGTGGTGACCGCGATGTCGGCATCGGCGAGCGCCGCATGCACCGATCGCGCGACGCTCGCCTCGATGCCATGCGCGCTGCGCACGTCGGCAGCAAATTGCGCCGCACGTGCGGCATCGCGCGCCCAGACCGTCACATGCGCGACGTCGCGCACGAGCCGCAATGCGTCGAGCTGCAGCCGCGCCTGTTCGCCGGCGCCGATCACGGCCACGCGCCGCGCATCGGCCCGCGCGAGATGACGCGCGGCGACCGCGCCCGCGGCGGCGGTGCGCACGGCGGTCAGATAGCCGTTGTCGAGCAGCACGGCCTCGGTCAGGCCGGTACGCGCGGACAGCACGAGCATCAGCCCGTTCAGGCTCGGCAGGCCGAGCGACGGGTTGTCGAAGAAGCCGGGGCTGATCTTGATCGCGAAGCTGTCGAAGCGCGGCAAGTAGGCGGTTTTCACATCGACTTCGCCGTGACGCGCAGGCAGCGCGAGATTGAGGATCGGCGGCATCGCGACGGGCTCCGTCGCGAGCGACACAAACGCGGCTTCGACCTGATCGATCGCGTCGAGATCGAGCGGCACCAGCGTGCGCAGTTGCGTCTGGCCGAGCAGCGTGATGGGATGCGCCATATCAGTTCTCCGCAATCAGCCGGCGATGCGCGGCCATGTCGATGTTCGCGCCGCTCACGACGACCACGATGGGCCCGTCGCGCCGGCTGCGCGGAACGGCTTCGTCGAGCAGCGCGGCGATGCCGACCGCGCCCGCGCCTTCGACGACGAGCCGCTCTTCGCGATACGCGTGCGCGATGCCGCGTGCGATCGAGCGCTCGTCGAGCAGCACGACGTCGTCGGCCAGCGCGCGCGTGAGGTCGAACGTGTAGCGGTTGTCGAGACCGATGCCGCCGCCGAGCGAATCGGCGAGCGTCGGCTGTTCTTCGACGTCGACGGGACGACCGGCAGCGAGGCTCGCATGCATGGCTGCGCCGCGCGCCATCGACACGCCGATCACCGCAATCGACGGCCGGATCGCTTTCGCGGCAAATGCGACGCCGCTGAACAGCCCGCCGCCGGACAGCGGGACGATCAGCGTGCCTGCATCGGGCAGCGCTTCGAGAATCTCGACGCCGATCGTCGCCTGGCCCGCGATGATGCGCGGATCGTCGAACGGCGGCACGTACGCATAGCCTTCGTCGCGTGCGAGGCGTCGCGCCTCCGCCTGCGCGTCGTCCTGGCTGGCGCCGACGATCGCGACGCGCGCGCCGAGCGCGGCTACCGCATCGACCTTGTTCGCCGGCACGAGCGACGACATGCAGACGGCCGCTTCAAGGCCGAGCGCGCGCGCCGCATGAGCGACCGCGCGCCCATGATTGCCGGTCGATGCGGTAACGACGCGCGTCACGCGCTGCGCCGCGAGTTCCGCGAGCACATTGGTCGCGCCGCGGATCTTGAAGCTGCCCGTCGGCTGCAGCGTTTCGAGCTTCAGGTGAACGGGGACGCCGGCGCGCGCCGACAGCGCAGCGGACGCGACGAGCGGCGTGACGCACGTACGCCCGGCGATGCGTTGGCGCGCGCGGTAGACGTCGGACAGCGACAGGAAGGACATGGAACGCACGCCTCATTGATGTGGTGCGATCCAGTCTAATGTTCCAAATTGCGCTTTCGAATGTCCTGGTACATTGTGCGGCGCTTGTGTGCGGCGCCGCATCGCTGCAGCGGAAAGTCAGTGGAAATCGTGCACGTGCGGATATTGCTCGAACACGCCGGCCATTGTCTCGAGCGCCGCATTGCACGCGGCGTCGGTGGTTTCCGCGCCGATGCACACGCGCACCGCGTTCGGCCGCTCGGTACCGCCGACGAGAAACGGATCGGGCGACGTGACCGCGATCTTGCGCGTGCGCAATTCGCGCACGAGGCGATCGGCCTGCCAGTAGTCGGGCACGCGCAGCCACGCCGACAGCGCGTTCGGATGCGCGCCGAGCAGATATGGGCCAAGCGCGGCCTTCACCATCTCCTGCCGCACCGCGAGCCGCTGCCGCTGCAGCTCGACGAGCCGGCGCGCGGTGCCGTCCGCGATCCAGCGCGTCGCGATCTCGGCGATCGGCGACGTCGCCATCCAGCTGCTCACGCGCAGCACGCTCTCCACGCGCAAAGCAAGGCGCCGCGGCATGGCCAGGTAGCCGGTGCGCAACCCCGTCAGCACCGATTTCGTCATGCTCGTGCAGTAAAAGCCGAGCTCGGGAATCATGCTCGCGATCGGCGTCGCGGTTTTGGCGGGAAGCGCGCCGTACACGTCGTCCTCGATCACGTACACGCCGTAGCGCGCCGCAATCCGTGCGATCGACCGGCGTCGCGAATCGGACATCATCGAAACGGTGGGATTGTTGAGCGTCGGCGTGCAAACGAGCGCGCTGATCCGCTCGCCGTCGCACATTTCCTCGAAGTGTTCGGGGCGGATCCCGTGCTCGTCCATCTCGAGTCCCTTCAGCGTAAACCCGAGCACGTTCGCGGAGCCGATCACGCCATGATCGGTCAGGCTTTCGCAGAGCACGGTGTCGCCCGGGCCGACGATCGACGCGAGCGCGAGAAAGATGCCATGCGCGGCACCGTTCGTGATCAGCAACGATTCCGGGTGCACGGGCATGTTCAGCGACGCGAGCCATGCGGCGCCGGCTTCGCGATGCGCGTCGAGGCCGGCGATCGGCCGGAACGAGCGGATCCACGGCTGATCCTCGGTGCCGGCCAGCTCCGCGCAGACGGCCCGCCATGCCGCGTCGTGTTCCGGCGTATGCACGATGCGCGCGATCGAGAAATCGACGAGCTCGCGTTCGGCCGTATCGAGCATGTAGTTCGACATCGACTCGGTCACGCGCGCGGCGACGAAGCTGCCGCGCCCGACCTCGCAGCGGATCAGGCCCTGCCTTTCGAGCTCCTTGTACGCGTTGGTCACCGTCTGCACGCTGACGCCGAGACTGGCCGCGACGTCGCGCTGCGGCGCGAGCCGTGCGCCCGGCGCGAGCGCGCCGCTCTCGATGTCGGCGGCGATCGCCTTCACGAGCCGCTTGTATTTCGACTCGATGCCATGCACGGCGCCGATCGCGTCGTGCCAGCGTGTCGATACCTCGGTCCGTCCCATCTCGATGTCTCCGTCGTTGCTTCCGCATGGTCGCTCAGAAAGACACCCGAAAAATATTGTCCTAGTGCAATCGCGTGCGAAAGCAGGACGCTGCGGGCCGTACCGCGGCGTGCACTTCGCGTGCCTGCTACGCATGTCTTACGAAAAGATGACAGTCCGGCCTCCGCACGCGCGGCGCCCGCGCCGTGCCCGAGCGCGGTATCGCGGAACGGCGCACGTCAGACTATTCAATATTGAGCGCACCGGACCGGACGAAGGCACAGCCTCGGCATCGCGCCGCTTGACCGTGCGTCGCGCGCGGCCTAGATTCGTCGTTGCGGGCGGCCGAACCGCACGACGACGTGACAGCCGGATGACACCGAACGATAGTTTGCTATCGAATGGTTTTGCCTTATCATCTCGCCCATGACGAATCTGCACGATCTCCGCCTCGCCGTCAGCAGCCTGCTGGTGCTCAGCGCGCGCAAGTGGCGCCGCGCGAGCGACAGCATGCTCACCGCGTACAACGTGTCCGAAGCGTGCGCGACGCCGCTGCTGATCGCCGGTCGCCTCGGCGAAGGCGTGCGTCAGGGCACGCTCGCCGAGTACGTCGGCATCGAAGGCCCGTCGCTCGTGCGTCTGCTGGATCAGCTGTGCGCGGCCGGCCTCGCGCGCCGCGACGAAGATCCGCACGATCGCCGAGCGAAAACGATCTCGCTGACGGCCGAGGGCCGCGCCGTCACCGAGAAGATGGAGGAAGATCTGCGCGTGCTGCGCGCGCAGGTGCTCAAGGGGATCTCGCGCAGCGACCTCGAAGCGACGCTGCGCGTGCTGACCGCATTCAATGGCGCCGACGCACATGCATCGACGCCGCGCGCGCCGCACTCCGCCGCTTCCGCGTCATGACCTACCCGAGCCTTCGCGACTGGCTGTTCTCGGGCAAGACGTTCGCCGCATCGATGCTGGCGCTGTATCTCGGCCTGTACTTCCAGCTGCC
Source organism: Burkholderia multivorans ATCC BAA-247 (assembly GCF_000959525.1). Lineage (NCBI taxonomy): Bacteria > Pseudomonadati > Pseudomonadota > Betaproteobacteria > Burkholderiales > Burkholderiaceae > Burkholderia > Burkholderia multivorans. The sequence goes on from NZ_CP009830.1 coordinate 166,728, forward strand.
GCGTCCATACTGGGCGATGGCGAGCGTCTACATCGTGTCGAACCCGTTCGTCGGCGCGACGCGCTCGAAGGCGCTGTATCGCGCGCTCGGCACCGCACTCGGCGCGGCGGCGGCGATCTTCTTCGTGCCGCCGTTCGTCGAGACGCCGCTCCTGTTCAGCGTCATCGTCGCAACATGGTGCGGCACGCTGCTCTACCTCGCGATCTCCGACCGCACCGCGCGCAGCTACGTGTTCATGCTTGCCGGCTACACGATGCCGCTCGTCGCGCTGCCGACCGTGACGAACCCGGCCAGCGTGTTCGACGTCGCGATCGCGCGCACCGAAGAGATCGTGCTCGGCATCGTCTGCGCGAGCGTGGTCGGCAGCACGGTGTTTCCGAACCGGCTCGCGCCGACGCTGATCGAGCGCACCGACGCCTGGTTCAGGGATGCCGCGTTCTACGGGCGCGAAACGCTGTCCGGCCGTATCGCCGGCAAGGCATTGAGCGCCTGCCGGCAGCGGCTCGCGACCACGATCACGGGCCTCGAATTCCTGCTGAGCCAACTGAGCTACGACCATGCGCATCCGCGCGTGCTGTCGCGCGCGCAGGCGCTCGCGGGGCGAATGCAGCTGTTCCTGCCGCTGATGTCGTCGCTTGCCGATCCGCTCATCGCGCTGATGCGCGACCTGCACGTGCGGCCGCCCGCACTCGATGCCTTGCTCGCCGACGCCGCGGCATGGTTCGACGCACCGCTGCCCACGATCAAGCCCGGCACCGACGGCGACATGGCCGACGATCCGGTCGCGGACCGCCTGCGCGCCGGCATCGCGGCGCTGCAGCCGACCGACGAGGCACTCGCGAGCTGGGACGGCGCGCTGCTGTCGAACGCGCTATGGCGGCTGCGCCAGGTGATCGACATCTGGCAGGACTGCCGTTCGCTGCGCGCGCTGATCGCGAACGAATCGGGCGTGTGGCAGCCGCGCTACCGGCACTGGCGGCTCGGCGGCACCGAGCGCTTCTTCGATCGCGGCATGATGCTGTTCTCGACGCTGACCGTCGTCGGCGCAATCGTGTTCGCATGCTGGCTGTGGATCGAATCGGGCTGGCACGACGGTGCCGGCGCCGTCACGCTCGTGGCCGTCGCGTGCAGCTTCTTCGCGGCGCTCGACGAACCGGCGCCGATGGTGTTCCGGTTCTTCCTCGCGACGGCCGCGAGCGTCGTGTTCGCGGGGCTTTACCTCTTCGTCGTGCTGCCGCACGTGCACGATTTCCCGATGCTCGTGCTGATGTTCGCGGGCCCGTTCATCCTGATCGGCACGCTGCTGCCGCGACCGCAGTTCAACATGGTCACGATGCTCGTCGCGGTCAACACGGCGACGTTCGTCAGCATCCAGGGCGCCTACGACGCCGACTTCTTCGTGTTTCTGAACAGCAACCTTGCAGGCGTCGCGGGACTGCTGTTCGCCTACGTGTGGACACGCGCGACGCGGCCGTTCGGCGCCGAGCTCGCGGTGCGGCGGCTGCTGCGCTCGGGCTGGGAGGACGTCGCACGCTCGGCCTCGACGCAACCGCTCGAAGACCAGCGCAATCATGCGTCGCGCATGCTCGATCGCGTGACGCAACTGCTGCCGCGTCTCGGCGCCTCCGACGACCACCGTCATCCGTCGATCGAGAGCTTCCGCGACCTGCGCATCGCGCTGAACGCGCTCGATCTGCGCCGGCTGCGGCGCAAATTGTCCGGCGATCTGTCCGACGCGATCGATCGCGTGCTCGCCGGCGTAACCGACCACTACGCGCGCTGCGCCGCGGCGAACGCGCGTCAGCCGGTACCGCCCGCGCTGCTCGAATCGATCGACGATGCGCTGCGGCGCGTGGTCGGCCGCAATCTGCCCGGCGCGGCACCCGCGCCCGGCGATGCGCCGCCGGCCGGTCACGCGATCCCGGTCATGCATCGCCGGCTGCGCGACGCGCTGCATGCGCTCGTCGGCCTGCGTCTGTCGCTGTATCCGGCCGCGTCCACGCGCGCGCCGCAAACGCCCGACGGAGCGCAGGCATGATGCCGCTTCCCTACCCGACTTTCCGACCGCGACCATGATCGGCGAAATCGACATTCTCGGCGTGTTCGTGCCCGCTCCGCTCGTGCTGATGCTGATCGCCTACCTGATCAACGTCGCCGTGCGCACCGTGCTCGATCGCATCGGCTTCTACCGCCTCGTCTGGCACCGTTCGATCTTCGATCTCGGCATCTACGTGTTCGTATTCGCCGCCGTCGTGATCGTGTCCCACCATTTCGTGGCTACCTAACGTGAACGTGAAAAAACCCTGGCTCTCGGCAGGACAGGTCCTGCTCACCCTGATCGTCGTCGTCGTCGCCGCGCTCGTGCTATGGCGCGTGATCGACTACTACATGTTCTCGCCATGGACGCGCGACGGGCACGTGCGCGCCGACGTAATTCAGGTCGCGCCCGACGTGTCGGGGCTGATCACGTCCGTCGAAGTCGCCGACAACCAGGCCGTCACGCGTGGGCAGGTGTTGTTCGTGATCGACCGCGCGCGCTACGCGCTCGCGGAACGGCTCGCCGAAGCGACGCTCGCCCAGCGCCGCGCGACGCTCGCGCAAGCGAAGCGCGAATATGCGCGCAACCTGCAGCTCGGCAATCTCGTCGCGAGCGAGCAGGTCGAGGAGAGCCGCACGCGCGTCGAGCAAGGCGAAGCGGCGGTGCAGGATGCGCAGGTGTCGCTCGACACCGCGAAGCTGAATCTGCAGCGCACGACCGTCGTGAGCCCCGTCGACGGCTATCTGAACGATCGCGCACCGCGCGTCGGCGAATACGTGCCGGCCGGCCGTGCCGTGCTGTCGGTCGTCGATCGCAACTCGTTCCGCGTCGACGGCTATTTCGAGGAAACCAAGCTGCGCGGCATCCATATCGGTCAGCCCGTCGACATCTTCGTGATGGGCGAACCGCACTCGCTGCGCGGTCACGTGCAGAGCATCGTCGCGGCGATCGAGGATCGCGACCGCACGCAAGGGTCGAACCTGCTGCCGAACGTGAATCCCGCCTTCAGCTGGGTGCGGCTCGCGCAGCGCGTGCCGGTGCGCGTCGCGCTCGACGAAGTGCCGGACGATTTCCGCATGATCGCGGGGCGCACCGCGACCGTCGCCGTGCGTGCGCCCGATACGCAGCGCCGCGACCGCGCGCAGCCGGTCGCGCCGGCCGCACCTGTCGCACCTGTCGCACCTGTCGCACCTACCGCGTCCGGCACGGCCGCCAGCGCGGCGGGAGCGTCGCAATGAAGCGGCCCGGTCTTCGCGTCGCGGCGACGCTTGCACCGCTCGCCCTCGCGCTCGGCGCATGCAAATCGGTCGGCCCCGACTACACGCTGCCGCAGCAGGCGTACGTGAACGCACCGCTTGCCAATCACGCGCTCGACGATGCGAACGGGACGCTCGTTTCGCACGATGCGGTACCCGGCAACTGGTGGCAGCTGTACGACGATCCGGCGCTCAACGACCTCGTGCGCAGCGCGCTGACGTCGAATACCGACCTGCGCGTCGCGGCGGCCAATCTCGCGCGATCGCGTGCGGCGCTCGAGGTCGCGAACCAGCAGGGCGGCTTCTCGGGCCGCACCGAAGCCGCGGTGCAACGCGCGCAGGAATCGGCCGAGCAGTATCTGCTCGAGAACAAGCTGCCGGTCGTCAACGAAGGGTCGGTCGGCATCAACGTGTCGTACGAGATCGATCTGTTCGGCAAGCTGCGGCGCGGCGTCGAAGCGGCGCGCGCGGACAGCGAGGCCGTGCAGGCCGCCGCCGATCTCGCGCGCATCACGGTCGTCGCCGACGTCGTGCGCGCATACGTCGAAGCGTGTTCGGCCGGTGAGGAGCTCGAGATCGCGAAGCAGTCGGTCGCGCTGCAGCGGCAGCGTGTCGCGCTGTCGCAGCGGCTGCGTGACGTCGGTCGCGGCAATCAGACCGAGGTGACGCGCGGCGTCACGCAGGTCCGCACGCTCGCCGCCGACATCCCGCGCTTCGAAAGCCGCCGCAAGATCGCGCAGTACCAACTCGCCGCACTGCTCGCGCGCGCGCCGGCCGACTTGCCGAAGGCCGTCACCGAATGCGCGCGGCTGCCGAAGCTGCGCCGGCCGATTCCGATCGGCGACGGCGCCGCGTTGCTGCGCCGCCGTCCCGACGTGCGCGAGGCCGAGCGTCAACTTGCGGCTGCGACCGCGCGCATCGGCGTCGCGACCGCCGCGCTGTATCCGTCGATCAGCATCGGCGCGTCGGCGGGATCGGTCGGCGTCGCCGCCGATCTCTTCTCGTCGACGACGAATCGCTGGTCGTTCGGCCCGCTGATCAGCTGGACCTTTCCGGTCAACGGACAGCGCGCGCGTGTGCGCGAGGCCGAAGCCGCGACCGGCGGTGCGCTCGCGCATTTCGACGGCGTCGTACTGAATGCGCTGCGCGAAACGCAGTCGAGCCTCGCCGCGTATGCGGCCGACGTGCAGCGCGCGGACGAACTGCGTACCGCGTACGAGTCGGCACGCAGCTCCGCGGACGAAACGTATCGGCTCTATCGCGCCGGACGCGAGTCGTTCATCGCCGATCTCGACGCGACACGCACGCTGACCAGCGTGCACGCGCAAGTCGCGGCCGCCGAAGGACAGGTCGCGGCCGATCAGGTGAGATTGTTTCTCGCGCTCGGCGGCGGATGGGAAGGTGACGCGACGCCCGCTGCATCGCAGCAGGAGACGTCGTCGGCACGGCCGGCGACGGCGGACGGCGGACGGCGCGGCGAATAACGCGCGATAAGCGTGTCGTGCAGGGCGAATGCCGCACGCCGGTCGCATCGGCGGTAAACTCGACCGCACTTTCGTTGTCCATTTGCCGCGCGCGATGCGGCCCGTCCCCGGAGACTCGCCATGCGAACCAGTGCCCGCAATCAATTCACCGGTCAGATCAGCGCCGTCAAGACGGGCGCCGTCAACGACGAAATCACGCTGCGCACGCAGGACGGCCTCGAGATCGTCGCGGTCATCACGCACGGCAGCGCCGCGTCGCTCGGCCTGTCGACCGGCACGAAAGCGTTCGCGCTCGTGAAGGCGTCGTCGGTCATCGTGATGGTCGATGTCGATGCCGGCAAGGTCTCGGCGCGCAACTGCATCGCGGGCACCGTCGCGTCGGTCGCGAAGGGTGCCGTGAATTCGGAGGTCGCGATCAGGACGGCCGGCGGCACCGAAATCATCGCGATCGTCACGAACGATAGCGTCGAGCGACTCGGACTCGCGAGCGGCAGCGCCGCGACGGCGATGTTCAAGGCGTCGAGCGTGATCGTCGGCATCGAGTGAAGGATTCGAAGCCGATTGATGCGAGCGCGTGTACGGAAGGTGCCGAGACATTTCGCTCGCTGCTGTCGGGCGCGGTCGATCCGGGCAGCCCCGACGCGCGGCTGTTCGCCGCGCTCGTTGCGGCGCGCGCGAGCCGCAACGAGCCCGCGCTGCTCGGTCTGTCGCACGCGCAATTGACGCGGCTGCTCGCGCGACATTTTCCGGCGCTGTCCGGCGACGTCGCCGCGGCATTGGCAGCGCCTTTTATCGTTCGCTCCTTGCCGCCCGCACATGCCACGTTCGTCGCGACCTTGCATGCACTGCTGATGCGCGATGTCGGCGCTGCAGTGGCGGTCGACGACGCCGACTGCGTCGCTTCGATCATCGCGCATGCGTGTCTGCGCGGCGATCATCTGTGGCGCGATCTCGGGCTCGACGGCCGCGACGCGGTCGCGACGATGCTCGATCGCTATTTTCCTGCGGTCGCGGCGCGCAACGTCGGCCAGCTGCGCTGGAAGAAATTCCTGGCGCAGGAAGCCGCTGCATCGCTCGGCTTGCCGCCGGGGCCCGCGCCTGGATGTCCCGGCTGCGAGGACTTTCCTGTTTGCTTTCCTCCGCAGCGATAGTCGGTCGCGACGGTTGCGTAACTGCGTCGCCTCGGGTTCGCTGTGCCGCTACTCGGAGCATCTCGCCATGACCGATATTGCCAGCCCCAATCTGCCCTCGCGCGATTTCGACGCGACGTCGCGCTTCTACGCCAAGTTCGGTTTTATCGAAACCTGGCGCGATGAAGATTGGATGATTCTGCGGCGACGCGATCTGTTACTCGAGTTCTTTCGGCATGCCGATCTCGATCCGGCTGAAAGCTGGTTCAGCTGCTGTTTTCGCCTCGACGACGTCGACGCGTTCTTCGATGAAGTGATCGCGGCCGGCATACCGGAGACGACGACCGGATGGCCTCGCGTGCATCGGCCAAAGCGCGAGGCGTGGGGTGGTAAGGTCGGTGCGCTGGTTGATCTCGATGGAACGTTGATTCGGCTGGTTCAGAACGGCGGGTGAATGTAGGCCGTTGGGGGCTTGTGGGGCGAACGGTGGGCGGTGCGCCGTGCGCGGATGCTGTCGGTACGGTGGTTACGCCTGGTGCGTCGGTCAGTGAAGATTGCGCCCGATTGATGAACGCGTGCGCCTTGCTTACCAGGCGTCGCGTTGCTCATCGAGAGATGGGCGAAGATATCGCATCATTTCCGGCGAGCCTCGCGTCGAAAGGGACCATGGACGATGGCGATGTCGGCGCAGGATGTGGTCTCGAACACGGAGCATCGGCAGCGCAATGGGCTCAAGTCCGTTCGTTCATGGCGAACGGTATGTGTCGTCGCTCGATCAGGATCACGAATTTTCCGAGCTGCACTTCGCACGAATCGTGTGCCGACTTCGCTTGGGAACGCGAAATGCTACGCGTCGATGAACCGTGCAAGCATCCATGCCGCTGCTCGCGCGGTGACATTTGTCACTTCGCGTTTACCGCGCCGCAGTTTAGAACGACGCGACAGGTCGGCTGCATGCCTGCCGCCGAAGACGTCGCCGCGCGATGGCGCGGCGACGTATCCGACCTTACTCGTTACCAGCCGCTTGCTGTTCGACCTGCGGCGCCGGTTCTGCCGGCCGTTGAGTGTCCGCGGCGGCCGGCTGCTGCACGGCGGCGTCCGTCTGCGCGTCGGCCTTCGGCTGCTGCGCGCCCTTCGCCGGCTTCGCAGCACTCTTGCCGGGACGCCGCGACTTCAGGTGTCGCGCACGCGCCGCATCGTCGCGCGTCACGCGCCCTGCTTCGTTGCCCTGCAGGTCGACGCGGACCGCATCTTCAACGAGGCACGACCAGTAACGGTTGCCGCGACACCACGTCGACATCGCATCGCGCAGCTCCGCTTCGCTCAGACCGAGCGTCTGTGCTTCGCGCGCGAGGTCTTCCCAGATACCGACCTTCAGCGGCACCTTCGGTGCCGGATTCTTCGGGAAAGCGCGCGGAAAACGCCGTTGCAGTTTTCCGATCGCGACGATCACGGGATCGACGGGCGCCGACGGCTTTGCCGGCGCGGCCTTCGCGCTCGTCGCTGCTTTGGTGCCGGCACCCGATTTGGCCCCGCGAGGCGGACGATCGCCGGACGGCTTCGCGCCGGTGTCCGGACGCGTTGCCGGCCGCTTCGCGTTCCGTTCCTGCTTGGCCTTCGCTGCGAGCTGCGCCCGCAATTCGGCAAGTTGTTCAAAACCCATAAATTCAATCCACCAGGAGTGTAAGGCGTGATTCGCGCGGCCATCGCGCGTATCGACGTCGGACCACGCGCTTCGCCGCATCGGCTGCAGCATCTGCCGCCGACGCGGATCGCGACGAAACCGCGTCGCGCACGCCACTGTTTCAGGCACCGGCCAAGATGCCGGACAAGGCAGGAGTCGAAGTATACCGGTACGCGCGGATGACGGCTGACTCACTGGTCCGGATCGGCCGGAATGCGCGGACGCGGACTGCGACCGACGGGTCGGTGAGCGCAGGAAAGCGGCGGTGCTGGGTAACGAAAATGGACGGGATGTCAGGCGCAATTGGGCACAATGATTTCCGGTGTGGCGGCGTGCTGCGCGACGGGAAGGAACGATTCTCCAATCGTGAGACGGAGGCATGGTGCCATGAGGAGTCGAGATCGCGTTGCGCAAGATCGCGCGAATCTTGCCACCTATATCCCGCAGCCTCAGCGGTGCGATGAACGGACGGCGCGAAACGCGCGTCGATGCCCGTCTATTTCGTTGCGTACGCATCCTTTTCGTCCCGAGTCGCATCGCTGCCGAAAAGCACGAAAGTGCGTAGTATGTCGTGCAGCGTCCGGCTGTTGTGCGTTCACGTTATCGCGTGCCGGGCCGCATACACATTGCCTATGCAAACCCGGTTGCGCAACGGAGCAGATCCATGGTTTCCCCACACGACACCGCGCAGGAAGACGTCACGCGCGAGGAAATTCATCATCGGCAGATCGACATGCGCGGTTATCGACGCAGCGACGGCTTGTTCGAAGTGACGGCGTGTCTGACGGACCGAAAGCCTGTCGACTTTACGCCGCCCGGCGATGCGCGGATGATCGCCGCACATGCGCCGATTCACGATCTGGGCGTCACGCTTGTCTTCGATGGCGACATGATCGTTCGCGCGGTTTCCACCTTCATCAAATCGCATCCGTACGCGCAATGTCCCGGCGGCGGCGATTCGCTGCAGGCGCTGGTCGGCCTGCGCATCGGTGCCGGGTGGAACAGCGAGGTCCGCAAGCGTCTGCCATCGTGCGACACCTGCACGCATTTGAAGGAGATCCTTACGCCGCTCGCGACGGCCGCGTATCAGACGATGGTCGGATTTCGCCCGTCGTCGCTGAACGAGTACGACAGCAACGGCAAGCCGGTGAAAATCGACAGCTGCTATGCCTACGGCGCTTCGCGCGATCTCGTAAAGCGTCTGTGGCCAGAACATCATCGACCGGAAGCGGCGAAGATGGGAGATTAGTCGAGCGCGCATCCGGCGACGGCATCACGAATCAAAAGATGCCGAGCGCCAGTCCTGCCGCGAGCGCTGCGCCGAGCTCCGCACAGCGCGCCAGATCGGCGGCGCCGATGGTCTTCGGCGCAAGAATGCGCTCCGGTGTTTGCGCATGCGTGCATACGATCAGGCCCGGCGCCACGTTGTTGAGTCGCCAGCCGGTCGCGATCCGATCGATCTGGCGTAGCGCGTTCTGACCGTCGCTGCCCGCGCAGATCATCGCCGCATACGGTCGGCCGTTCACGCGATCGAGGACGGGGTAATAACAGCGATCGAAGAAATCCTTCATGACGCCGGACATCGCCGCAAGATTTTCCGGCGTCGCGAAGAGATACGCGTCGGCGGTCAATACGTGCTCCGGCGTAGTCGCATCCGCGCGCTGCAGCCGGACGTCGACACTCGATTCGTCGCGTGCAGCCGCGGCCGCCGCCTCGGCCATCTGCCGCGTCCCGCCGGTCATCGTGTGATAGACGATCAGCAGCGTTTTCATCGATCGGTCCTCACGCTCCGATGCGTCCGTACTGGTGATATACATATCGGTGTCGATAAGCGCAGCAGGCTTCAGCGATTCCGGCCTCGCCGCCCCGCGCAGGAAGTGCGCTCAATCTCACGATTTGACCGGGGCGTCCTTGCCGTCGGCGCGCGAGTAGCGCGCGAGAAACATGTCGGCCGCCGATTCGGCAACCCTTAGTCGCTCCTGCGAATCGAGCGGCGGCTGGCCCATCGTCAATTGCGGCCAGAACGCAAACGCCTTCACGATGCCATGCAGTTGTTGGGCGGAGAATATAGGGTCCGATACAGACAAACGTCCAGCGGCGGACGCTTCGCGGATCCATACGGTGACATCTTCTTCGCGCTCGCCGAGGCGCGCGACCATGTCGCGTGCGCGCTCCGGCGAATGCATCGCCGCGCCGATCGCGACACGCGCAAGTGCCAGGAACGACTCGTCGTTCAATAACTTTAGTTTGCGATTCAACAGCGCGACGAGTTGCTCGCGCAACGGGACATCGTCGCGATATGCAGGTGTGCCGTCGTCCTGCGTCGCGTTCCACAGTTTCTGCAGGATCGCGACGAACAGCGCGTCCTTGCTCGGAAAATGATTGTAGACCGTGCGCTTCGATACGCCGGCGTGGGCAGCGATTCGATCCATGCTCGTTGCGTCGTAACCGGAAGCGAGAAACGCCTCGATCGCCGCATCGACAATGGCGGCACGCTTGCGGTCGGTGAGGCGCTGTGGAGACGAGGTGGTGTTCATTCGAAAATTTTACACCGCGTAGTTTACTTTTTCGAATAAGAAACTACACTGCTGAGTGTACTTTTTCGGACGAGTCGAACATGGCCTCACCTTTTACTTTTGTGCAGCGCGCGCTAGGCCTTACGGCCGGGAAGCGTAGTCGCGCGTATGGTCGTCGTTCAACGCAGCATAACGGCGAGCGCTTCGTCAACGTGAGGCCGCGGCCAGCCGAGGGATTCGGAAAGATGCTCCGGGTCGCATGGAACATGCTCGTCAATAAACCACAAGGCACGATGCCCGCCGCGGCGCTGACCGTCGATCGCTTGACCGTATCCGAACTCGACGAAGCACCGGACCGCAGCCTGTACCGTCTTGGGCATTCGACACTGCTCATCAAGTTGCGCGGCGAATGGTGGTTGACCGATCCCGTCTTTTCGGAGCGCGCATCGCCGTTCCGCACGCTCGGTCCGAAGCGGTTCCACCCTACGCCAATCGCGCTCGGCGATTTGCCTCCGTTGCGCGGAGTCATCCTGTCGCACGATCACTACGATCACCTCGATCGTGAAACGGTGCTCGCGCTCGCTTCAACGACTCGCGTATTCGTCACGCCGCTAGGTGTCGGCGACCGCTTGATCGAATGGGGCGTCGATGCAGCGAAAGTGCAGCAGCTCGATTGGTGGCAAAGCGTCGAGATCGATGGGCTGGCGCTGACGGCCACCCCCGCGCAGCATTTCTCCGGCCGAAGCCTGTTCGATGGCGACAGCACGCTGTGGGCGTCATGGGTCATCGTCGACGATAGTCTGCGCTTGTTCTTCAGCGGGGACACCGGTTACTTCGATGGCTTCAAGGCAATCGGCGATCGCTTGGGGCCGTTCGACGTGACATTGATCGAGACTGGCGCGTACGACGCGCAGTGGCCGTACGTGCATATGCAGCCAGAAGAAACGGTTCAGGCTCATATCGATCTACGCGGACGACGACTCGTACCGATACACAACGGGACATTCGACCTTGCCATGCATCGTTGGCAAGATCCGTTCGAAAGAGTGACGGCACTGGCTGTGGCGCGCGGCGTTGCACTGTCGACGCCGCGGATGGGCGAACGTCTCGATCTCGATGCACCGCATCGCGGCGAGCAATGGTGGCGGGCCGTGCCTGAGGAGAAAAGCGCGTCCGGAAGGAAGGCGCGCCGCTGGCGGTTGTGTCCGGCGGAAGCCGAGAGGTAAGCTCACGGGCGATATCCCCTTGCGAATATCGGCAGGCCCTCGTCCAAGCCGTGCGTTGCGTCGGTTTGCACACGCGTTGTCACGTGACAACCGGCCGGGATCGGCGCGCGGCATGACCGCCGTTTCGCGCATCAGACTCGGCAATGAATCTTGCGCACGGGCGATTCGTATCGATCACGACCCAACACGTATCAATCAATACAGCGTCACTCTCAAGAAGCTCACCGGGTAATGTCCTGAGGCGTGAGCCGTCATCCGCCCCCGTTTCCCGCCCTAACGCGGTGTATTCTCCGTGAAACAGCTTGAGCAATCCAGCGTAAACCCTTGTGCCAAAAGGATCCCCGCGGCGCTTCAATTTTTCGCGATTGTTTCACGGTTGCGCTCAAAGCCTGCGGAGGGCGGTTTTCACGTCACTACGCTCGGCCCACTCGAGCACATTGGCGGAGATCGCCAGCGTCCGACGTGTAATCAAGAGCGTTGCGATGCAAGGCGGGGGTTTCCGGTGCCCTTTTATTAGGGACACATCGTTGCATGATGCGGCAGCTGCTAACTCGGCCGGCGTGCAGTTGAGCCCGATGCCGCCCGGCCCGATTCCAACGGCGGTCTTTCCGCGGCGAACGTAGCGCCCTCTCTTCTTTCGAGCCGCCCGGAGCGATATCCAACGGTCCACGTCGTTGTCACGTGACAACTCGACTCCCGCAGCCGTGCTACGCACTTCTGCAGTTACGGAGCGTCGTAGGCGTCAGGGACCTACTGACACGATCGTCGAGGAGATGAAGCAGCAAAAGGGGCGTTGATTTAAGGCGGCAGACCTCGGCAGCCCGCTGAGCGTCGCCGGCGGTAGTTGTCACGTAACAACCGCGAACCAGAGGGGCCGCGACAAGCGCAACGGGAGCCCAATTTATCGAAAAAGGCGCCTAACTCAGCGTCGTTCTCCTGCGCGAGCGCCGTGGAGGTACGTCGCTACGGGCATCCCGGTTGTCACGTAACAACCGCCTGCCCTACTGTCGCACTTCTATAGTCCCGCGTTCGCGAAGCGCAATTTAACGAGACCTATCAACCCTCGTGCTCCGGAATCACCGCACGATCATTTTTCTATCCAGCGTCGTTATCCGAGCCACCCAGCCATTCGACCTACTTGTCACGTGACAACCACATTTCGTAAAAAATCGAGCCTTGTGAAAGCGTTTGTCTGGACAATCAGCGTTTCGCTGAATATATTACGCAAAACTCCGTGGAGAATTTAATGGCCTTCAAAATCGCCGTTAGCAATCAAAAAGGTGGGACGGGGAAGACGACCATCTCCGTCAATATCGCCGCGGCATTCGAAGCGGGCGGGAACAAAGTGGCGCTGATCGACGCCGACCCTCAAGGCACTTCGGTCCGCTGGGTAACGAGCGGCGAGAACACGCTCCCGATGACAGTCCTGTCGCTGGCACCTGCCGGGCGCGGCATCGGCGCCGAAATAAAAAAACAGGATGCAAACTTCGACGTCATCGTCGTCGACTGTCCGGGCAACCTCGAGGACCCACGCATTGCCTCCGTGCTCGAAGTGGCCGATTTCTGCCTGGTGCCGTTGTCGCCGTCGCCGGCCGATCTGTACAGCACCGTCGCGATGATCCGCATGATCGAGTCGATGCGCGCCGTTCGCAATCCCAATCTCTCTTCCGCATTAATGCTGAATAGCGTCAATGGAAAAACTAAAATGCGTGAAGAAATTTTAAAAATTCTAAGAGCGGAAGAAATAGGGGAGCATCTGCTCGACAGCCAGATCGCACAACGCGAGGTCTATCGCCAAACGTTCGCGCTCGGCACGACCATTCACCATCACAACCGGTATCTGAAGGGGCTGAAAGAGGCTCGCGCCGAGATCGAAAAGCTCGTGACCGAAATGGCCCAATACATCGCATCGACGCGCGCAACGGGAGCCGCTCATGGCTAAGGACACATCCAAAGAGAAAAAGCCGACCGGCAATCTGCATCTCGCGGCAGGGCTGCTGCGCGGGCTCGCGCAAGAAAACGCGGCGCTCGAAACGCGCATACCCGAGCCGCCCTCGGCGGCGAAAACAGGCGTCGGCGCCGCGGTGGCGGCCGCCCCCGGCGTCACGCCACCCGATGCGCTGGATCTCGGCGCGCCGCAACGCGTCGCCGTCAAGGACTGCATTCCGAACCCGTTCAATCCGCGCGTGTTCTACTCCGAATCGAGCCTGCACGAACTCGCGTTGACGTTGAAGCGAGAAGGGCAGATCGAGCCGATCAAGGTCACGCGGCTGCCGGAGTTTCCGGGCAAACTCGTCGTGATCGACGGTCAACGCCGCTTGCGCGCCACGAGCATCAACGGCGACGAAACGATCAACGCGACGTTCCGCACCGATCACACGCCGGAGCAACTCTATACGATCGCGTATCGCGCCAACCACGATCACGAACGCCAGACGATCTTCGACGACGCAGTGGCATGGAAGCGCCTGCTCGACGAGAAGGTCTTCCCCGACCAGAACACGCTCGCGGAAAAGATCGGCAAGGACAAGGCATCGATCAGCAAGACGCTGTCGCTGAACGCCCTGCCGAATACGCTGCTCGAGCGCATGGCGGCCGCGAGCGACGTCGTCGGCCTGCAGGCAGCGTATTTCCTGAAGCTGATCTTCGAGCGCCTGGGCGAGGCGACCGCCGACCGTCTGCTGACGGCCGTCATCGATCGCAAGAAGTCGGTGCGCGACCTCGAGAACTTCCTGCGCGCGCAGAGCGACGACACCAAGAAGGCGGGACGTACGCGCTACAGCGTCCGTCACGATTTCGCGCTCGAGTCACGCGCGATCGGCCAGTTGAAGACATATCCCGACGGGCGTCTCGACCTGCAGCTGAAGGGCGTGGACGCAACCCATCAGGAAGCGCTCGCCGACAAGCTCAAGGCCGTCATCGACGAATACGTCGCCGCACTGACCGCCGCACAGCAGTAAAACGAAACAACGCAGACCTCGCGTCCACGCCGCACGCCACGTCGGAGCGATCCGACGTACGTGGACGCGGATCCGCGCGGTCTCGTTCAGTTGGTGGCGAGGCTGCTCTTGAGCAGGAACTCGAGCAGATCGTCCGACGTCGGCTCGCCCCAGGTGTCGAGCGCGAGCCAGCGGAAGAAGCTCGTTTGTGCGAGCTTGCTTGCCTTCTTCTTCGGCGACAGCGTCAGGTCCTTCGACCCGGCAACGGTCTCGTTGTAGCGTTCGATCAGCTTGGTCTGATCGTCGATCTCGAGCTCGCGGAAATACGCGCCGGCTTCCTCGACCTTCGCGGCCAGATACTTGTCGCGAATCTGCTCCTGCTTGCTTTGCGCGGATTCCTGGACTGCTGCGCCGGTCTCGGCGCCTTGTCCGTCGGACAGCGTGTAGCCGTGCGTCAGCGCTTTGCGGAAATACGCGGCCACATTGTCGATCGGCGCGGCATTCTTTTTCGTAGTCCGATTGAGCGTATAGGCGATCGCCGCCTTGATCCGCTGTACGCCGTATTGCGTAATGAGCCGACGCGCTTCGGAGCGCGGGATGCCGAACTTCGCGACCTCATCGACGAGCGCTTCGTTCTTGACGTCCCCTTCCTCGACCGTATCGGCGCTCGGCTTGCGCGTGACCTTGAACTGCACGGCCTCGACACTGCGGCCCGACTTGTGTTCGATCAGTTCAAGCGTGTGGTCCGATACTTCGTTCACCTCCTGAATGCACGGCACGAGGACCTTGCTCTTGAACAGCTTGTACTCCTTGTACGACTGCGATGCCTTGTCCTGACCCAGAATGAGGTCGCGGAACTTCGGCAGCGGGATCTTGGCGGTGATGCCGATCCCTTCGTAGCGCACGGTGTTTTCCCACAGCGCCAGCGAATGCGATCGACGAAACTCGCGCGCGATGCGCATATCGATCAACGCATAGATCTCGGGGTTGAGCAGTTCGCTGCGAATCTGGTCGGAGAAGCTGTACTTCAGGACCGATTGCTCGAGCTCCGCGCCCGCCAGCAAGCCCGACGCCTTCCACACGGTCGACCGGTCGGCGGCTAGGTAGTCCCAGTTCACGACGGTGCTGATCAGCGAATTGACCGTATCCTTCACGTACTTCGTGTTGTTGCTGTTCAGCCCGCTCTCGTGCGAAAGCGCGGCAATCGAAATCGAGAAGCTCGTGCGGCCGGGCTCGAACGCTTCCTGTCGAAGCGCGTTCTTGATGAGCGAACTGAACATCTTGCGCTGCTGCAGTCCGATCTTCCCCGACTTGGGTGCGATGTGAATCGCCTGGACCGCCTTGCGCAGCAAGTCGGGAGGCTCGGGTGTCTGAAACAGCGAAACCTGTTTGTCGGAGCCTTTGCTTGCGGGCTTGCGCGGCATCGTGGTGTCCGGATAAGGTGACCGTATTGAGGGCGGACTTTATACCTTTTCGCGGCGGCGAGCAACGCCCCTGTTCCAGCGTCACTTGCACAACGGACGCTAAGCCGTCGACGCAAAAGGGAAATTTTTTGTGTGTCGATCGGCGCGTCGTCCCATAGGCATATACCTTTCGGCCAAAATGCGTCCCACAAACAGCTACCTTTGACGCTCGAACACCCGCGCCCGGCATGGCTCTTGCCGAATCGAAGGTAGCCTTCCATGGGAACTTATCCGGCTGAACCGGAACGGAACCGGCATTTCGTGGTGCCGTGCAGCACGGTCGCGATTTTCTCCCATAGCCGGCTACCTTTTCAAAATCCCATAAATGGATACCTTCAAACGCATCGACAGTGAGAGGTTTCGCACGATCGCCGCAGGGGCCGCGCCAAAGCATCCCATAAACCGCTACCTTACTGCGTTCCCATAAAAGGTTACCTTTCTCGCCAGAGGCACCTGTTTATGGGAGACCACGCCGCGCGCATGACCTTCGATGCCATCCCGAGCGCCGAACCGCTGCCCATAAACGGCTACCTTTCGCCGATACCATAAACGGCTACCCAAACAGGAACGCAATGCCTCTCGACATTCGGCATTTCGCAGCAACGCACCATAAATGGCTACCTGAAGGAGATCCCATAGATGGCTACCCAAGCCATTTCCGGTCTGAAATCCCATAGACGGGTACGCTCTTCCCATATCCACATCCCCGGTTCCCCACAGGCTGGTACCCAATCCCCCAAATCCACAGACCTCACCCCCCACGATCTTCTACCTGTGCTCCCATAAATGGGTACCGATCCCCCTTCAAACCCTTACTGGACAAGGCTGTGAGGCTGCTAAAAGTAGTTAAAGAAGTAAACGTTGCTTTCTAAAGATGTAAACACACGTGTGCTTTTGCAGAAAGACCTACCCCATAAACCGCTACCCAACGATGCCGAGGTGGTTCAAAGTGACGGTCACGGTGGTGCTCACCGGAGCTGAGCGACGCAAGAATTCCTTTTCCTGACAATGACTTACGCGTCCAACGTGACCTCGCATGTGAGTACCTACTCACAAACTGCAAACGTAGAAACCTATGGGAGAAAACCGCCCGCGAAACGGCGATCGGACCGTATAGGTTCCCGTCTATGGGAGCATCCAGGCAGCGCAGGCGTGTCATTCCGCACGCAATCGACGCGGGCGCCGCACTGAAACAGCTGTGGGGCAGACGACCATTCACGCGGTTGAATCGCTGTCGAGCGGACTTGTGGCAAGCAGACTTGTCCTCACCGAGCCGCGGCGCTTTGGACAACCCGCTCGCCGGACCCTTGCTGAACCGCTGCGAGTAGCACTGTCGCGCTTGGCACCTCACACGATCTTTCACATCGCGATAACAGCTTCGTTCCCAAATCCGATCGAACCGCAAATCGACCGCAGCTTCACCCGGGCTAGCCCAACTCGGTCAGATATCTCCCATAAACGTATCCCCAAGCCACCATCGCGACGTGAACCCGGCCGTCGCGTAACGCGGTTATGATGCACAGGCCCCGTCCGGTTTCTCTACCGCTCGGGGAGCAGGGGTGGTATCTCGATGTGCTGTCTGTCCGTGACCCATTACACAAGAGAGTTCAGCGATGCGAATCCAGACGAAAAAACTGATGCTGGCCGCGACTGCGGCTGCGTTCCTGCTTGGCTCGACGGCGCCCGTGTTTGCGCAGACGGATGCGAGCGCACCGGCCGCGCAGGACGCCAAGGCTGCCAAGCAGGAAGCGCGCAAGGCGGCACGTGCCAAACGCAAAGCCGAACGCAAGGCGGCGCGCGCGAAGAATACCGCTGAGCTGAAGAAGCTCGAGGACGCGGGCTACAAGCCGGCCGTCAACGATCCGAATTATCCGCAGAACCTCCAGAACGCCGAGAAGAAGGCCGCCGGTTCGGGCCAGTAAGCGCCGACCGGTTCGCAAGCCGCGGATGTCCTCGCGGCTTGCGTGCCGCAGCGATGACTGCGGCGCTCCACGAGTCGCTTTCGATCGGCGGCCGACACATCGCGCCTCGACAATCCCTTCTACGCCGGGCTCCCCGGCATGCCCATCCGGCCCATCCGGCAGGCACCTCACACG
Organism: Burkholderia multivorans ATCC BAA-247; assembly: GCF_000959525.1. Taxonomy (NCBI): domain Bacteria; kingdom Pseudomonadati; phylum Pseudomonadota; class Betaproteobacteria; order Burkholderiales; family Burkholderiaceae; genus Burkholderia; species Burkholderia multivorans. Next base: position 184,560 of record NZ_CP009830.1, read on the forward strand.
CCGATCAGCGCAGACCGCCCGAACGCTCCGCACGTCCCGCCAGCTTCAGCCAGTCCCTGAACGCGCGTACCGCTTCATCGTCGATCCGCGTGGCCGACACGTAGGTGAAATACCGCCACGCCGGCAACGCCGGGCCGCTGAACGGCTGCACGAGCCGGCCGTCGGCAATATCGTCGGCGACGAGCGCGATCGGCCCCATTGCCACGCCGAGTCCGTCGAGCGCGCCCTGCAGCGTCAGGTAGAAATGTTCGAGCGTCAGCGCCTGCCGAGGCGCGAGATTCGGGCAGCCGGCCGCTGCGAGCCATTCCGGCCACATGCCGGGATAGGTGGCCGCATGCAGCAACGTGAAGTTCGCCAGATCGGCCGGCGTGCGCAGCGGCGTGCGCTCGAGCAGCTTCGGCGCACACACCGGCAAGCGGACTTCGGACAGGAATTCGTCGGCCACGTAACCGTCGATCGTCTGCGGGCCGCCGCGGATGATCAGATCGGCGCTGTCGCGCAGCTTGTCGATCGGCTCGTTCGACGTCGACAGCCGCACCTCGATCGTTGGATGGGCGACCTGAAACGACGACAGTTTCGGCACCAGCCAGCGCAACGAAAACGTTGCGGGCGCATTGACGCGCAGCACGCGCTGCTGGCCTTGCCCGAACTGCTGCGCAGTCGCGAGCGCGATGCGATCGAACGATGCGCAGACTTCCGCAAGATACGTACGCCCTGCATCGGTGAGCACGACGCGTCGATTCAGACGTTCGAACAGCGGCTTGCCGAGCCAGGTCTCCAGCTGCTGTACATGCCGGCTGATCGCACCGTGCGTGACGCACAGTTCGTCGGCGGCGAGCGTGAAGCTACCCAGTCGCGCGGCGGCCTCGAATGCGCGTAGCGAATTCAGCGGCGGAAGTCGACGTGCCATGCTTTTCGAGTCCGTGTGAGTTTTTCTGACGAGATCGCTCAGATTTAATCGTTTGATTGCCGGGAGACGCTTTGCGACTATGCCACACGAGCGGCCGCATCGGCCGACGCGAGTGTCTGAATTTCTCACATGGAGAATCGAGCGTGGCAAATGTGGTCGTGGTAGGCGCCCAATGGGGCGACGAAGGCAAGGGGCGGATCGTGGATTGGCTGGCGGCACGGGCCGATGTCGTCGCGCGCTATAACGGCGGTCACAACGCCGGTCACACGCTCGTCGTCGGCGGGAAGACGTACAAGCTCGCGCTGCTGCCGAGCGGCATCGTGCGCGGCAAGCGCGGCGTGATCGGCAACGGCGTTGCGCTCGATCCGGAAGCGCTGCTCGCCGAAATCGCGCGAATGGCGGAGCTCGGGCTGCAGGTGACGCCGGACAACCTGTCGATCGCCGAAAACGCGACGCTCGTGCTGCCGATTCACCGCGCACTCGATGAGGCACAGGAGCGGCTGCGCCGCGAGCCGATCGGCACGACGCTGCGCGGAATCGGGCCGGCGTACGAGGACAAGGTCGGCCGCCGCGGGCTGCGCGTCGGCGATCTTGCCGAACCTGCCCGCCTCGCCGACAAGCTCGAGGCGCTGGTCGACTATCACAACGCATGGTTCCGTGGCCTTGGCCTCGAGGTCTGCTCGCGCGATGCGATGTTCGACAGGCTGATGGACGTCGCGCCGAAGATCCTGCCGTTCGTGCGGCCGGCGTGGGCCGACCTGAACGACGCGACCGACCGCGGCGAGCACATCCTCTTCGAAGGCTCGCAGGCCGTGATGCTCGACATCGACTGGGGCACGTATCCGTTCGTGACGTCGTCGGCAACCGTGGCCTCCGCGGCGGCGGCCGGGACCGGGCTCGGCGCGTCGAAGCTCGGGCACGTGCTCGGCGTGACGAAGGCCTACGCGACGCGCGTGGGCGGCGGCCCGTTCCTGACCGAGCTGACCGACGCAACCGGTGAAGCGCTGCGCACGCGCGGACAGGAATTCGGCGTGAACACCGGCCGGCCGCGGCGGTGCGGCTGGCTCGATGCCGCGCAGTTGCGTCAGGCCGTCAGGGTGTCCGGTATCGATTCGCTGGCGCTGACCAAACTCGACGTGCTCGACGGCTTCGACTCGATCGAGCTCTGCGTCGGCTATGAACTGGACGGCGCGCGCGTCGACCATCTGCCCGCGAGTCTCGATGCCCAAGCGCGTGCACGGCCCGTGTACGAGCGGTTCGACGGCTGGCAACGCAGCGTGAAGGGCGTGCGCGAGCGTGCAGCGTTGCCGCATGCCGCGCAGGCGTTCATCGCACGCGTCGAAGCGGTCGCGGGCGTCCCCGTGTCGATGATCACGACCAGCGCGGAACGGGACGACACGATCGTGTTGCGCGATCCGTTCGACCCGGCGCCGCGCGTCTAATGGACAGGACGTATCGTCCCGTCCCGGCATGACGTCGGACGGCGCGATATGCCCGTTCGCACGCCTTGCGGAACGCGTTCTTCCGCCGCGCTGCGGGCACCGCACGAGACCGCGCACGGCGAACTGGACACGCTACCGACGCTGCTGTACTGTTCCGCACAATTCGCGCCGGACCGGCCGCAGTCGTAGCGGCTCTCGACGACGGAGACACGCGGCGACGCCGCGGCACGGTGCGGTTTCAATCCCGGGGACATGGCGATGGACACGTTACAGATGATGCGCATTTTTGTCCGGGTCGCGGAGGAGGGCAGCTTTACGAGCGCCGCCCAGCGGCTGGACATTACGACAGCCTACGCATCCCGCTCGGTCGCGCAGCTGGAAACGCATCTGCGCACGCGTCTGCTGAATCGCAGCACCCGCCGCATTGCGCTGACGGACGCAGGCCAGCGCTACCTCGACCGTTGCCAGCGGATTCTCGCGTATATCGACGAAGCCGAAGCCGAGGCGGCCGACGCGCAGGCAAAGCCGTCGGGGCGATTGCACGTGCACGCGACGACGAGCTTCGGGCAGGCGTACGTCGTGCCTGCGGTCGTTCGCTATCGACAGCGCTATCCGTCGGTCGCGGTGGAACTGACGCTCTCGCAGCATGTGCCCGACATCATCGACGAAGGCTACGACGTGTCGCTGCAGCTCAGCACGGCCGAACTGCCCGACTCCGGCCTCGTTTCGCAGCGGCTCGGCGAAATGCATAGCGTGCTGTGCGCGTCGCCTGCATATCTGAAAGAGCGCGGCACGCCGCGTACCGTGAGCGATCTCGAAGGGCACGCCTGCCTGCAGATCGTCACGCCGATCTTTCCGCGCGATCGCTGGCATCTCGATGGACCCAACGGCCGCGAGACGTTCGAACTGCCGTTGCCGGACTTTCAGGTGAACATCGCCGACGCACTCGGCGCAGGGCTGCGCGCCGGTCTCGGCATCGGCGCATTGCCGATGTCGACGGCCTTGCCGGCATTCGCGAGCGGAGCGCTCGTGCGCGTGTTGCCCGAGTACCGGCTGCAGAAGCTGACCGTCTATACGCTGTATGCGTCTCGTCAGTATCTCGATGCGAAGATCAGGACGTTCGTCGATTTTCTGCGCGAGTGCGTGCCTGAAATGCTCGCGGCCGACGAGGCCGCGCTCTGTGCGGCACAGGAGTCGCGCGCGAACGCATGACATATCGGCCGCACGTGCGGCCATCATTGATACGGAATCCTTGGCATCGGATGCGCGGCGCTTGCGGAAGCGGCGCGCCACGTACTCCGGTTCGCAATCGGTGCGCATGTTGCCGGCCGCGCCGCTGCATGCGACCGTGCCGGCAAGAGCGATACATCGATCGAGCGGCGAGCGTTGCGCTCGCCCGTTCAACGGCCGTCAGGCCGCCTTTTGCCAGAGCGTGCGGCCGAAGAACGTCAGCGTTCGGTCCCACGCGAACTGCGACCACACCGGATCGAACTGCGTGCCAGCGATGCGGCCGGGCCCGACGGCCGTTTCGTTGGCGAACGCGTGATGAGCGAGATACCGGTGGAATTCGATGTCGACCTTGGCGTCGCTCAGCTTCTTTTCGAGTGCGTCGACCTGGTCGATCGTGAAGAACGCGTCCTGCGTGCCCCAATGACCCATCACCGGCACCTTGATCTTCGACGGATCGAGATAGTCGAGCGGAGGGAAGCCGTACCAGGTGACGCCGGCGTCGGCGTCCGCAAATTGCAGCGACAGCAGCGTGAGCGCACCGCCCATGCAGAAGCCCGTCACGGCGACGCGCTCGGCGCGCGTCTTCAGATACTGGACGGCGCCGGGAATGTCCTGCGACGCGGCATCGCCGAAATCGAGCCCCGTCATCAGATGGTGCGCTTCTTCTTCCTCGACCGTCGACTTGCCACGATAGAGATCGGGCACGAGCGCGAAGTAACCGCAGCGCGCGAGGCGATCCGCGACACCGCGGATCTGGTCGTTCAAGCCCCACCATTCCTGAATGACGACGACCGCGGGCGCGCCGTCGGTCTTCTCCGGCGTCGCGAGGTAGCCTTGCAGCTCCTGGCCGTCCGGGCGGCGAAACGTGATCATGGAACCGGATGTTTGAGACATGAAACCGCTCCTTTTCGAAAAATGCCATTGATGCGGCATCGGAGTCGGCCGGCGAACGCGATGACGATCGGGGCTTGCCCGGCGGTTCGAGATGACGCTCGCGTTCGCTGCGGCCGGCGCCGACCACGCGGCCATTCTATGCGCAAATGCGGGGTGCCGGCGTTCAGGACGGCAGGCCTAGCGGCGGGGGAGCGGGGCGCATCGTGTCGCTGCGTGTCACGGTGCGCGCGTTGGCATGCACGCCTGCATCGATGTGCACGCGCCGACAAAACAACACCCCGCCCCGATGAACGGGAGCGGGGTGCGAGGCACGGCGCGCGTACCGCAGTACGCAGGCGGCATTACTGGCCGAAGTAGATCGAATCGCGGCCGTCTTGGCGGGCGGCGGCGACGCGGCCGGCATGAATGCGCGGCGCAGCTTGCGCGCCGTATCCGGTTGCATCGGCGTTCGTCACGCGTTCCTGCGCGGTCTGCAGCGCACGCGGATACTGCGTGTCGGAAACTTCCGGCTTGTAGCCGGCCTGTTCGAGCTGGACGAGTTCGGCGCGCACCTGCTCGCGCGTCAGTTGACCCGACGGGTTCGATTGCGCAAGCGCGCCATACGATGCAGACAGTGCGGCGGCTGCGACGGCAGCGTAGATGAACGACTTCATGATGACCTCCGGTTTCGTTGATTTCGCGCTTCGCTGTTTGCGTTCAGCGGTTGATTGCATCGTAGCGATCGCGTAACGGACCGGAAATACGCGTTCGGGCGAATCATTATTGCAACTGAGTAAACGATTCGCGGATTGCGGGGCAGGCGCCATTTGTCTGGAGATTGGACGATGTAGGCGGCGCACGCGCCGCGGCGGCCGAATCGGCGCGATGCAACGGACGCGTGCGCAGCAGCGCGTCCGCATGCCCGGGCATCGAAAAGCGCTTGTCGAGTGAAACGAGAAAAGGTTGTCAACACAACGTGTTGTGCCGTCATCGGCTGTATGGACTCGAGCGTTGAAGCATCTTCGGGCCGGCTGCGCCGGCACCAAGCGCTGTGAAACAACGCGACGCACCGGATCAAAGACAAAGCCGACGAAGACGCGCGCCACGCGGCTGCTATTCGGTCACGATGGCCTGCCGTTTCCGATACTCGGCGGGCGTGATGCCGACGTGTTTCGCGAACGAGCGCCGCAGCGTATCGACGTTGGCGAAGCCGCATTTCGCTGCGACCTGCTTCGGCGTATCGCGGCCGTTCTCGAGCAGCTGACGCGCGGCCGAGATGCGCGTCGCTTCGACCCACGCGGCCGGCGTCATGCCGACTTCCGCGCGGAACAGCCGCGCGAAGTGTCGCGGGCTCATGCCTGCGTGCTTCGCCAGGTCGGCGACCGAGTGCGCGAGTTCCGGATGCGCCGCGATCCAGCGCTGCACTTCCTGCAGCACCGAGCGGCCGGCGGGCCGCGCTTCGCCTTTACGGCTGAACTGCAGCTGCCCGCCCGGTCGCTTGAAGAACATCACGAGCTGCGACGCGACGCGTCGGGCGATGTCGCGTCCGAGGTCCTCCTCGACGAGTGCCAGCGCGAGATCGAGGCCGGCCGTCACGCCGGCGCCGGTACGGAGCTTGCCGTCGCGCACGTATAGCGCGTCGGCGTCGACGGTGATCGTCGGATGTGCTTCGGCAAGCGCTTCGGCCACGGCCCAGTGCGTCGTCAGATGGCGGCCCTTCAGCAGGCCGGTCTCCGCCAGTACGAACGCACCCGTGCAGATCGAGCCGTATCGCCGGCTCTGTACGGCCGCGGAGCGTAGCCATGCAAGCACGTCGGTGCGTAGCGCGATGCGCCCCGCGCCCGGCGCGCCCGCGACGAGCAGCGTATCGATGCGCGCCGGGACGTCTGGCGCGACCCAGTCAGGCAACAGTTGCGCGCCGGAAGAACTGCGGATCGGCCCCGATTCGCACGCGATCACGCGCAGCGTGTAGAACGCTTTTCCGTATTCGACGTTCGCCTGCGCGAACACGTCGAGCGGCGCGGAAACGTCGAGCAACTGAACACCCGGGACGGCAAAAACACCCACGACTTTCGGCATGAACGATGGCATGACTGACAACGCGACGCGTTGCAGTATAGACGTGCGCGAGCCGCACGGGGCGGGACTGAAGCGGTGCTGCGGGCCGAATCGGACACGCTTTGCCGGCCGCGTCAGCCGATCGCGCAAAATGGCAGGATTTGGCGTAATACGTCTGTTGAAGACAGGGGTCTCGATGCACAGAATCGACATATCTTCAATGGAGGTCGACCATGACTGTGAACGTTGCCGGCATCACGATTCCCGATAGCCAATTGGCGCGCGAGATCACCGAACTCGTCCGCGATACCGAGTCCCCGCTGCTGTTCCACCATTCGAGTCGCGTGTACTACTTCGCGGCGCTTGCCGGTCGCCGCCGGGCGCTGAAGTACGATCCGGAGCTGCTCTACTGCGCGTGCATGTTTCACGACATGGGGCTGACGCATCGGCACAGCAGTGCGTGCGAGCGCTTCGAGGTGGACGGCGCCAATGCGGCGCGCGATTTTCTCAAGAGCAAGGGCATTGCTCAACAAGACATCGACCTCGTGTGGACGTCGATCGCGCTGCATACGACGCCGGGCATTCCGCAGCACATGCATCCGGTGATCGCGCTCGTGACGGCCGGCGTCGAAATGGATGTGCTCGGCCTCGCGTATTCCGAATTCACGAACGGCGAGCGCGAAGCTGTCGTTCATGCGCATCCGCGCACACCGCACTTCAAGGAGGACATCATTCAGGCGTTCTACGACGGGATCAAACATAAGCCGCACACGACGTTCGGCAATGTGAAGGCGGACGTGCTCGCCGACAAGGATCCGCATTTTCATGCGACGAATTTCTGCAGCGTGATTCGGTCGTCGGCGTGGGCGGGCTGATTCCGGGAGTGGCTTGCAGGCGGGCCGGGCGGGTATGGCAGTCGCCCGCCGCAACGAATTCGTTGCGGCCGTCTCGGCTGAATGCCCGCTGACGGTGCGAAGGGCCGGACCTGCCTGCATCGCCCCGTGCGCCGTAATGAGCGCGACTTCCTGCTTTAGAAATGGGGCGCAGACAGCGCGGCCCGGCCGGTAAGGACCGACTCGTCCTCCAACGGAACGAACCCGCGACAGCAGCGCGCGGTAGCTCGAGCGCTGGTCCATGCTGGACCTTCGCCGATTGGACCTTAATAAGTTGTTACGTGACAACCAGACCCGCCTACGACGTAACTTTATATACTGAAAGACGCGCGCCACCCTCCAAGGCGAATCTCCGATTCGCACCTCCTGCTGCGCCTGCTGCCCATTCGCCGGCCAAAAACCGCGCCTCCACGACAACCCGCCGACCTTCGGCAAAACGCCTATAATAAACGGGCAAATTGCCGGAGACTCAGCTCATGAGCACCATCGCTTTTCATCCCTCGGGCGTCGCACATCCGCGCCAGGCCGAATTCACGATTCTCGAGCAACTGCTCGCGATTCCTGTGCGCTCGGGCGCGGATCTCGCCGAACTGGCGAGCGCGCGCGTCGATGTCTCGGTGATCGACCGTCTGTCCGAGCGCGGCCTGAAGTCGGACGAACTGGCGTTCATCATTCCGCGGCGCACGCTGAGCCATCGCCGGCAGGCGCACGAGCGCCTGTCGCGGGAGGAATCCGACAAGGCGATCCGGCTCGCGCGGATCGTCGCGCAGGCGACGGCCACCTTCGGCGATCAGGACAAGGCGATGGCGTGGCTGCGCCGCGGCCTGCAACGCTTCGGCGGCCGGACATCGCTCGACATGGCGAGCACGGAACACGGCGCGCGGCTGGTCGAAGAGGCGCTGACGCAAATCGACGAAGGGTATTTCGCTTGACGACGCTGTGGCGAATCAGCAATTACGCCGACCTGAGAGGGATCGGCGGATTGCGTGCCGGCGGGCGCTGGCACTTCGCCGGGCAACCGGTCGTCTATCTCGCCGAACATCCGGCGCTCGCCTTGCTCGAGACGCTCGTTCATTTCGAAATCGCGACAGTCGCGCAGTTGCCGAGCGGATACCAGCTGCTTCGCGTCGAGGTGGCCGAATCGGTCGACATCGCCGAAATCGTGGAGGCCGATGCGCCGGCCGACTGGCAGACGAACGTCGACTGGACGCGCAGCGCCGGCACCGAATGGCTGCATACGCAGCCGACCGCGTTGTTGCGCGTACCGAGCGTCGTCGTCCCGCATGCGCACAATTTTCTGTTGAACCCTTTGCATCCCGCGGCCGCCGACGTGCGGATCGTCGAGATCATGCAATCGCCGTACGACAGCCGCATTCTGCGGCTGATTCAATCGAAGCCCGAATGACCCGTAACGATCGCGCTCTTCGCGCGATGGCGCTCAGCGCTCGTGCGCCGCGCGGTCGGCGGCCGCATTCGGCGGCAGCGTTTGCCTGATCCGCGTAACGGTTCGCGTGCTGACGAGGCCGAGCATCGCGCTGACGTCGGCATGCGTGTGACCGGCCAGCAACTGGCGACGCGCGAAGGTATTGCGCAGTACACGCGGACTCATGTTCGACGCCTCGAAGCCGATCGCGGCGAGCGCGTCGCGCACGACGAGTAGCAGAAACATGTCGTTCATCGGCCCGCCGTCGCGCGGCGCGGGAAAGAGTCGCGCTAACGCATCCGAATCGGACGCGCAAGCCGCCAGCCACGCCGCGAGCGGCGCGACGGCAAACGCAGCGAGTTCGATCCGGCGTGCCGGCCGGGCGCGCTCGCGTGGCACGGTCAGCATCGGTCGGCGTTCGTCGAGCGTGAGGGCGTCGCGTGTCGTTGCGCGGATTTCCGCCGACGTGATGCCCGTTGCGAGCAGCAGCGCGACGATCGCGCGGTTCCTGCACGCGGCGGGCGTATCGTCGGCGCGCGGTTGCACGTGACGTTGCAGCGCGGCGTCCGCGTCGGGAGGCAGATAGCACGGCTCCGGCTCGGTGTCGGGCCACGCGAGCGCGTGCGCCGCACGCGCGGCCGGATGCACGCGGCGCACGCCGGCTTCGACGAGATGCCGGCACAGCCGGTCGATCAGCTTCGCATAGCGCACGCGCGTGGACGTGCCGGGCGCGCAACCGCGCTCGAGTTCCGTCAGAAACGTCGCGACGTGGTCGGGCCCGAACGTCGCGAGCGATGCATGCTGCGCATGCAGATGGCGCAGAAATCGTTCGAACATCGCGACGTGCTGCACGATCGAGCGCGGCGCGAACGGCTGCCGCCGCGCGCCCGTCGCGCTCGTTTGCTGCCACGCCCGAAATGCCCCGACGGGGTCGTCGATCCAGCGACTCGTATCCATGACGCCGTTATAGCCGCAATGCAGCGAAGTCTGCAAATCGGGCGAACGCACAGTGCGCGAACTTACCTACGCGCGGCTTGCGCTCGTCGACGAGTTGCGGAAAAAAAATCATCCGTGCGACGATCGAACCCATTGCCCGCATGCCGAGGGGGTCGCGGGCGACGAGACGTACTTCACAACGATGCACGACAACGTCGACCGACAATGAATAGAACAGCGATCTTCCCGTATGCGTCCGCGCTGCTTGCAGCCGTCCTGATGACGGCGTGCGGCGGCGACGTGGAAAACGAAGCGGCCCGCTCGTCCACGACGGCCGACACCAGTTGTCTCGCGCTCGACAACGGCGGCGCGACCGTCGTGGTGGGCTCGAACCAGCCGGGCGACCCGTCGTTGCCGGAAGCGTCGTCCGGCTATCGCACCGGCATGAAGCCCGTCTATGCGAAGCGCTATCTGGTCGCGACTTCGAACGCTTACGCGAGCGCGGCGGGATGCGCGGTGCTGAAGAAAGGCGGTACGGCAGCCGATGCGGCCGTGGCCGTGCAAGCCGTCCTCGGGCTGACGGTGCCCGAGGCGACCGGCCTCGGCTCGGGCGGCGTGCTGCTGTACTACGATGCGGGCAACAAGACGCTGCAGGCGTACGACGGCCGCGAAACGGCACCTGCTGCCGCGACGGAAAACTATCTGCGCTATGTCGACGACCAGAGCGACCGGTCGCCGCCGCAGCCGAACGCTCGCGCGAGCGGCCGCTCGATCGGCACGATCGGCGTGCCGCGGCTGATCGAGGCGTTGCAGCAGGATCACGGCAGGCTTGCGTGGAAAGACCTGTTCGGCGACGCGATCGCGCTCGCGACGAACGGCTTTCCGATCGGCGGCCGGCTGGCCGACGCGATCGCGGCGAATGCCGCGAACCTGAAGCGCGATCCCGACGCCGCTGCGTATTTCCTGAACGCCGACGGCTCGCCGAAGACGCTCGGCACCGTGCTGAAAAACCCCGCATACGCCGATACGCTGACGGCGCTTGCGCAGTCGGGCGCGAAGGCGCTGTACACAGGGCCGATTGCAGAGGACATCGTCGCGAAGATCGCGATGGCGAAGGGCGCGGACGGTTCGACGATCACGCCGGGCAAGACGACGCTCGCCGATCTCGCGGCCTACGAAGCGAAACGTCGCGAACCGGTATGCACGACCTATCGCAGCTATTGGGTGTGCGGGATGCCGCCGCCTTCGTCGGGCGGCATTGCGGTCGCGTCGGCGCTCGGCATTCTCGAGAACTTCGATCTGAAGTCGCTGAAGCCGACCGCGATCGATCTCGAAGGCGGCAAGCCGACCGTCGCCGGCGTGCATCTCGTGTCGGAAGCCGAGCGGCTCGCGTACGCGGATCGCGACAAGTACGTCGCGGACACCGATTTCGTGCCGCTGCCGGGCGGCACGTGGGACACGCTGCTGAACAAGCCGTATCTGAAGTCGCGCGCGGCGCTGATCGATCCGGGCAAGAGCATGGGCACCGCGCAGCCGGGCGATCTCGGCGCGGTGCCGCTCGGCGTCGACACGACGCTGATCGAGCACGGCACGAACCAGTTCACGATCGTCGACGGCGACGGCAACGTGCTGAGCGCGACGACGACGGTCGAATCGAGCATGGGCTCGTTCCATATGACGCACGGCTTTCTGCTGAACAACCAGCTGACCGATTTCTCGGCGAATCCGCTCGACAGCGCGGGCAATCCGGTGGCGAACCGGCTGCAGCCCGGCAAGCGGCCGCGCAGCTCGATGGCGCCGACGATCGTGTTCGCCAAGGCGGCCGACGGATCGCGCGGCGACTTCGTGATGGCGACCGGCTCGCCGGGCGGCGGCACGATTCCGCAGTACGTGGTGAAGACGCTCGTCGGCGCGCTGGACTGGGGCCTCGACGCGCAGCAGTCGGCCGGCCTCGTCGATTTCGGCGCCAGCAATAGCCCGACGACGACGATCGGCGGCGAACATCCGAACGTCATCACGTCGAACAATGGCGCGAACGATCCGCTGATTGCCGGCCTGCTCGCGCTCGGCCACAAGGTCTCGACGTCGGCGCAGGCGAGCGGCGTCAATACGGTGATGCGCGTGACGCTCGGTCAGACGCCTGCGCTGCAGGGCGGGACCGATCCGCGTCGCGAGGGTCTCGTGCTCGGCGACACGATCCGACCGTAAGCACGAAGCCGGCGCGAGCCAAGCCACCGCCCCGCCATTCCGATCGCGATCGGCGGCGGGGCGTTTCGTTGTTGCGATAGCGCGCGCGCCGAGCGCCGCCAAACATTGGTGAACCGCATGTCGAAACACACGATGCCGGCCTGCTGAAGCACCGGACGACTCGAGTCGATCGCGCCGCAATCCGACAATTGTCAAACTGTGTGAGTCAATCGTCAGCATTTGCAACGGAAGTAACAGTCCCCGCAAAACAGCGGTTTTGTACGCGACGCCGGCTACATTACGCCCACTTGCCGCATGTCGCGGCGAGGCATGCGACAAGCCGCATGAACGCGGCCCGCAGCAACAACATCTTTGGGGAGAATGACCATGAACAAGATTCGCACGATCCTGCTGGGTGCCGCGCTGTCGGCTGTCGCGACCTCGGCTGCTTTCGCGCAGACGGCACAGACCGGTGCAGACGGCTCGGTCGGCGTCGGCGCACAGGTGCAGACGCCGCTGCTGAGCGGCGGCGTGGGCGCGCAGGGCGGCGCGGGCGCGAATGCGGCCGGTTCGGGCAACGTGATCGGCGGCGCGCTGAGCGGCGTCGGCAAGACGGTCGACGGCGTCGGTTCGGCAGCCGGTAACGCGGTCGGCACGGCCGCAGGTTCGGCGAAGGATGCTGCCGCGTCGGCCGTCCATTCGACGAAGGCGCACGTGAAGCATGCCGCGGCGTCGGCGAAAACCCACGCGCAAGGCGCGATGACGACCGCAGGCGATGTCGCGGGCGGCGTGAAGGCGAAGGCCGGCGAAGCGCTGGCCGGTACGACGAACGCTGCACAAGGCGGCGCGTCGGTCGGCCTGAAGGGTTCGGTGTCGGCGCAAGGCGCGGCGCAGTAACCGATCCAGGTCCGTAACGGCCCGGCTCGCTTCGATGCGGGCCGGGCCGTTTTTTTCGCGCGCGCGATGCGACGTCCTTCCCCGGCATCGCATCTCCGATACGGACGAACGGCACGCGAATGGCGCCGCACCCGTTCGGGATGGCATCATGCTTCGCTGCTGCGGCTCGATTGCGGCGGTCGCTTTCAGGTACCATCGCCAGCCGTCGGCAACCGGCAGCATGATGCCGCGCAACGTCGATCGCACGCGATACGACGGCAACCGCCACGCGCGCCATCCAACAGGGGAATTTCGTGAAGTTCATCCACGCGGCAGACATTCATCTCGACAGCCCGCTGCACGGCCTGAGCGCGTATCCGGACGCGCCGGCCGCGCAGTTGCGCAGCGCGTCGCGCGATGCGCTGCGACAACTGGTGGATCGCGCGATTGACGAGGGAGTCGCGTTTCTCGTGATTGCCGGCGATCTGTACGACGGCGACTGGAAGGATCACAACACGGGCATCTTCTTCGGTCAGCAGATGGGACGTCTGCGCAAGGCCGGCATCCGCGCGTTCGTGCTGTGGGGTAACCACGACGCCGAAAGCGAAATGACGAAGAAGCTGACGCTGCCCGACAACGTCACCGTATTCCATCATCGCAAGCCGGAAACGCATCGGCTGCCCGAGTTCGAAGTGGCGTTGCACGGACAGAGCTTCAAGGACAAGGCGGTCGTCGACAATCTCGCGACCGGCTACCCCGATCCGGTGCCCGGCTACTACAACATCGGCGTGCTGCATACGGCGCTCGAAGGCTATGCGGCGCACGCGAACTACGCGCCGTGCACGCTCGCGGAACTGCATGCGAAGGGCTACGACTACTGGGCGCTCGGCCACGTGCACGAGTTTCAGCAATGGACGGGACCGTCGACGATCGTATTTCCGGGCAACCTGCAGGGACGGCATATCCGCGAGACCGGGCGGCGCGGTGCGGTGCTCGTGACGGTCGAGCAGGGACGCACGCAGGTCGAGCGTCTGTACCTCGACGTGTTGCGCTGGGAATCGCTGGCGGTCGACGCGTCGGACTGCGTGAGCGTTGCCGATCTGTCGCGCAAGATCGGGCATTCGCTGGAGACGCTGCTGAGCGTCGATGCGCATGTGCCGCGCGCGGTACGCGTGACGGTGACGGGACGCACGCCGGCGCACGGATTGTTCTTCGGGCGCGCGACGCAGCTGCGTGCGGAGGTGCTGAATCAGATCGGCATCATCGGCAATGAGCGGCTGTGGCTCGAGAAGGTGCGGCTCGCGACGTCGCCGCCCGAGCAGCCGTACGGCGCCGGCGAACCGCTGGAAGCGCTCGACGATCTGAAGCAGATTCTCGCCGACGCCGCGCACGATCCCGATTTCCTCGCGCTGCTCGAACGCGATCTGAAGCCGTTCCTCGGCAAGGTGCGCAGCGACGTGAAGGAGGACGTGCCGCTGCTCGCGCTCGCGCGCGAAGGCGATCTGACGGCACTGGTTCGGCAGGTCGGTCCCGCGCTGCTCGCGCGACTGGCGAGAGGAGAATAAGCGATGCGCATCGGTCAACTCGATCTGATTCGGTACGGCAAGTTCACCGACGAGACATTGCTTTTTCCGGCGGCGACGCAGGATTTCCATGTGATCGTCGGGCCGAACGAAGCCGGCAAGTCGACGATTCGGACGGCGGTGACGGAACTGCTGTTCGGGATGAAGCTGCAGACGCCCCTCGACTTTCTGCATGGCACGCCCGATCTGCGGATCGGCGGCGTGCTCGAAAGCGGCGGGGCGACGCTCGCGTTTCATCGCGCGCGAGGCCGCAGCTCGCTGCGTACACGCGACAACGACAAGCTGCCCGACGACTATCTCGCGGCCGTGCTTGACGGCGCGACGCGCGAATTCTTCGAGCAGATGTTCGGGCTCGACCACGGTCGGCTTGTCGATGGCGGACGCAGCATCCTGGACGCATCGGACAAGCTCGGCCAGGTGCTGTTCGAATCGGCGGCCGGCGTCGGCCGGCTCGGCTCCGTGCGCGACGAACTCGACGCACGGGCCGCGGAACTGTGGGCGCCGCGGCGCAGCGGCAGCGCATTTGCGGTTGCCGAAACGGCGTTCAACGAAGCGGTGGCCGAACTGAAGGCAGTGCAGGTGCGCACGCGCGACTGGGTCGACAGGAAGGAAGCGCGCGAAGCGGTCGAGCACGAGATCGCGCTGGCGCGCACGGAGCTGCGGCGGCTCGAATCGCTGCGCTCGAAATTCGAGCGCGTCCGACGGCTTGCGCCGTATCTGAAGGAACTGGCGCTCAACGAGGCCGCGTTGGCGGAGCTCGGCGACGTGGTGGACCTGCCGCCTTCCGCGGGTGCGGAGCTGCTGAAGGCGCAGGGCGATCTCGCCGCGGAGCAAAAGGTGCTCGAGGCGCGCCGCGCGGATCTGATCGCCAAGCGGCAGGCGCGCGATGCGATCGACGGCGATACGGATGCGCTCGCGCGCGCGGCCGACATCGAAGCGCTCGAACGGCTGCGCGCCACGTGCGCGCACCACGCACAGGATTTGCTGCTGCTCGGCGCGGAAGTCGACCGGCGTCTGTCGGCCGCATTCGACGCGGCTGCGCAACTGGGCTGGCCGAGCGACGAATCGGCATTGCGCGCGGCGTTGCCGTCGGCGCTCGCGTTGAAGACGGTCGAAAGCCTGCTGCGCGAACACGGCGCGCTTCATCAGGCGCTCGTCGGCGCACGCGATTCGCTCGACGAGCGGATGCGCGAGGCCGATCAGGTGCGCGAACAATTGGCGAGCGTGTCGACCGTCGACGTACCGGAGCCGCTGCGTGCCGCGCTCGTCGATGCGCGCGGCCTGCGCAACATCGGACAGCGCGAGCATGCGCTTGAAGCCGAAATCGCGAGCGCCGAGCGCGTGCTGGCCGGCGCGCTCGATGCGCTCGGTCCGTGGCGCCGGCCCGTCGACGCGTTGCATGCGCTCGACGTGCCGTCCGCGGCACGGGTCGGTGCGCTGCTCAAGGCGGAAAGCGAATGCATGAGTGCGGTCGCAGCGGCGCGCGATGCGCGCGACGCTGCGCAGGAAGAGCTCGAACGGCTGGCATTGCAGGAACGGCATTTCGCCGAGAACCACCCCGTCGTCACGACGGCGGAAGTGCTTGCCGCCCGTGCGCGCCGCGACCGTGCATGGAGCGATGTGCGCAGCGGTGCGGTCGACCTCGCGGCGGGCGCACCGGCCGTCGACGACGCGATTCGCGTCGCCGACCAGCTCGTCGATGCGCAGCTCGGTGCGACGCAAGCGGCCGCGACGCTGCAATCGCTGCGTCAGCAAGTCGAAACCGCGCGTGCGCGCGTCGCACGCCGGCAAGCGGTGCTCGACGACCGCGAACGCGACCTCGCCGCACATCGCGACGCGTGGGCGGCATGCGCTGCGGCGGCCGGCGTGCCCGGCATGCCGCTCGATGCAATGACGGACTGGCTGGCACGACGCGATGCGGTATTCGTCGCGCAGGCGGACGTCGAGCGGCTGCGCAACGAACGCGACATGCTGCGCGACACGCGCACGCGCGCAGAGTCGGCACTGCGCGCGGCGTTGCGCGCCGTATCGCGCGGCGACGACGCGCAAGGGCTGGACACGCTCGTCGCGACGGCCGAGACGTTCGTGCAGTCCGCGGAGAAGGCGAGTGCGCGCAAGGAGAGCCTCGACGAACGCGCACGGGAAGCCGAGCGCGGCTGCGCGACGGCGCGATCGCGCGTCGATCAGGCGCAGTCCGCGTACGACGCATGGCAGCAGCAGTGGCGCGACGCGCTCGCCGATGCACGGCTTGCCGCGAGCGCGACGTCGCTCGCGGCAGCGGAGGGCGCACTGGCACTCGCGAATACGGTGACGGCCGAGCTTGCTGCGGCCGATGCGCCGCGCAACCGGATCGCGACGATGCGCGCGGAGCTGGCCGCGCTCGAGGCAGGCGCGCGACGGCTCGCCGAAGCGCTGGCGCCGGAATGGCTGACGATCGGCGACTGGCTCGAAGTCGCGCGCCGGCTGAGCGCGCGCCTGTCTGCCGCGGTGGAAACCGCTCGCGCGATCGAGCGTGCGGACGAAGCGATCCGGCAGGCCGACGACAAGGTCGCCGACGCTGCCGCAGCAGTGGCCGGCGCCGATGCGCGCGTCTACCCGCTGCTTCAGCTGGCGGGCGTCGCGACGATCGACGAAGCGCTGCGGCTTGCCGAACGTTCCGACCGTCGTCGCGCGCTTCGGCGAGCGGTCGATGCCGCGCAACAGCAGCTGACGCGCGACGGAGACGGGCTGTCGCGCGCGGCGCTCGAAGCGGAAGTCGCGGAATACGAGATTGCGGCCGTACCGGCGCACCTCGAAGCCGTGAAGCAATCGATCGAGGATGTCGGCAAGCGGCTCAATGCGCTCGCGCAGCAGCAGGTCGTCGCCGAGCAGGCATTCGGCGCGATCGACGGACACGCCAATGCGGCGCTCGCGGAGGCGAAGCGTCAGGAAGCGCTGGCCGCGATGGGCGATGCGGCCGAGCAGTATCTGGAAGCCGCGACGGCGAGCCGTTTGCTGAAGTGGGCGACCGATCGCTATCGCGACCAGAAGCAAGGGCCGATGCTGCGGCGCGCCGGCGAGATTTTTGCGGGGCTGACGCTCGGCGAGTTTGCACGGCTGACCGTCGATACCGAGCGGACGCCGCCTGCGCTGTATGCACGGCGCACGAGCGGCACGTCGGTCGAAGTGGCCGGGCTCAGCGAAGGCACGCGCGACCAGTTGTTTCTCGCGCTGCGGATCGCGGCGCTGGAGTTGCAGCTCGGCAGCCGGACGTCGCTGCCGTTCGTCGCCGACGATTTGTTCATCAATTTCGACGATACGCGTGCGAAGGCCGGGTTCGAGGCGCTGCGCGATCTGTCGACGCGCACGCAGGTGCTGTTCCTGACGCACCACGACCATCTGCTGCCGCTCATCGCGGATGTGTTCGGCGCCCAGGTCAACGTGATCGAGCTGCAGCGGCAATCGGCGGCTGCATGAGACGCAGCGGGCCGGTATGGCAGCGCACGCGTCCGGCGGCCGCATGCGCGTACGATGACGGATTCGGTGCGCGGGCGGTCGACGCAGCCGCGGGTGCGTCCATACGACGGGAGGTGTCATGAACAAGCTGATCGCGGCCATCGCGTTCGCGGCGGACCGGCATCGGAATCAGCGTCGCAAGGACGAGGAGGCGTCGCCGTACATCAATCATCCGATCGCGCTCGCCGACGTGCTGGCGAACGAAGTCGGCATCGAGGACGAACGCGTGATCGTCGCCGCCGTGCTGCACGACACGATCGAGGACACGGAGACGACCGAGCTGGAACTGCTGCGTCTGTTCGGCAAGGACGTCGCGGACATCGTGCTCGAAGTCACCGACGACAAGTCGCTGCCGAAGGAAACGCGCAAGCGGCTGCAGGTCGAGCACGCGGCCCACATCAGCCGCCGCGCGAAGCTCGTGAAGCTCGCCGACAAGATCTGCAATCTGCGCGACATTGCGCAGCATCCTCCGGCCGACTGGCCGCTCGAGCGCAAGCAGGCGTATTTCGACTGGGCGAAGTCGGTCGTCGACCGGATGCGCGGCGTGCATCCGGGGCTCGAAGCGATCTTCGATGCCGCGTACGCCACGCGGCCGAGCGAGTGAGGCGCCGCGATGCGTGACGATCGTTCGACCGGCCGTGCGCGGGGCAGGCGCGGTGAGGCGTCGTCGACGCGCGCGGTTGCCGGCGTCGACGTCGGCGGCGACAAGAAGCAGTGCGATCTCGTGATCCTGCGCGGTTCGACGGTCGTCTGCCATGAGGCGCGGATCGCGCCCGAAGCACTGCTGCCGCTATGCCTCCGACATGACGTCGTTGCCGTGGGTGTCGACGCGCCGAGCCAATGGTGGGCCGGTAACGGACGTCGGCCGGTCGAGCAGGCGCTCGCGCGCGAGCGCATTTCGTGTTTTCCGACGCCGACGCGCGAGCAGGCGATCTCGAGTGCGTCGGGCTTCTTCGACTGGATGTTCGTCGGTGAGCGCGTGTATCGGGCGCTCGCCGGCGCGTATCCGCTATTGGTCGACGCGCACTATGGCGGCGGCCGTGTGAGTTTCGAGACGTATCCGTATGCGATCACGTGCGCGTTGCTCGGCAAGGCCACGGCGTCGGCGAAGCAGAAGCGGATTCAGCGTCGACAGTTGCTGGAACGGCTCGGGATCGACGTCGCAACGCTGCGGACGGTCGATGCGCGCGATGCGGCGTTATGCGCGGTGACGGCACGATTCGTGATCGAAGGAAGCGCGCACGCGTATGGCGATGCGCAAGGCGGGCATATCCGTGTGCCGGTCGTGGCGGAGCCGATCGTCCTCGATCCGTCGTAGTGGCGGCTGCGTCGTTGTTTTGCGTTCCCGCGCTGGAGAGCGACCGAGCGCGCCATTCGGTTCGAGCAAGCGGCCGGCCGTTGCGGCCGACGCAGCACATATCGAACGTCGGAACGTCGGCATGCGTGAAGTCGGCACATTGCCGATTCCGATGTGCGATGCGATGAGTCGTCAGTCCTCGAGGATGGACGAGGGCACGCTCGCCAGATCGCAGGCGCGCGCCTGCTCGAAGTAATTGTCCGCATCGTCGATCATGACGATGGCGACGTCGATGAGTTCGTCGAGTCGCTGCAGCAGTGCTTCGCGCCACTCCGCGTCCTCGTCGCGCGCGGGCGTTTTGTCGAGCTGCTCGATGATCGAATCGGCGGTCTGCACGAACGGAATCGCTTGCTGATAGTTTTCGATCGATACCATCGCTGCGTTGCGTGCGCCGACGAGTCGTTCGCGATGCTCGTCCGCCAGTTCCGTTTCGCCGCTGATCCGCTGCAATACATCGGAGATGCGTTGCAGCAGCGGCGGGACCCGTTCTTCCAGGGTGGCGGCGCGTTCGCGCAGCGCAGCGAATTCGGCGCGGAGATCGGCCTCGCCCGATTGTGTGAAGCTGTCCATCGTCATCGTAAGTGTGTATGCGATCGCGGCATGATACTCGACCGCGCGCGGCAGCTTGTTCGACACGCGTTACGGGCAACCGGCAGACACGGTCGTGGCGTGAGCGTCGCGTATATATAGAAGAAGCAGGAACGTGCTGTGGCGCGTCGCGTCTCTTTAAAAATATTTTCACAAACCGCTTGCGTGTTGGACGTGGGCTGCATAGAATCACGCCTCTTTCGCGCTAACGGAAACGCGGCGCGAGAGGGGAAGCGGAGCCGGAGGTGTGCTGCAGCATAGAGCGCCCGGCCGACGAAGGAAGAAGAACCGCGCAGTCGCAACGATGTAGTGAAAAAAGTTGTTGACGAGCTGCGAAACAGTGTTCATAATCTCGCTTCTCTGCTGCTGACAACGCAGCGCTGCTGAGCAAGACGATCTGCTCGCAGATATGTTCTTTAAAAACTAACAGCCGATAAGTGTGGGCGCTTGATGTGAGCGAGACCTGATCTTCGGATCGGGATAGCAAAAGTATCAAGAGTCTCACACTAAAGTAAGTCAGGTTTATGAAGCAATTCATATGACCTGTCAGCTTTGAGTGAGCGACCGGTTCGAGAGAACCGAAAACAGTAACAGGTTTGAACTGAAGAGTTTGATCCTGGCTCAGATTGAACGCTGGCGGCATGCCTTACACATGCAAGTCGAACGGCAGCACGGGTGCTTGCACCTGGTGGCGAGTGGCGAACGGGTGAGTAATACATCGGAACATGTCCTGTAGTGGGGGATAGCCCGGCGAAAGCCGGATTAATACCGCATACGATCCACGGATGAAAGCGGGGGACCTTCGGGCCTCGCGCTATAGGGTTGGCCGATGGCTGATTAGCTAGTTGGTGGGGTAAAGGCCTACCAAGGCGACGATCAGTAGCTGGTCTGAGAGGACGACCAGCCACACTGGGACTGAGACACGGCCCAGACTCCTACGGGAGGCAGCAGTGGGGAATTTTGGACAATGGGCGAAAGCCTGATCCAGCAATGCCGCGTGTGTGAAGAAGGCCTTCGGGTTGTAAAGCACTTTTGTCCGGAAAGAAATCCTTGGCTCTAATACAGTCGGGGGATGACGGTACCGGAAGAATAAGCACCGGCTAACTACGTGCCAGCAGCCGCGGTAATACGTAGGGTGCGAGCGTTAATCGGAATTACTGGGCGTAAAGCGTGCGCAGGCGGTCTGTTAAGACAGATGTGAAATCCCCGGGCTCAACCTGGGAACTGCATTTGTGACTGGCAGGCTAGAGTATGGCAGAGGGGGGTAGAATTCCACGTGTAGCAGTGAAATGCGTAGAGATGTGGAGGAATACCGATGGCGAAGGCAGCCCCCTGGGCCAATACTGACGCTCATGCACGAAAGCGTGGGGAGCAAACAGGATTAGATACCCTGGTAGTCCACGCCCTAAACGATGTCAACTAGTTGTTGGGGATTCATTTCCTTAGTAACGTAGCTAACGCGTGAAGTTGACCGCCTGGGGAGTACGGTCGCAAGATTAAAACTCAAAGGAATTGACGGGGACCCGCACAAGCGGTGGATGATGTGGATTAATTCGATGCAACGCGAAAAACCTTACCTACCCTTGACATGGTCGGAATCCTGAAGAGATTCGGGAGTGCTCGAAAGAGAACCGGCGCACAGGTGCTGCATGGCTGTCGTCAGCTCGTGTCGTGAGATGTTGGGTTAAGTCCCGCAACGAGCGCAACCCTTGTCCTTAGTTGCTACGCAAGAGCACTCTAAGGAGACTGCCGGTGACAAACCGGAGGAAGGTGGGGATGACGTCAAGTCCTCATGGCCCTTATGGGTAGGGCTTCACACGTCATACAATGGTCGGAACAGAGGGTTGCCAACCCGCGAGGGGGAGCTAATCCCAGAAAACCGATCGTAGTCCGGATTGCACTCTGCAACTCGAGTGCATGAAGCTGGAATCGCTAGTAATCGCGGATCAGCATGCCGCGGTGAATACGTTCCCGGGTCTTGTACACACCGCCCGTCACACCATGGGAGTGGGTTTTACCAGAAGTGGCTAGTCTAACCGCAAGGAGGACGGTCACCACGGTAGGATTCATGACTGGGGTGAAGTCGTAACAAGGTAGCCGTATCGGAAGGTGCGGCTGGATCACCTCCTTTCCAGAGCTACTCGCGAAGTTGAGCGCTCACGCTTATCGGCTGTAATCAAGACAGACTCAGGGGTCTGTAGCTCAGTCGGTTAGAGCACCGTCTTGATAAGGCGGGGGTCGTTGGTTCGAATCCAACCAGACCCACCAAGTTGTCTGGCGAGAAGAAACCTGGGTGGTCTCTGTATGGGGGCATAGCTCAGCTGGGAGAGCACCTGCTTTGCAAGCAGGGGGTCGTCGGTTCGATCCCGTCTGCCTCCACCAATCTTCAATGCGAAGTGCTTGGTTCGAAAGCGAACCGAGGATTTGGCATTGGCGATTGAGCCAGTCAGAGTGATGCAGGAAACTGTATCGGCTGTCGTTCTTTAACAATCAGGAAGAAGTAAGTAATTTGGATAGCGGAAGCGTCTTATGAGATGGACGTGGAAACTATCCGGGTTGTGATTGTATCGATGTATCTCAAGATGATTCGAACTTCATGTTCGGCTCAATTGGAATACGGCACACACGTAGTGTGGGCTCCGTGTAAGTGCTAAAGCACTAACGCTGAGCGACACGCGAGAACTCAACCTGTAGCGACTGTCGTCCCCATGCGGGGATGGGGCCCTCGTAAGCGCTGAAGCGCTAACGATGGCCGACATGAGACAGACTCGTTATAGGGTCAAGCGAACAAGTGCATGTGGTGGATGCCTTGGCGATCACAGGCGATGAAGGACGCGGTAGCCTGCGAAAAGCCCCGGGGAGCTGGCAAACAAGCTTTGATCCGGGGATGTCCGAATGGGGAAACCCACTCCGTATGGAGTATCCATGACTGAATACATAGGTCATGTGAAGCGAACGCGGTGAACTGAAACATCTAAGTAACCGCAGGAAAAGAAATCAACCGAGATTCCCAAAGTAGTGGCGAGCGAAATGGGATGAGCCTTGTACTCTTTATTCGTATTGTTAGCCGAACGCTCTGGAAAGTGCGGCCATAGCAGGTGATAGCCCTGTAGGCGAAAACAGTATGAAAGAACTAGGTGTACGACAAGTAGGGCGGGACACGTGAAATCCTGTCTGAAGATGGGGGGACCATCCTCCAAGGCTAAATACTCGTGATCGACCGATAGTGAACCAGTACCGTGAGGGAAAGGCGAAAAGAACCCCGGGAGGGGAGTGAAATAGATCCTGAAACCGCATGCATACAAACAGTCGGAGCCTCGTAAGGGGTGACGGCGTACCTTTTGTATAATGGGTCAGCGACTTACGTTCAGTAGCAAGCTTAACCGTATAGGGCAGGCGTAGCGAAAGCGAGTCCGAATAGGGCGTTCAGTTGCTGGGCGTAGACCCGAAACCAGGTGATCTATCCATGGCCAGGATGAAGGTGCGGTAACACGTACTGGAGGTCCGAACCCACTAACGTTGAAAAGTTAGGGGATGAGCTGTGGATAGGGGTGAAAGGCTAAACAAACCTGGAAATAGCTGGTTCTCTCCGAAAACTATTTAGGTAGTGCCTCGTGTCTCACCTTCGGGGGTAGAGCACTGTCATGGTTGGGGGGTCTATTGCAGATTACCCCGCCATAGCAAACTCCGAATACCGAAGAGTGCAATCACGGGAGACAGACATCGGGTGCTAACGTCCGGTGTCAAGAGGGAAACAACCCAGACCGCCAGCTAAGGTCCCCAAATATGGCTAAGTGGGAAACGAAGTGGGAAGGCTAAAACAGTCAGGAGGTTGGCTTAGAAGCAGCCACCCTTTAAAGAAAGCGTAATAGCTCACTGATCGAGTCGTCCTGCGCGGAAGATGTAACGGGGCTAAGCCATATACCGAAGCTGCGGATGCGAGCTTGCTCGCATGGTAGGAGAGCGTTCCGTAAGCCTGCGAAGGTGTCTTGTAAAGGATGCTGGAGGTATCGGAAGTGCGAATGCTGACATGAGTAGCGATAAAGGGGGTGAAAGGCCCCCTCGCCGTAAGCCCAAGGTTTCCTACGCAACGTTCATCGGCGTAGGGTGAGTCGGCCCCTAAGGCGAGGCAGAAATGCGTAGCTGATGGGAAGCAGGTCAATATTCCTGCACCGTCGTTAGATGCGATGGGGGGACGGATCGCGGAAGGTTGTCCGGGTGTTGGACGTCCCGGTCGCTGCATTGGAGAAGGCGCTTAGGCAAATCCGGGCGCAGGATTCAAGGGTGTGGCGCGAGCGACTTCGGTCGCGAAGCAATTGGAAGTGGTTCCAAGAAAAGCCTCTAAGCTTCAGTCTAACGATGACCGTACCGCAAACCGACACAGGTGGGCGAGATGAGTATTCTAAGGCGCTTGAGAGAACTCGGGAGAAGGAACTCGGCAAATTGGTACCGTAACTTCGGGATAAGGTACGCCCTTGTAGCTTGACCAGCCTGCGCTGGAAGGGTGAAGGGGTTGCAATAAACTGGTGGCTGCGACTGTTTAATAAAAACACAGCACTCTGCAAACACGAAAGTGGACGTATAGGGTGTGACGCCTGCCCGGTGCCGGAAGATTAAATGATGGGGTGCAAGCTCTTGATTGAAGTCCCGGTAAACGGCGGCCGTAACTATAACGGTCCTAAGGTAGCGAAATTCCTTGTCGGGTAAGTTCCGACCTGCACGAATGGCGTAACGATGGCCACACTGTCTCCTCCCGAGACTCAGCGAAGTTGAAGTGTTTGTGATGATGCAATCTACCCGCGGCTAGACGGAAAGACCCCATGAACCTTTACTGTAGCTTTGCATTGGACTTTGAACCGATCTGTGTAGGATAGGTGGGAGGCTATGAAACCGGAACGCTAGTTTCGGTGGAGCCGTCCTTGAAATACCACCCTGGTTTGTTTGAGGTTCTAACCTTGGTCCGTGATCCGGATCGGGGACAGTGCATGGTAGGCAGTTTGACTGGGGCGGTCTCCTCCCAAAGGGTAACGGAGGAGTACGAAGGTACGCTAGGTACGGTCGGAAATCGTGCTGATAGTGCAATGGCATAAGCGTGCTTAACTGCGAGACCGACAAGTCGAGCAGGTGCGAAAGCAGGTCATAGTGATCCGGTGGTTCTGTATGGAAGGGCCATCGCTCAACGGATAAAAGGTACTCTGGGGATAACAGGCTGATACCGCCCAAGAGTTCATATCGACGGCGGTGTTTGGCACCTCGATGTCGGCTCATCTCATCCTGGGGCTGTAGCCGGTCCCAAGGGTATGGCTGTTCGCCATTTAAAGAGGTACGTGAGCTGGGTTTAAAACGTCGTGAGACAGTTTGGTCCCTATCTGCCGTGGGCGTTGGATATTTGAAGGGGGCTGCTCCTAGTACGAGAGGACCGGAGTGGACGAACCTCTGGTGTACCGGTTGTGACGCCAGTCGCATCGCCGGGTAGCTATGTTCGGAAGAGATAACCGCTGAAAGCATCTAAGCGGGAAACTCGCCTTAAGATGAGATATCCCTGGAGGCTTGACCTCCTTGAAGGGTCGTTCGAGACCAGGACGTTGATAGGTCGGGTGTGTAAGCGCAGTAATGCGTTCAGCTAACCGATACTAATTGCCCGTAAGGCTTGATCCTATAACAAGTCTGCCTTGTAGATCGGCGCCGTGCGACAGCACCGGCTGCGATCCAAAGCGACATGTTGGATTCTCGTGTGCGATACGCACAACCCAAAATTACTGCTTCTTCCCGATTGGTTGCGCTGCGAAGCGGCGCAACAACCCTCTTTGCCTGATGACCATAGCGAGTCGGTCCCACCCCTTCCCATCCCGAACAGGACCGTGAAACGACTCTACGCCGATGATAGTGCGGATTCCCGTGTGAAAGTAGGTAATCGTCAGGCTCCCTAAGCCAAAAACCCCCGCCTGATCAGGCGGGGGTTTTTGCATTTGTGACGGCCGAAATGCGTCGCTCTAATCCTCTTCCCGTCTCCAGCGCATCGCATGCGCGGGAGATGCGCGAAAACGACCGAGTGATTCGGCACGACCGTCTGCTCTCTGGCGTTTCATTCTCGAACCGTTTCCCCGCTCAAACCATGATCCGCAAGATCGGCAAAAACCTGCCCGGGACGACGGCCGATTCCTTTTCGCCGATCTTCTACGCGCCGAGCGACAGATAGAGCGCTGCTGCATTCGGGTCGGCTTCGATCACGAAACTCGCGATGCCTCGCGCTGCAGTTCTGTCCGAACCGCCGTCCACAGGGGCGGCCAATACCCTGACCGATATGATCCGGACGGACAAACAGCCATCCGGGTGTCGGTCGCTCGCAGTCCATCGCCGCCCTAACCCAGAAACCGACGATCCGACGCTCGCACTAGGCGACATAGCCGATCGACTCGTCGATCGTCTCCGGCGTGATCGTGAGATGCGTTTCCCAAAGTCGAGCCATTCTCACGGACACCCTCAGTGCGCCTTCGACAGGCGAGCCAGCATCGTCAACGGCTTGGTGTCCGAAGCGCGGGCGGCACGTACGGTAAATGGTGTGCCGCATTTCGTCTCCCGTTCGTCGTATCGTTCACGAGCCGCGCTCGACTTTCGCTTTCAACCGCAATCGACGTCGTCCCGCGATCATCACCACGCAGATGCCGATCGACGCCAGGACATTGACGATCGGGTAAAACGCGACTGCGACGCTCCAGCTCTGCAGCGCCAGCACTGCGAGCGCGTATTTGACGATGCAGAGCGCGAAATAGGTCAGGCTTTCGCTCCACGGATCACGGATCGTCTTGCGAACGGTCGGGCCGAGGCCGGCCAGCTCGATCAACGTCACCAGGCAGATCGACAGCGTCGGATCATCGGTCAGCATCCAGAGCGGAATGGCCGATAGCGCAGCACACAGGAACATCCAGTCGGCGCGAGGCCAGCTGCGTTCGCCGCGAAAGATGCTCGCTACGAAGGTCAGCACGCAGGTGACGGCGATCGCTGCCGTGCACCACGCCGACGGTCCCGCTCCCGCCACGAACTGACCGGCCGCAGCAATGACCGTGACGACCGACCAGATGAGCCACGTGAACAGATGCGGGCGAACGGTGCGACGGTAGATCGCGAGCGCGTACGGCACGGGCGCCACCAGCGACACGGCGGATCCGACGACACCCAGCACCGAAGCAACACCCAGATCGACCACCATCATCGCAGCGACCTCGCCGGCAAGGACCGCTCGGTATGTGAGCAGGCCGTGTCACGCGCAACCTGGTCCGAGCATTGCGCACAGCCGGGCTCCGCCCCGCGTCGGCCCGAGAGCAGCGGGTGCGCGAGAGCCGACGGAGCAAACGCATCGACCGCCAGCTTCTGCACAAACCGGCCCCTCACCGCTCGGCCTGCGTCGCGTTGTTGATGTCGCGCCGAAACGCGCCGGGACTCGTGCCTGTCCATTTCCGAAACGCACGATGAAACGCGCTCGGTTCGGTAAATCCGAGCGCGGCCGCGATCTCCGCGACGCTCAACGTCTGTTCTCGCAGCAGCGACTGCGCGAGCGCACCACGCAGTTCGTCCTTGATCGACGCGAAGCTCTGTCCTTCGCTGCGCAAGCGTCGCCGCAGCGTCGGCGGCGTCGTGCCGAGCCGCGCAGCCAGCGTGTCGAAGTCCGGCCATTCGGCTGCAGGCAACGCTTTCAGATGCGTGCGCGTTCGCGCGACCCAGCCCGTATCGTGCCGATAGCGCACCAGCAGATTGCCGGGCGCGCCGCGCAGAAACGTCTTCAATGCCTGCGCCGACCGGATCGTCGGCAGCGACAGATACGCGGCATTGAACGTGAGCCGGCTGTCCGGACGATCGAAATGCACGGGCACGCCGAAGAAGCGGTGATAGTCGCTGCGCTGCGCGGGGCTCGCGCACGCGAAATCGATGCGCTGCAGCGGGATACGCCGGCCGATCAGCCAGCACGCGACGCCGAGCAGAATCAGCCAGAACGTCCGGTATGCAAACGCCGGATACGGCGTGTCGGACGGCGCGAGCACGATCTGCGCCAGCCCGTCCGCGACGACGAGTTCGCCGTGCGGTTCGTCGAGCACCACGCGCAGAAACTGCAGCGCGCGCCGCAACGCCTTTTCGAGCGTGCCGGCGTTCAGCACGGCGTGACACAGCAGCGTGAAGCTGCCGCGCCGCATCGGGCGCGCGGCGAGCCCGAAGAATTCGTCGTCGAGCGCGCTGGCGATCTCGAGCCACAGCCGGCCGTACTGCTGCGGCGTCACGGGCTCGCGCACGACCGGCGGCAGCCCGGCCGCGTGCAGCACGGGCGCGATCGGAAGCCCTTGCCGACGCATGCATGCAAGCGCATCCTCGACGAAGCCCGGCGAGATCATTTGCGGCCCCATTTCGTCTGCTGTCTCCCGACATGGCAAAACCGATCACGATTCTAGTTTCTGTTTGTCATTGATTGCAATGTGACGGCTGTCTACCATCGATGTACCCCCGACGCCCTGCGGCCCGCCGGCGGTCATAACGAACAGGAGACACGCATGCCTGATGGAGCAACCGCCCGGGCGGTGCCGGCGTATGCCGACGCCGTGGCCCGGTTCCGAATCGACACTGTCGCGGCGCACCTGCACGGCGACCTCGAGCACGGCCTGAACGCCTGCGTCGAATGCTGCGACCGTCATGCGTCCGGCGATGCGGTCGCACTCGACTGGATCGACATCGACGGCGCGCATCGTCGCTTCACGTTTGCTCAGATGAAAGCGCTTGCAGCGCGCGTGGCGAATCTGCTGGTCGCGCGCGGCGTGAAGCCGGGCGACGTGGTGGCCGGGCTGTTGCCGCGCACGCCCGAACTGGTCGCGACGATCCTCGGCACGTGGCGCGCGGGCGCCGTCTATCAGCCGCTGTTCACGGCGTTCGGTCCGAAGGCGATCGAGCACCGGCTGCGCATGAGCGATGCGCGACTCGTCGTGACGAACGTCGCGAACCGCGCGAAGCTCGACGAGGTTGCCGATTGTCCGCCGGTCGCGACGGTGCGCGCTCCCGAAGCGCCGCTGCCGGACGGCGACATCGACTTCCGCGCGGCGCTGGACGCGCAGTCCGATACGTTCGAGCCCGTACTGCGCAAGGGCACCGACCTGTTCATGATGATGTCGACGTCGGGCACGACGGGCTTGCCGAAGGGCGTGCCCGTGCCGCTGCGCGCGCTGCTCGCGTTTCGCCAGTACATGTGCGATGCCGTCGACCTGCGCGCCGAAGACCGGTTCTGGAACATTGCCGATCCCGGCTGGGCATACGGACTGTATTACGCGATCACCGGACCGCTGCTGCTTGGCCACGCGACGACGCTGTACGAAGGCGGCTTTACGGTCGACAGCACCTACGACGTGATCGAACGGCTCGGCATTACGAGCCTCGCCGGTTCGCCGACGGCGTACCGGATGCTGATGGCGGCCGGCTCCGATGCGGCCGCGCGCATCAAGGGCAAACTGCGCGTGGTCAGCAGCGCGGGCGAACCGCTGAACCCGGAAGTCGTGCGCTGGTTCGATGCGGCGCTCGGCGCGCCGATCTACGATCATTACGGCCAGACCGAGCTCGGCATGGTCGTGAACAACCATCACGGGCTCGCGCACGTCGTCCATCCCGGTTCCGCCGGTTTCGCGATGCCGGGCTACCGCGTCGCGGTGCTCGACGACGCGGGTCGCGAGCTCGGTCCGGGCGAGCCCGGCACGCTCGCGATCGACATCGCGCGTTCGCCGCTGCTGTGGTTCGACGGATACTGGCGGCAGGACACGCCGGCGATCGCAGGCGGCTATTACCGCACGGGCGACAACGTCGAACTGGAGCCGGACGGAACCGTCAGCTTCATCGGCCGCGCGGACGACGTCATCACGTCGTCCGGCTACCGAATCGGCCCGTTCGACGTCGAGAGCGCGCTGATCGAACATGAGGCGGTCAGCGAGGCGGCCGTGATCGGCGTGCCCGATCCCGAGCGCACGGAGATCGTCAAGGCCTTCGTCGTGCTGTCGAACGGCTACGAAGGCACGCCGGCACTCGCCGAAGCGTTGAGTCTGCACGTGAAACGGCGGCTGTCCGCGCACGCCTATCCGCGCGCGATCGAGTTCGTCGACGCGCTGCCGAAAACGCCGAGCGGCAAGATCCAGCGCTTCGTGCTGCGCAAGATGGAGGCCGACAAGGCCGCTGCCCAATCCTGAATACTTCTATAACGGACTCCGAATGAAGATCAAAGATCGCGTTTTCCTGATCACGGGCGCCGGTTCCGGCCTCGGCGCCGCGGTGGCGCGCATGGTCGTCGCCGAAGGCGGCAAGGCGATGCTGCTGGACGTCAATGGCGACGCGCTGGCGAGCGTCGCGCACGAGCTCGGCGCGGCGGCACGCCTGCTGAAGACCGACGTCACGAGCGAAGCCGACGGGCAGGCCGCGATCGCGGCCGCACGCGACGCGTTCGGCCGCATCGACGGGCTCGTGAACTGCGCGGGCGTCGCGCCGGGCGAGAAGGTCGTCGGCCGCGACGGGCCGCATTCGCTCGAGCGCTTTACGCGTGCGGTATCGATCAACCTCGTCGGCACGTTCAACATGATCCGGCTTGCCGCCGAGGCGATGTCGAAGCAGGACGCCGACGCGGAAGGCGAGCGCGGCGTGATCGTGAACACCGCATCGGTGGCCGCGTTCGACGGCCAGATCGGACAGGCCGCGTATGCGGCGTCGAAAGGCGGCGTGGTCGGCATGACGCTGCCGATCGCGCGTGAGCTCGCGCGCTTCGGCATTCGGGTCGTGACGATCGCGCCGGGCATTTTCGCCACGCCGATGATGGCCGCGATGCCGCAGGAAGTGCAGGACGCGCTCGGCAAGAGCGTGCCGTTCCCGCCGCGGCTCGGACGTCCCGAAGAATTTGCGGCGCTGGTGCGCCATATCGCCGCGAACACGATGCTGAACGGCGAAGTCATCCGTCTCGATGGCGCGTTGCGCATGGCACCGCGCTGACACTGGAGGAAACGAATCATGACGACACAGGATCCGATCGTAATCGTCGGCGCGGCGCGTACGCCGATGGGCAGCTTTCAGGGCGACCTGGCCGCGGCGAGCGCGAGCGATCTCGGCGCGGTGGCGATCCGCGCGGCGCTCGAGCGCGCGAACGTACCGGCCGAGCGCATCGACGAAATTGTGTTCGGCTGCGTGCTGCCGGCCGGACAGGGGCAGGCGCCGGCACGTCAGGCCGCGCTGAAGGCCGGCCTGCCGCTATCGGCCGGCGCGACGACCGTCAACAAGATGTGTGGCTCGGGGATGAAGGCCGCGATGTTCGCGCACGATCTGCTGTATGCCGGCTCGGCAAAGGTCGCGGTCGCGGGCGGGATGGAAAGCATGACGAATGCGCCGTATCTGCTGCCCAAGGCACGCGCCGGCATGCGGATGGGGCACGGCCAGGTGCTCGATCACATGTTCCTCGACGGGCTCGAGGACGCCTATGAAAAAGGCCGCCTGATGGGCACGTTCGCGGAAGACTGCGCGCAGGCCTATCAGTTCACGCGCGAAGCGCAGGACGCGTTCGCGATCGCGTCGCTCACGCGTGCGCAGCGCGCGATCGCCGAAGGTCGCTTCGCGGCCGAGATCGCGCCGGTCACGGTGAAGGCCGGCAAGACGGAAACCGTCGTGTCGATCGACGAGCAGCCGGGCAAGGCGAAGCTCGACAAGATCCCGACGCTGAAGCCCGCGTTCCGTGAAGGCGGCACCGTCACGGCTGCGAACGCGTCGTCGATCTCGGACGGCGCGGCCGCGCTCGTGATGATGCGCCGCTCCGAAGCGCAGCGTCTCGGTCTCACGCCGAAGGCCGTGATCGTTGGCCACGCGACGTTTGCGAACAAGCCGAATCTGTTCGCGACCGCGCCGATCGGCGCGATTCGCACGCTATCCGAAAAGACCGGCTGGAACCTGCGCGACGTCGATCTGTTCGAGATCAACGAGGCGTTCGCAGTCGTCCCGATGGCGGCGATGCGCGATCTCGATCTGCCGCACGACAAGGTCAACGTGCACGGCGGTGCGTGCGCGCTCGGTCATCCGATCGGCGCATCGGGCGCACGCGTGATGGTGACGCTGCTGGCCGCGCTTGAAACGTACGGCCTGAAGCGCGGCGTCGCGTCGCTGTGCATCGGCGGAGGCGAAGCGACGGCGATCGCGATCGAACGCGTCGCGTAACGGCGAGTGCATCGGCGCGCGGCACGGTGGCGCGCGCGGTGCGAGGGGCGACGACGAGTGACGCACGCGGCCACGCCGCTGCGCGCTCGCGTCGCCCTTTTTGCGCGCGCTAGCGCGGCGCTTTCGGCGACACGGCGCCGCACGCGCGCAGCACGAGCTGCACGACCTGCTCGGTCTTCTCGTCGAACGCCTTCTGCGTGAGCGCACGCTTGCCGCTCAGCGCACGGATCTGCGCGTCGAAATCCGCATAGTGCTGCGTGGTCGCCCAGATCAGATACATCAGCGCACGCGCATCGATCGGCGCGAGCAGCCCGCGCGCGATCCAGCCGTCGATCACTTTCACGCGCGTATCGAACCACGGCTTCACGCGGTCCGACAGAATGTCCTGCATATGCTCGGCGCCGTGGATGATCTCGTTCGCCCACACCTTCGAGCCGAGCGGCCGGCGCCGCGACAGCGCCATCTTCGCGCGCACGTAGTTGCCGATCGCCTCCACCGGATCGTCGCCGGCCTCGAACGAACCGGCCGCGCGGTGCCAGTCCTCGAATAGATCGTCGAGCACGCGGCGGTACAGCGCGAGTTTCGTCGGGAAGTAGTAATGCAGGTTCGCCTTCGGCAAACCGGCGCGCTCCGCGATCATCGCGGTGCTCGCCCCGTCGAGCCCGCGCTCGGCGAACACGGCTTCCGCGCACGCGAGCAGATGCGCTTCGTTGCTCTCGCGGATGTGCGCCTTGCGTCGCCGCAAAGGCGTGTGCGCTGGATCGCTTTCGGTCACTGCGGCGCTCGCGTCGTCATGTCTCATCGTTGTCCTTGCGCGGCGCGCATGCCGCGTTGGGCTTCATTCTAGCCGCTCGTGCGCGTCGCGCCCATGCACGGCCGTGCGGCCGGTGCACGCGATGTTGCGATGCGGTGGCACGTTTCTCGCTCGTTCGATCCCGCAAAGAAAGACATTGCTTTGGCAATTTTGATCGTCTAAAACCTGTCCAATCGGACAGGATTCGATGCGCGGCGAGCAGCCGTGCTAACCCCGCCGGCGATGTGTCGGACGAAACGCGTCAACGATGCGCACACGCACCGCAGCCGTGCACGTGTGCGCCGAAACGGACCGCATGCGCACCGGCGAAGACCGGATCGACGACCTCACCGACCCCACAGGAGCGACGCGAATGAATGCGGTATCGGAAGCATTGAAGCGGACGGCCATCGATCCGTCGGTCAAGGTAGACGGCAAGCGTTTGTGGAACAGCCTGATGGAAATCGCGAAGATCGGCGCGACGCCGAAGGGCGGCGTGTGCCGCCTTGCGCTGACCGATCTCGACAAGGCGGGCCGCGACCTGATCGTACGCTGGGCGAAGGAAGCGGGGTGCACGGTGACCGTCGATACGATGGGCAACGTGTTCATGCGCCGCGCCGGGCGCGTCGCCGATGCGGCGCCGGTCGTCACGGGCTCGCACGCGGATTCGCAGCCGACCGGCGGCCGCTTCGACGGCATCTATGGCGTGCTCGGCGGTCTCGAGGTGATTCGGAGTCTGAACGACCACGGGATCGAGACCGAGCATCCGGTCGAGGTCGTGATCTGGACCAACGAGGAAGGCTCGCGCTTCGCGCCTGCCATGGTCGCGTCGGGCGTGTTCGCGGGCGTGTTTACGCTCGAGTACGGGCTGTCGCGCAAGGACGTCGACGGCAAGACGATCGGCGAGGAACTCCGGCGCATCGGCTATGCGGGCGACGTGCCGTGCGGCGGCCGGCCGTTGCATGCGGCGTTCGAGCTGCATATCGAACAAGGGCCGATTCTCGAAGCCGAGCGCAAGACGATCGGTGTCGTCACCGATGCGCAAGGGCAGCGCTGGTACGAGATCACGTTGACCGGACAGGAAGCGCATGCCGGCCCCACGCCGATGCCGCGCCGTCGCGATGCGCTGCTCGGCGCGGCGCGCGTCGTCGATCTCGTCAACCGGATCGGCCTCGATCACGCGCCGTTCGGCTGCGCGACGGTCGGGATGATGCAGGTGCATCCGAACTCGCGCAACGTGATTCCGGGCCGCGTGTTCTTCACCGTCGATTTCCGTCATCCGGACGATGCGGTGCTCGCGCAGATGGATGCCGCGCTGCGCGACGGCGTCGCGCGCATCGCGGCCGACATCGGCCTCGAGACGGCGCTCGAGCAGATCTTCTACTACAAGCCGGTCGCATTCGATCCGGCGTGCGTGCAGGCCGTGCGCGACGCCGCCGAGCGCTTCGGCTATTCGCATCGCGACATCGTGTCGGGTGCCGGCCACGATGCGTGCTATCTCGCGCAGGTCGCGCCGACGTCGATGGTGTTCGTGCCG
The DNA here is from genome assembly GCF_000959525.1 of Burkholderia multivorans ATCC BAA-247. Lineage (NCBI taxonomy): Bacteria > Pseudomonadati > Pseudomonadota > Betaproteobacteria > Burkholderiales > Burkholderiaceae > Burkholderia > Burkholderia multivorans. The sequence goes on from NZ_CP009830.1 coordinate 218,951, forward strand.
TGCGTCGACGGCATCAGTCATAACGAGGTCGAAGACGCGACGCCCGAGTGGATCGAGGCCGGCGCGAACGTATTGCTGCACGCGATGCTGTCGCGCGCGTGCGAGCCGGTGTCATGACGCAGCAGCCGTAACGCGGCGCGCGGCCCGCACGCCGCCGCCGTACCGCATTCCGCAGCACGATCGTCCCGGCGCCGCAACGCAGCCGGCGGGGACGGCTTTGCCTCCACCCAGCCGAAGGAACGCGTATGACCACCCAGCCAACCGGCGATATCGCCGCGCATCGCCAGTCGTCCACGCAGCTCTCCTGCGAATTCGCGGACATCGCGCCGCTGCTAGACCCGACCGCGGCCGCGGCGGCCGCGAGCCGCTGCCACTACTGCTACGACGCGCCGTGCGTGCACGCCTGCCCGACGCAGATCGACATTCCGGGCTTCATCCGCAAGATCGGCAACGGCAACCTGAAGGGCGCGGCGATCGACATCCTGTCCGCGAATCCGCTCGGCGGAATGTGCGCGCGCGTCTGTCCGACCGAAATCCTGTGCGAGGGCGCATGCGTGCGCAACCATCAGGACGCGCAGCCCGTCGCGATCGGCGCGCTGCAGCGGCATGCGACCGACTGGGCGATGGCGAGCGGCGCGGTGCGCTTCCAGCGCGTGCCCGACACGGGATACCACGTCGCCGTGGTCGGCGCGGGGCCGGCCGGGCTCGCGTGCGCGCACCGGCTCGCGCTCGCCGGCCATCGCGTGACACTGTTCGATGCGCGTGCGAAGGCGGGCGGGCTCAACGAATACGGAATCGCCGCCTACAAGACCGTCGACGATTTCGCGCAGCGCGAAGTGGACTGGCTGCTGTCGGTCGGCGGCATCGAGCTGAAGACGGGCGTCGCGCTCGGCCGCGACCTGACGCTCGACGCGCTGCGCGAAGGGCACGATGCGGTGTTTCTCGCGATCGGCCTCGGCGGCGTGCGCGCGCTTGCGGTGGAGGGCGAGCAGCTCGCGGGCGTGATGAACGCGGTCGATTTCATCGAACAGGTGCGGCAGGCCGATGCGCTCGAGAACGTGCCGGTCGGGCGCCGCGTGGTCGTGATCGGCGGCGGCAACACGGCGGTCGATGCGGCCGTGCAGAGCCGCAAGCTCGGCGCGGAGCGCGTGACGATGGTGTATCGGCGCGGCGTCGAAGCGATGAGTGCGACCTGGGCCGAACGCGAGTTCGCGCAGAAGAACGGCGTGACGCTCGTCACGCATGCGCGCCCGGTGCGGATGATCGGTGCAGGCGGTCAGGTGACGGGCGTCGAATTCGACACGGCGTCCGGCGAGCGCCTGACGATCGACGCCGATATGGTGCTGAAGGCGATCGGCCAGACGCTCGTGCCGGACGGCGTCGCCCCCGCGCTGCTGACGCCCGACGGCGCGCGCATTGCCGTCGACGCGGACGGCCGCACCGCATGGCCCGACGTATGGGCGGGCGGCGACTGCGCCGCGACGGGCGGCATCGATCTGACGGTACAGGCGGTGCAGGACGGCAAGCGCGCAGCCGCGTCGATCGACGCCGCGCTCGCGCAACGCAGTGTGCGCGCCGCGTGAGCGGTGCATCGCGCGTCCTCGTATCGACGACAACGACCCCACCTTCACGGAGCCGAACATGGCCGATCTTCGCTGCACCATTGCGGGCATCACTTCTCCGAATCCGTTCTGGCTGGCCTCCGCGCCGCCGACCGACAAGGCCTACAACGTCAACCGCGCGTTCGAGGCGGGCTGGGGCGGCGTCGTCTGGAAGACGCTCGGACTCGATCCGCACGTCGTCAACGTCAGCTCGCGCTACGGCGCCGTGCAGTGGAACGGCCAGCGGATCGCGGGGCTGAACAACATCGAGCTGATCACCGATCGTCCGCTCGACGTGAACCTGCGCGAAATCGCGCAGGTGAAGCGCGACTGGCCCGACCGCGCGCTGATCGTGTCGCTGATGGTGCCGTGCAACGAGCGCGACTGGAAATGGATCCTGCCGCTCGTCGAGGACACCGGCGCCGATGCGGTCGAACTGAACTTCGGCTGTCCGCACGGCATGAGCGAGCGCGGCATGGGCGCGGCCGTCGGGCAGGTGCCCGAATACGTCGAGATGGTCACGCGCTGGGTCAAGGAAGGCACGAAGCTGCCGTGTCTCGTGAAGCTCACGCCGAACATCAGCGACATCCGGATGGGTTCGCGCGCCGCCTACAAGGGCGGCGCGGACGGCGTGTCGCTGATCAACACGATCAATTCGATCGTCGCGGTCGATCTCGACCAGATGGCGCCGATCCCGACCGTCGACGGCAAGGGCACGCACGGCGGCTACTGCGGGCCGGCGGTCAAGCCGATCGCGCTGAACATGGTCGCGGAGATCGCGCGCGATCCGGAAACGCCGAACCTGCCGATCTCCGGCATCGGCGGCATTTCGACATGGCGCGACGCCGCCGAATTCATCGTGCTCGGCGCGGGCAGCGTGCAGGTCTGCACGGCGGCGATGCATTACGGATTCCGGATCGTGTCGGACCTCGTGGACGGGCTGTCGAACTGGATGGACGACAAGGGCTATGCGACGCTCGACGACGTGCGCGGCCGCGCGGTGCCGAACGTCACCGACTGGAAGTACCTGAACCTGCAGTACGACATCAAGGCGCGCATCGACCAGGACCGCTGCATCCAGTGCGGGCTGTGCCACATCGCCTGCGAGGACACCTCGCATCAGGCGATCACGCGCGAGAAGGACGGCGTGCGGCACTTCGAAGTCGTCGATGCGGACTGCGTCGGCTGCAACCTCTGCATGCACGTGTGTCCGGTCGAACAGTGCATCACGATGGAGCGCGTCGACGCGGGCGGCTACGCGAACTGGACCACGCATCCGAACAACCCGGCACGCGCGGACGCAGGCGCGGGCGCCGCGCCGCCCGAGAAGCATGCGAAGGCGGCCTGAGCGGTAGCCGGCGGCGCGGTGCGAGCCGGGCCGCCGTTTTCGATTCCGTCGGCCGGCATCGAGCGATGCCGGCGCGGACGTTTCCGTGGAGCGCATCCGATGAAAGCGACAGCGAACAGTGCCGAACCCGACGGCATGGCGATGCCGGGCGGCAGCCTGTACAACGACGATCTGGCGCCGACGACGCCGGCGCAACGCACCTGGAAGTGGTATCACTTCGCGGCGCTGTGGGTCGGGATGGTGATGAACATCGCGTCGTACATGCTGGCGGCCGGCCTGATCCAGGAAGGCATGTCGCCGTGGCAGGCGGTGCTGACCGTGCTGCTCGGCAATCTGATCGTGCTCGTGCCGATGCTGCTGATCGGCCACGCAGGCGCGAAGCACGGGATTCCGTATGCGGTGCTCGTGCGCGCGTCGTTCGGTACGCAAGGCGCGAAACTGCCGGCGCTGCTGCGCGCGATCGTCGCGTGCGGCTGGTACGGGATTCAGACCTGGCTCGGCGGCAGCGCGATCTACACGCTGCTGAACATCCTGACCGGCAACGCGCTGCACGGCGCGGCGCTGCCGCTCGTCGGCATCTCGTTCGGGCAGCTCGCGTGCTTTCTGGTGTTCTGGGCGCTGCAGCTGTATTTCATCGTGCACGGCACCGATTCGATCCGCTGGCTCGAAAGCTGGTCTGCGCCGATCAAGGTCGTGATGTGCATCGCGCTCGTCTGGTGGGCGACCTCGAAGGCGGGCGGCGTCGGCTCGATGCTGTCCGCGCCGTCGCAGTTCGCGGCCGGCGGCAAGAAGGCCGGGCTGTTCTGGGCGACCTTCTGGCCGGGCCTCACCGCGATGGTCGGCTTCTGGGCGACGCTCGCGCTGAACATTCCCGACTTTACGCGCTTCGCGCATTCGCAGCGGGACCAGATGATCGGGCAGTCGCTCGGGCTGCCGGTGCCGATGGCGCTGCTGTCGGTCGTGTCGGTGGTCGTGACGTCCGCGACGGTCGTGATCTACGGCAACGCGATCTGGGATCCGATCGACCTGACGAGCCGGATGACGGGCATCGGTGTCGGCATCGCGCTCGTGATCCTGACGCTCGACACGATGTGCTGCAACCTCGCCGCGAATCTGGTCGGCCCCGCGTACGACTTCTCGAGCCTCTGGCCGAAACGGATCTCGTACCGCACGGGCGGGCTGATCACCGCGACGATCGCGATCGTGATGATGCCGTGGAAGATCCTCGCGACGACCGACGGCTACATCTTCACCTGGCTCGTCGGCTATTCGGCGCTGCTCGGCCCGGTGGCCGGGATCCTGATGGTCGACTACTTCCTGATTCGCGGCACGCAGCTCGACACGCGCGCGCTGTTCGACGAAAGCGGCGGCTTCAGCTATGCGCGCGGCTGGAATCCGGCCGCGCTCGCCGCGCTCGCGATCGGCGTGCTGCCGAACTTGCCCGGCTTTCTGCATACCGCGTTTCCGGCGTCGTTCCCGAACGTGCCGGCGTTCTTCAATACGCTGTACACCTACGCGTGGTTCGTCGGCCTCGTGCTGGCGTCGTGCGTGTACGGCACGTGGATGAGATGGCGCGCGGCGCAGCGCGCGCAGATCGCGAGTGCATGACGCGCGGCATGCGCGCCATGCGGCACCCGACAGTCAACGAGGAGGCAACGAGATGGCAATCCTGATTCGCGGCGGCACCGTGATCGATGCGGACCGCTCCTATCGCGCGGACGTGCTGTGCGCCGAGCCGCAGGACGGCGGCACGATCCTGCAGATCGCCGAGAAGATCGACGCGCCGGCCGGCGCGACGATCGTCGACGCGCACGACCAGTACGTGATGCCGGGCGGCATCGATCCGCATACGCACATGGAACTGTCGTTCATGGGCACGACGGCGAGCGACGATTTCTACTCGGGCACGGCCGCGGGGCTCGCGGGCGGCACGACGAGCATCATCGATTTCGTGATCCCGAGCCCGAAGCAGCCGCTGATGGACGCGTTTCGCGAATGGCTCGGCTGGGCCGAGAAGGCCGCGGCCGATTATGGCTTTCATGTCGCGGTCACCTGGTGGGACGAATCCGTGCATCGCGACATGGGCACGCTCGTGCGCGAGCACGGCGTGTCGAGCTTCAAGCATTTCATGGCGTACAAGAACGCGATCATGGCCGACGACGAGATCCTCGTGAACAGCTTCACGCGTTCGCTCGAGCTCGGTGCGCTGCCGACCGTCCATGCGGAGAACGGCGAACTCGTGTTCCGGCTGCAGCAGGCGCTGCTCGCGCGCGGGATGACGGGCCCCGAAGCGCACCCGCTGTCGCGGCCGCCCGAGGTCGAGGGCGAGGCGGCGAACCGCGCGATCCGCATCGCGCAGGTGCTCGGCGTGCCGGTGTATATCGTCCACGTCTCGGCGAAGGACGCGGTCGATGCGATCACGCGCGCGCGCAGCGAAGGGCTGCGCGTGTTCGGCGAAGTGCTGCCCGGCCACCTGGTGATCGACGAGGCCGTGTATCGCGATCCCGACTGGACGCGCGCGGCCGCGCACGTGATGAGCCCGCCGTTCCGCTCGGCCGAGCATCGCGAAGCGCTGTGGCGCGGGCTGCAGGCCGGGCAGCTGCACACGACGGCGACCGATCACTGCGTGTTCTGCGCCTCGCAGAAGGCGATGGGCCGCGACGATTTCACGAAGATTCCGAACGGCTGCGGCGGCGTCGAGGATCGGATGTCGGTGCTGTGGCATCACGGCGTGAACCACGGCCGCATCACGCCGAACGAGTTCGTGCGGATCACGTCGACGAATGCCGCGCAGATCTTCAACCTGTATCCGCGCAAGGGCGCGGTGCAGGTCGGCGCCGATGCGGATCTCGTCGTCTGGGATCCGGCCGCGACGAAGACGATCTCGGTGAACACGCATCACCAGCAGGTCGACTTCAACGTGTTCGAGGGGATGACCGTGCAGGGCGTCGCGACGCACACGCTCACGCGCGGTGCGCTCGCCTGGGCCGACGGCGAGCTGCGCGCGGTGCGCGGCGCGGGCCGCTACCTGAAGCGGCCGCCCGTGGCCGGCTACTACGAGGCGGCGCGCATCGCGAACCGGCTGCGCGAGCCGCAACCGGTCGAGCGCGCGCACTGAGCCTGCGGCGCGGGGCGGGCGGCGGCGCGCGTCAGCGCACGTCGTCCACTTCGCGGATCGGGATCACCGTGCGCGCGCCGCACTGGCGCAGCAGGTCGCGCAGTTCGTTGATGACGGGAAACACCTCGTGGTTCCAGTCGGCGCCCTGCTCGTCGTGCGCTTCCTGCTCGCGCTCGACGATCCAGCGATCCTCGCCGAAGATGCGCTCGGTAAACCAGACGAGCAGCGGCCACGCGAGATCGAGCGCGAACGGCACGCCCGGCTTGCGGATCGACAGCAGCCCGAACGTGCGGTTGGTGCGCTGCGCGGCATCGAGCGGCACGTAGACGATCCACAGGTCCATCACGAGCGTGCCTTCGCTCGAGCGAATCTGCAGCGTTTGATACGGGTAGCCGGTGCGCACCGTCATCACGCTCTTGTTCGCCTGGTCGCCCGGCTTCTTGCTCGAACCGAACACGAGCGCCTCGCCGACCGGCTGCTTGCCTTCCATGCGCGCGAACGTGTAGTCGACCTCGACCCAGTCGTCGCCGCGACGGCGGCCGACGCAGCGTGCACGCATCTGGCCCATCTGCTTGCGGTGCAGGAACTGATGGTTCATGTCCATCAGGTTCTCGTGCATGAACGAGTAGTGGCACTTGACCTCGCGGCCGAAGCGGCGCGTCTTGTAGGCGCGGTCGTCCGCGGAGGCGAGCAACGGGAACGGCCGTTCGTCGGCGCGCGTCGCGTCGCCGGGGAACACGAAGATCAGCCCGTGCGCTTCGCGGCACGGATACGCGCGCACGCCGTTCGGCAGCCGCTCGCGGCCGAGATAGGGGACGTCGACGCAGCGGCCGCTGCTGCAGTCGTAGGTCCAGCCGTGATAGCAGCAGCGCAGCGTTTCGCCGGCGACGACGCCCGCATGCAGCGGCACCTGGCGGTGCGCGCAACGGTCTTCGAGCGCGTAGACGGCGCCCGATTCGGTGCGCACGAGCACGATCGGCTCGCCGGCGAAGCGCACGCCGAGCGTCTTGCCACGCTTGAGCTCGCGCGACCACGCGAGCGGATACCAGTAATCGGGGTGAATCGGCACGCGGCGCAGATCGCGCACGAGCGCGCCGCTGGCGGGTTCGAGGGTATTGCTGTCGGGCAAAGGCACTGCGCGCATGCGTGACGCCTCCTTGCTTGACCAGATGGTGATCGTCGCGTGACGCGACGGCGATCTGGAGGAGTCTACGCGAAGTTGCCGTGCCAAGCCCGATCGATGTCCATTTGTCCCGCTGTTGCGGTCGGACATTTCATATGACGAAGCAGCGGCGGCCCGCGCGGCAGCCGCCGCGCCGGTCAGCGGCTCGCGTCGCGCCACAGGACCGCATCGGCGCGGTAGAGCGCCGGAAACCGCTGCTGCAGTGCGGCGACCTTCGGCAGATCGTTGAACGCGATGTAGGGCGCGTCCGGATGCAGTTCGAGGTAGTTCTGATGATACGACTCGGCCGGATAGAAGCCGTTGAACGGCTCGACGCGCGTGACGATCGGCGTGGCGAACGTATGCGCGCGACCGAGCTGCGCGACGTACGCGGTCGCGATCGCGCGCTGCTGCGCGCTGGTCGGGAAGATCGCCGAACGATACTGGGTGCCTTCGTCCGGGCCCTGCCGGTTCAGCTCGGTCGGGTCGTGCGCGACCGAGAAGAAGATCTGCAGCAGCCGGCCGTACGTGATCCGCGCGGGATCGTAGACGATGCGCACCGATTCGGCATGGCCGGTCAGGCCCGTGCCGACGAGCGCGTAATGCGCGGTTTCGGATGCGCCGCCCGCGTAGCCGGCCGTGACCTGCTTCACGCCCTTCACGTGTTCGAAGACGCCCTGCACGCCCCAGAAGCAGCCGCCGGCGAGCACGGCCGTTTCGTCGTGCGACGCGCCGGGCGTCTCGTCGAGCGTCGGGGCGGGCGCCGTGCGCGTCGGCTCGGCGGACTGGCCGGCACGCTGATAGCCGATCACGGCGGCGGCCGCGACGGCGAGCGCGCCGATGCGCCGCAGCATCGCCGTGCGCCGCCGGCGCGCCGGTTGTGGGGAGGATGTCGTGTTCATCGTGGTACTCCTTCGCAGTCGGTTCGAAACGGGCGAGCGGCGCGCGACGTGCGCGCCGGCGCGGTCAGCCGAACGTGAACGCGTACGCGTCGACGCCGGCGTCGAGAAACTCGATCGAGAACGTGCGATCGGCGATCGCGCCCGGCTGCCGCACGAGCTGATACAGCCGTTGCCCCGTCACGGTGCCGTAGCCCTGCGCATCGACGTCGCTGCCGTGCGCGTCGCCGGGCGCGGCGCCGTCCACCGTCACGCGAAAGCGCACCGGCTTGCCGTTCGCGCCCGGGCCGAGTACGAGATGCAGATCGCGCGCATGGAACCGGTAGACGATGCGGCCGGCCGGCGCCGCGAGCGTCGCGTGCTCGGCGCCGACCTGCCACGTGCCGGCCAGCCCCCAGTCGTTGAGCGCGGGATGCGCGGGCGCGTCGTAGCGATGCGCGGCATCGCGCACGACGCCGCCGGGCGACGCGAAGTCTTCCGCACGCGCATAGCCGACGTAGGTCTCGGGCGAGCGCACGTCCGCGCTGTCGGCGGCGGCGAGTGCGCCTTGGGCGGGGCCGCCCGTCAGGCCGACCGGCACGTTCAGTGCGTCCGGGTGCCCGGCTTCGGCGAGCAGCGACTGGATCGCGCGCTCCGATTCCGCGTATTCGCCTTCGCCGAAGTGATGGCGGCGAATGCGGCCCTGCGCATCGACGAAGTAGTGCGCGGGCCAGTATTCGTTGTTGAACGCGCGCCAGATCGCATAGCGGTTGTCGATCGCAACCGGATAGTCGATGCCGAGATCGTGGACCGCCTTTTTCACGTTGCCGATGTCGCGCTCGAACGCGAACTCCGGCGCGTGCACGCCGATCACGACGAGCCCGTAGCGTGCGTACTTGCGCGCCCACGCATTCGTGTAGGGCAGCGTGCGCAGGCAGTTGATGCACGAATAGGTCCAGAAATCGACGAGCACGACCTTGCCGCGCAGGGCGGCCGCCGTCAGCGGCGGCGAGTTCAGCCACTGCACCGCGCCGTCGAGCGGCGGCAGCGTGCCCTCGACGGGCAGCGCGGCCGGTGCGGCCATCGGCGCGGCCGCGCGCATCATCGTGCCGGCGGGCGGTGCGCTGCGCTCCGCTGCCGCGGTATCGGCCGCCGCCATCATCGCGGGGCCCGGGCCGGCATCGCGCTGCATGCGACCGGACGCGCCGTCGACGGCCGCCATCGCAATCGGCATGCCCGCCGGGCGGCCGCCGAGGCGGTCGACGAGGCGCGTTTCGAGGCCGCCCGTCGCGATCGTCGACAACTGCGCGAGCGCACCGGTGTCGAGACCGAGCGCGATCGCGCCGACGCCGGCCAAGAGCGCCGCGCCGATGCCGCGGCGGATCCATTCGCCGGCGCCGAGCGAGCGCTTCATCGCGGCGAACACCTTGCCGCCGATCACGAGCGCGACGCCGAGCGACGTCGCCGCGCCTGCCGCGTACGCGATCAGCAGCAGCGTGGTGCCGACGTTCGCGCCGTGCAGTGCCGCGCCCGTCAGCACGAGGCCGAGGATCGGGCCGGCGCAGGGCGCCCACAGCAGGCCGGTCGCGACGCCGAGCAGCAGCGACGACACGGGTCCGGCCGGGCGGCCGTCGCGCTGCGCGAGCCCGGTGAGCCGGTTGCCGGCCGCGACGAGCGGGCGCGTCAGATGTTCCGCGACGCGCGGCATCAGCAGGCTCAGGCCGAAGATCGCGAGCAGCACGATCGCGGCCCAGCGGCCGGCCTGATTGGCCTGCGCGACCCAGCCGCCGCCGACGGCGGCGAGCGTCGCGACGACGGCGAACGTGAGCGCCATCCCGACGAGCAGCGGCAGGCCGGTGCGCACGAATGGCTGGTCGGCGCGCGCGAACACGAACGGCAGCACCGGCAGGATGCACGGGCTCAGGATCGTGAGTACGCCGCCGAGATAGGCGAGGACGATGAGCAGCATGGGAGCGTCTCCGAAGAGTCAGCGGATCGGGGCCGGATCAGGCGGCCGCCGGGTGGAAGACGAGCGCGAGACCGTTCATGCAGTAGCGCAAGCCGGTCGGCGGCGGGCCGTCGTCGAATACGTGGCCGAGATGGCCGCCGCAGCGGCGGCAATGCACTTCGGTGCGCACCATCCCGAACGACGTGTCGGCACCGGTGCCGACCGCGTGATCGAGCGGCTGCCAGAAGCTCGGCCAGCCGGTGTGGCTGTCGAATTTGGCGCTCGACGAGAACAGCGCGAGATCGCAGCCGGCGCACGCGAAGGTGCCGCGCCGATGTTCGTCGTTGAGCGGGCTGCTGTAGGGCGGCTCGGTGCCCGCCTCGCGCAGCACCGTGTACTGCGCGGGCGTGAGCCGGCGGTGCCATTCGGCGTCGCTCAGCGCGACTTCGAATCGGCCGGCCGGCGGCGCGGCGAACGCGCGGCCGACGAGCGCGCGGCGGCCGGCCGACGACAGCGCGGCCAGCGCGGCGAGGCCGGCGGTGCCGGCGAACAGAAAGTGTCTGCGGGTGGGCATGATCGGCTCCTGAGGGCAGGTCCTGAAAACATGCGCACAGCGTAGGCAGCGGCCGGTGTCGAAGTCCTCACGGAAAGTTAAATGAATTGTGATCCCTTGCCGCCGGAAAATTTTGCACAATGGCGGCAGCGGCCGCGCGCCGCCATTCGAGCCGGGCGCCGTCCGATCCGGCATCCGCCCCGCAACCCGACCGCGCTCCGGCGCGCCGCGCCATCGCCATGGACCATCCGAAACGCATCCTGATCGTCGAGGACGACGCCGACATCGCCGACGTGCTGAGCCTGCATCTGCGCGACGAACGCTACGAGGTCGTGCACAGCGCGGACGGCGCGCAAGGGCTGCGGCTGCTGGAACAGGGCGGCTGGGACGCGCTGATCCTCGATCTGATGCTGCCCGGCGTCGACGGCCTCGAAATCTGCCGGCGCGCGCGCGCGATGGCGCGCTACACGCCGATCATCATCACGAGCGCGCGTTCGAGCGAGGTGCACCGGATCCTCGGCCTCGAAATCGGCGCGGACGACTATCTCGCGAAGCCGTTTTCGGTGCTCGAACTGGTGGCGCGCGTGAAGGCGCTGCTGCGACGCGTCGACGCGCTCGCGCGCGATTCGCGGATCGATGCGGGCACGCTCGACGTCGCGGGACTGTCGATCGACCCCATCGCGCGCGAGGCCAGCGTCGACGGCACGCGCATCGACCTGACGCCGCGCGAGTTCGATCTGCTGTACTTCTTCGCGCGCCATCCGGGCAAGGTGTTCTCGCGCATGGATCTGCTCAATGCGGTATGGGGCTATCAGCACGAAGGCTACGAGCACACGGTGAACACGCACATCAACCGGCTGCGCGCGAAGATCGAGGCCGATCCGGCCGAACCCGTGCGGATCCTGACCGTATGGGGACGCGGCTACAAGCTCGCGGCCCCCGAGCAGCGGGACGCATGATGAGACTCACGCTCACCCGCCGCCTGTCGCTCGTCTTCTCGGTGCTGCTGCTCGCCTGCTCGGGCGCGTCCGCGTGGCTGCAGATCCGCGCGAACGACATGCGCGAGAAGGAGGTCGTGCAGGCGCTGTCGCGCGATCTCGCCGCGCACATCGCGAACAGTACGCCGCTGATGGGCGCGAACGGGCTGCGCCCCGATGCGGTACGCACGCTGTTCGGCCAGCTGATGGGCGTGAACCCGAGCGTCGAGGTGTACCTGCTCGACAACGCGGGCCGCATCGTCGGCGACGATGCGCCGGCTGGCCACGTGAAGCGCGGCCGCGTCGATCTCGCGCCCGTGAAGCGCTTCATCGCGGGCGACCCGCTGCCCATCCTCGGCGACGATCCGCGCAGCGCCGACGCACGCAAGGTGTTCAGCGCGGCGCCGCTGCAGCGCGCGGGCGAGCCGCCGGCCGGCTACATCTACGTCGTGTTGCTCGGCGAGGCGCACGACCAGCTTGCCGCGCGCGTCGAGGCAGGCAACGTGCTGCGCACGACGCTCTGGTCGATGGCGCTCGTCGCGCTGCTCGGCCTGCTCGCGGGGCTGGTCGCGTTCAGCCTGATCACGCGTCCGCTGCGCCGTCTGACCGACGCGATGCGCCGCTTCGACGCCGACGGCGCGCCGGACACGCAGCCGCCCGTACCGCGCAGCGCGCCCGGCCGGCGCGGCGACGACATCGCGGTGCTCGAATCGGCGTTCGCGCAGATGGCCGACCGGATCGGCGAGCAATGGCGCGCGCTGACGCGGCAGGACCAGCAGCGGCGCGAACTGATCGCAAACATCTCGCACGACCTGCGCACGCCGCTGACGTCGCTGCACGGCTATCTGGAGACGCTGTCGCTGAAGGCCGACACGCTCGGCGAGCCCGACCGGCGCCGCTATCTGTCGATCGCGCTCGCGCAGAGCGCGAAGGTCGGCCGGCTCGCGCAGGCGCTGTTCGAACTCGCGCGGCTCGAGTCGGGCGGCGTGCAGCCGGAGCGCGAGGCGTTCTCGATCGTCGATCTCGTGCAGGACGTGTTCCAGAAGTTCGAGCTGACCGCGCAGGCGCGCGGCATTGCGCTGCATGCGCGGATTCCGTCGCGCGTGCCGGCGGTGTCGGCCGACGTCGCGATGATCGAGCGCGTGCTGACGAACCTGATCGACAACGCGCTGCGGCACACGCCCGCGCACGGCGACGTCGAAGTCGCCGTCGAGCCGCGCGGCGACCGCGTGCTCGTGACCGTGTCGGATACGGGGGAAGGGATTCCGCCGGCGCGCCGCGAAGGGCTGTTTCAGCGGCCGCAGCGGCCCGCGAGCGGCGCGGCCGCGCGCAGCGGCGGGCTCGGCCTGCTGATCGTGCATCGGATGCTGCTGCTCAACGACAGCCGCATCCGGCTTGTCGATCGCGCGGGGTACGGCGCGGTGTTCGAATTCGCGCTGCCCGTTGCATCGGCCGCGAGCGGCGACGGCGCGTCGACGGGTGGCGACATGCGCTGAGCCGCGTCGATCGCGGTACGGCGCACGATGCGTCGCGCGACGACCTCGGCTCTCCGCTCTCCGCTCGCGCCGACGCGCCGACACGCATCGCGCGTCATCGGCCGCGCTTGCGCCGCACGTCGCTCGGCGTCGTGCCGGTCCAGCGCTTGAACGCATGGCGGAATCCGACCGCGTCGCTGAAGCCGAGCGTCGACGCGATATCGTCGATGCTGAGCGTGGTCGTGCTCAGATAGTCGATCGCGAGCGCCTTGCGCACGCTCGTCAGCAGCGCGCTGTACGACGTGCCTTCGGCTTCGAGCTTGCGCCGCAGCGTGCGCGACGTGATGCAGAGGCTGTCCGCGATCGCGTCGATGTCGGGAAACTGGCCGGGCGTGCGCGTGAGTTCCTGATAGACACGCCGCGTGACGTCGGCCTGGCTGCGCAATTCGTCGAGCAGCCGCGCACACTGCGACGACACCTGCGCGGCCGTGATCGGATTGGCGAGCTGCGGCGCGCGTGCGAGCCACGCCGACGGATAGCCGAGCGCATGACGCGGCTGGTCGAACGCGATCGGGCATTCGAGCACGTCGGCCAGCAGCGCCGCATGCGGCGGCCGCGGCTGCGCGAACTGCGCGCGCGCCGGCACGCACCACGCGCCCATCACGTCCTTGATGATCGTCACGTGCACGGCGAACTGCAGGTCGATCAGGAATCGGTACAGCGCGGTGTCGAGATCGGGCAGCGCCACTTCGTGCGGGTCCGGAAACAGCCACGACGCGATGCCGTCGTGCTCGACCCAGCGGATCGCGAGCACGCGGTTCGCGAGCTGGTGGTATTTGACGGCCGAATCGAACGTGTGCGCGAGCGAGGTCGAGCAGAGCAGCGCGTAGCCGTACATCCCGTAGCTCGACGCGTGCAGCCGGCTGCCGACGCGCACGCCGAGATCGGTGCCGTCGTATGCGCGAATCGCGTTGCGCGCGGCCGTCAGGAACTGCAGCGACGACGTGAGCGTAAAGGGATCGGCGACGGCGGCCGCATCGAGCCCCGTGCCGTCGAGCACGACCGCAGCGTCGACGCCGAGCGCCGACGCGACGTCGACGAGTACCGCGAGCTTCGTCGGCGAATAGCGCCGGTCGTGCAGCGCGTGCATCGACGGCGCGTCCGGCACGGCCGCCGCGCGGGCGGCCGGCGGGTTCGGAAGCGTGCTGCGCGTCATGGCGGGAGTGTCCGTCCGTTTTAGTACCTGTCCGGGCCAGCGATTCTGCCCGCGAACGTCCGGCCGCGCCACCGGGTTCACCCTGATGCGGGCGGCTGCGCGCGGCACGCGTGTGTGCGCCGACACACATCCGGGCGTGCGCGTGTCCGTTTCAATCACCTTTTCGGCCGCGCCGATCATTTTCAAGAGCCTGCCGCGCAAGCGATAGTCGCCGTTCAGGCGGCGGCCCGCGTCACCCGGACGCGCAGGCAGCCGCGTGCACGGCGCCATGCCGGATCGGGACGGCCCACAGTCCGCGCGCGCCGTCCACGGAGGAGATCGATCATGACAAACAGACCCTGGATCGGGTCGTACGGCCCGATTCCCGCGGAGATCGACGCCGATCGCGATGCATCGGTCACGGCGATGCTCGGCGACGCGATGCGCCGCTTCGCCGACCGCCCCGCGTTTCGCGCGGGCGCACGCACGCTGACCTATGCGGACGTCGATCGGCTGTCGTCCGCGCTCGCCGCGTATCTTCAGCAGGTCGTCGGCGTTCGCCGCGGCGATCGCGTCGCGGTGATGCTGCCGAACGTGCCCGCGTTTCCGATCGCGTTCGTCGCCGTCGCCAAGCTCGGCGCGGTGCAGGTGAACGTCAATCCGCTCTATACCGCGCGCGAACTCGAACATCAGCTCAACGACGCGGGCGTCGAGACGATCGTCGTATGCGGTGGATCGACCGGCACGCTGGCCGACGTGATCGCACGCACGCGGATCCGCACGGTGCTGACCGTCGGGCCCGAGGATCTCGGCATCGTGCCGGTCGCCGACGCGGCGCGCGGCGCATTGCCGACGGCGACGATCGCACTCGCCGACGCGCTCGAAGACGGCGCGCGCCGCACGTTCGACGCCGTCGCGCCGAGCGGCGACGATCTGCTGCTGCTGCAGTACACGGGCGGCACGACCGGGCTGTCGAAGGGCGCGGCGCTGTCGCATCGCAACCTCGTCGCGAACGTCGCGCAGTTCGCCGCGTTCATGTCCGACGCGCTGCGCGCGGGCGACGAGGTGATCGTCACCGCGATTCCGCTGTATCACATCTTCGCGCTGACGGTGAACTTCCTGTCGTACTTCACGGCCGGTGCGCAGAACTGGCTCGTCGCGAATCCGCGCGACGTCGATGCGCTGGTCGACGTGCTCGCGGCCGCGCGGCCGACGGTGTTCGTCGGCGTGAACACGCTGTATGCGGCGCTGAGCGCGCATCCGCGGCTCGGCGATGTCGACTGGTCGCGGCTGCGTCTCTCGATCGGCGGCGGCGCGGCGACGATCGACGTCGTGTCGGCGCGCTGGCAGGCGATCACCGGCAACTTCATCCGCGAGGGCTACGGGCTGTCCGAGACGTCGCCGGTCGTGTCGTTCAATCCGCTGTTCGTCGATCGCTTCACCGGCACGACCGGCCTGCCGTTGCCGTCGACCGACGTGAAGCTGCTCGACGAGCGCGATCGCGAGGCGGCGATCGGCGAGCCGGGCGAGATCTGCGTGAAGGGGCCGCAGGTGATGACGGGCTACTGGCAGCAGCCGGAGGCGAACGCGGCGGCGTTCACGGCCGACGGCTATTTCCGCACCGGCGATATCGGCGTGTTCGACGCGGCGGGCTTCCTGCGCATCGTCGACCGGAAGAAGGACATGATCCTCGTATCGGGCTTCAACGTGTATCCGAACGAGGTCGAGGCCGTCGCGACCGCGTTGCCCGGTGTCGCCGAATGCGCGTGCATCGGCATGCCGGACGAGCGCACCGGCGAGGCCGTGAAGCTGTTCGCGGTGCTCGCGCCTGGTGCCACGCTGACCGAGGCCGACATCGTCGCGCACTGCCGCGCGAACCTCGCCGGCTACAAGGTGCCGAAGTGCGTGCGCATCGTCGAGCGGCTGCCGAAGTCGACGGTCGGCAAGATCCTGCGCCGGGAACTGTCGCGCGCCGACTGATGGGCTCGCGAGGCCGTGCGGACGGCGCCGTGCGGCGCGCGACGCGGCCCGTCGTGCGCGCGCGGCGCCGGCAGCCGCTGCAGTACAATGCGAGCCGTTCGATCGACGGGGACGCGATGACCGGCTCAGATTCACCTACTGCCCGGCCCGGGCGCGCGCTGCCGCCGCCCAGCGCGACGGTGCCGATTTCGCTCGTCAACGGCTTTCTCGCGAGCGCCGGCGTACAGCACGATATCGTCGAGCGCTACCTGCGCGAGGCCGGCATCCCGGCCGAGCTGCGCAGCGAGCCGCACGCGCGCGTGACCGAGGAGCAGTTCTCGACGCTATACCGCACGCTCGCGATCGAGCTCGACGACGAGATGCCCGGCATCTTCTCGCGCCCGTTGCGCGGCGGCACGCTCAAATATCTGTGCCTGAGCCTGCTCGATGCGCGCAATCTCGAAACCGCGCAGCATCGCTTCGGCCAGTTCTTCCATATCCTGCTCGACGATTTCTTCGTCGAGTCGAAGCGCGACGGCCTCGTCGCGCAGGTGCTGCTGCGGCCGAATCCGGCAGTCGGGCCGATCGGCGCGCTCGGCCAGGAACTGATGCTCAAGCTCGTGCACGGCGTGTGCTCCTGGCTGATCGGACAAAGGATTCCGCTGCTGCAGATCGAGTTCGCGTGTCCGCGGCCGCGCCACGCGGTCGATCATCTCTATTTCTTCTCGGGGCCCGTGCAGTTCGACTGCGAGCGCACGCTGATGCGCTTCAGCGCCGACTATCTGGACGCGCCGATCCGGCAGAGCAAGCGCAACCTGCGCAAGTTCCTCGCACGCGCGCCCGGCGACTGGATCTTCGAGACGTTCAGCGAGCAGCGCGTCTGTCACCGCGTGCGGCAGTATTTGTCCGAGGCATTGCCCGATCTGCCGGTGATCGAACAGGCGGCCGAGCATCTGCATTGCTCGGTGCGCACGCTGAGCCGCCATCTGGCCGCGGAAGGCACGACGTTCCAGGCGCTCAAGGACGAATTGCGGCGCGACATCGCGATCCAGCGGCTCACCGACACGCAGGACACGATCGCGGCGATCGGCGCCGATATCGGCTTCGACGATCCGAGTGCGTTTCATCGCGCGTTCCGGCACTGGACGGGGAGTACGCCGGGGACGTATCGGCGGCGCGCTTAGCGTGTGGGGACGCGGTGGTGGTTTGCGCGGCGCGCGTCCCATAACCGGCTCCGTTCGGGCTTCGCTTCCCATGGACGGCATCCATCGACGGATCCCATAGGCGGCTTCCTTTGGGGATGGGGGCGGAAAGGCGCGATGATGGAGGTGCAGGGGCGATCGCGGATGTCGCGCGCGGTGCGGGGATGCATGCTGCTGCGTGACGAACCCGCCGTTTTCGAACCAGGCCGCGGCTGCATGCGGACGCGCAGCGGTGCATTATCTCGATCTTCGGCGATGCGAACGCCACCCCGGACCCGCCATGCCCAACTTCCTGCCGAGACTTTGCTGCGTCCTGTTGTTGTCGCTTCACGCCGTCTGCGCATGCGCGGAGGATGGCACGGCCGATACGACGTCACCGCGGCTGTTCCCGGTCTGCGCGACCGTATTCGACACGCGCTGCGGACTGCTCGATCGCCGCGGCAAATGGGCGATCGAACCCAGGTACGGTCAGTTCTTCGCGAGCGACGGCTATTGGGTCGTCACGACACCGGCCGGCCGCGCGGGCCTGCTCGACACGGCCGGCCGCTGGCTGATCGAGCCGTCCTTTCGGGACATCGGCCGCTTCCGCGACGGCCTCGCTCCCGCGTCGCAGTTTGCGGATGGTCGTTACGGCTATATCGATCCGAAAGGCAGCTGGGTCATCCCGCCGCGTTTCGAAACCGCGGGCGCATTCAGCGAAGGTGTGGCGGCGACGAGCGTGCCGGCCGGCGAGAATTCGCAAGCGACGTACATCGATCCGCACGGGCGGCAGGCCGTGTCGGGCACGTACGCACGAGCTGGCGCGTTTCATTTCGGGGTTGCACAGGTCGATCGCGGGCTCAACGACAGCTATGAGACGGCGCTGATCGATAGAACCGGCCGGCTGATCGTCCCGTGGGGGCACCGCTACGATTTCAGACCGGTGATGCGCGATCGCATTATCGAATCGGGACCCGCACCCAATGGGCTGGTCCTGCGCGACGCTGCCGGCAAGGTGCTGTTCACGGCCGAGAGGAGCAGCGGCGAGCCGTCGGAGGGCCGCATGTTCTATTCGCAGGACGGCTCGGGCATGGGGCTGCTCGACATCGCGTCCGGCAAGCCGATCGTGCAGCCACGGCCGGATTGGCGCAGCGTCTACGGTGCGTCGACCTTCTCCGACGGCCTCGCGTGGATTTGCACCGCGGATTGCACGGACCGGCGCCGGCTTGCGCTGGTGGACCGAGACGGCCGGACCGTGTTGCCTCCGGCTCTCTATGAACAGGTGTGGCCGTTCGTGAACGGCGCGGCGCTCGTCAAGTATCCGGGGAAAGCGTGGCAATTGATCGACCGGCAGGGCCGCACCGTGATGCCGCCGCGCTACGAAGGCATCGTAGAGCCGGCATGGGAATCGAGCGCTCAGACGCCGCGGATTGGCGATATCTGGCGCATCACCGACAACGAATCCGTGCATGATCTGCGCAATAGCGTGTGGATCGACACGCAAGGCCGTCTGCTCGCCCGTGTCGAGACGCTGGATTGCGGCATCCAGGCGGTGCGCGACGGCAAGGGCGACACGATCTGGCCGCGCGACGTCGAGGCGGCCTGCGCGGTTTATCGGCAGGACCACGGCACGTCGGGCGCGGCCGCGGCGCCGGTGTCGCCCGACCGGATCGCCGCAGTCAGGCGAGCGCAGGCGCGAGACGCAGTCGACTCGCGGCAGGACGTGATGCAGCGCGAGGCGGGCCGGACCGACGACGGCCCGCTGGCCGCGATGCTGGGCGGCCCGTCAGCGGACCTGTGGCGCGACGCGCGCTGGCAGCACGGCCCGAGCCGCGTGCGCGTCGGCGATCTGGCGTCCGTGTCGGTGCCGGCCGGTTTCCGGTATCTGTCCCCGGACGCCGTGCGCAGCCTGCGCGGCCCGCTGATCGAGGCGGGCTGGCTGGCGGCGAACGTCGATCTCGATGCCATGCCTTGTGCGCTGCTGGTGCCGGACAACGCGGTCTGGGCGATGAGCGTGGTGCTTGCGCGCCAGGGACACGTGCCGGTCGATCAGGCGCGACTGGACCCCGAAGTGCTGCGGAAAACGATGGAGGCGCGCAGCACAAACATTCTGAGTCAGCTTCACGAATCGCGGCCGACCCTGCACCACGTCGAGTGGATACGCACGCCGAGATGGGATCCGGCCGCACATCGGCTGGACTGGATTTACAACGACTTCGCGCTGGGCGGTTCGACCGGCAACACGTACTACCTGACCTCCGTCACGCTGGGGCGTCGCGCGACGGTCGGCATGCAGGTCGTGCTCGGCGGCGCGGGCGCGCAAAGTATCGAACGCGCCGTGCGAGACGACTTCGACGCACTGATCAAGGGCGTGTCGTTCGATGCCGGCGAAACGTATGCCGACACGACGTCGGGCGACGAAATCTCGAAGATTTCACTGGACGAGTATGTGACCGGTCCGCCGACACCCGAGGAAATCGCTGCGCCGGCGAAGTTCGCGCAGGCGCGGGAGCGCGAGTTCTGGCACACGCTATGGGCGCGCATCCTGCCGCTGCTCGGTCTGGCGGCGATCGCGCTGGCCGCGACGCGCAAGCGCGACAAGCGATCGGACGGGGATCGATCCCGGGATTCGTGACGCTCGCCGGGGCGCGTCCAGACCACTTTTCCACCCCTCCGCCGCGCGTCGCGTGGCCCGTTTTGTCACTAGGTGGGCCGGATATGACAATAAGGATTCGGGGCTTCGGCGTTAGGATGGCTCGCAACGTCGCCCGGATCTGGCCGGTTTTGCCGTATCGAGCCCCGTGGCGCATCTCATTCACCGCCTGATTGGAATACGACCATGAGCTATACCGCCCCCGTCAAGGACATGCTGTTCGTGCTGAAGGAACTGGCCGGCATCGACGCCGTCGCGCAGCTGCCGGGTTTCGAGGATGCCGGGTACGACACCGCCCAGGCGGTGCTCGAAGAGTCCGCGAAATTCTGCGGCGAGGTGCTGGCGCCGCTGAACGTCGAGGGCGACCGCAATCCGAGCAGCTGGAAGGACGGCGTGGTGAGCGCGACGCCCGGCTTTCGCGAAGCGTTCCGCCAGTTCGTCGAAGGCGGCTGGCAGGGGCTGCAGCATCCGACCGACTACGACGGCCAGGGGCTGCCGAAGCTGATCGCGACGCCGTGCATCGAGATGCTGAACGCGTCGAACCTGTCGTTCGCGCTGTGTCCGCTGCTGACCGACGGCGCGATCGAGGCGCTGCTGACGGCCGGCACCGACGAGCAGAAGCAGCGCTACGTGCCGAAGCTGATCTCCGGCGAATGGACGGGCACGATGAACCTGACCGAGCCGCAGGCCGGCTCCGACCTCGCGCTCGTACGCTCGCGCGCGGAGCCGCAGGGCGACGGCACCTACAAGGTGTTCGGCACGAAGATCTTCATCACGTGGGGCGAGCACGACATGGCCGACAACATCGTCCATCTGGTGCTCGCGCGCACGCCGAACGCACCGGAAGGCGTGAAGGGCATTTCGCTGTTCATCGTGCCGAAATTCCTCGTCAACGAAGACGGCACGCTCGGCGCGCGCAACGACGTGCATTGCGTGTCGATCGAACACAAGCTCGGCATCAAGGCGAGCCCGACCGCGGTGCTGCAATACGGCGATCACGGCGGCGCAATCGGCTATCTGGTCGGCGAAGAGAATCGCGGGCTCGAATACATGTTCATCATGATGAACGCGGCGCGCTTCGGCGTCGGGATGCAGGGCATCGGCGTCGCCGATCGCGCGTACCAGAAAGCGGCGGCGTTTGCGAAGGAGCGCGTGCAAAGCCGTCCGGTCGACGGCTCGGCGAAGCAGTCGGTCACGATCATCCATCACCCGGACGTGCGGCGCATGCTCGGCACGATGCGGGCGCTGACCGAGGGCGCACGTGCACTGGCGTACGTGGCCGCCGCGCACAGCGACATCGCGCATCGTCATCCGGACGAGGCGACACGCGCGCGTCATCAGGCCGTCTACGAATATCTGGTGCCGATCGTGAAGGGCTGGAGCACGGAGATGGTGAACGACGTCGCGAGCCTCGGCGTGCAGGTGCACGGCGGGATGGGCTTCATCGAGGAAACGGGCGCCGCGCAGTACTACCGCGATGCGCGGATTCTCGCGATCTACGAAGGCACCACGGCGATCCAGGCGAACGACCTCGTCGGCCGCAAGACGCTGCGCGACGGCGGCGCGGTCGCGCGCGCGCTGATCGCGGAAATCGGCGAGACGGTCGCGGCGCTCGGCAAGCTCGACGGCGCGGCGGCTGCGTCGATGAAGGCGCAGCTCGAGCAGGGCGCGCAGGCGCTGTCGTCGGTGGTCGACTACGTGCTCGCGAATGCGAAGCAGGATCCGAATGCGGTATTTCTCGGCAGCGTGCCGTATCTGAAGCTCGCCGGCATCGTGCTGTGCGGCTGGCAGATGGCGCGTGCGCTTGTCGCGGCCGATGCGCAGCGCGCGAACGACCCGGCGTTCTTCGACGCGAAGATCGCGATCGCGCAGTGCTATGCGGAGAACGTGCTCGTGCAGGCGAACGGGCTCGCGGCGTCGATCGTCGGCGCGAAGAACGGCCAGGGCGTGCTCGCGATGACGGAAGACCAGTTCTGAGCCGAGCGCACGCGGACGCACACCGGAGGAGACAGGATTTTGACCACACAGGATCTGATCGCGCAGTACGGCCCGCGCGAATCGATGGAATACGACGTCGTGATCGTCGGCGGCGGCCCGGCCGGGCTGTCGGCCGCGATCCGGCTCAAGCAGCTGGCTGCCGAGAAAGGCACCGAGATCGGCGTGTGCGTGCTCGAGAAGGGTTCCGAGATCGGCGCGCACATCCTGTCGGGCGCGGTGATGGACCCGCGCGCGCTCACCGAGCTGTTCCCGGACTGGAAGGAACGCGGCGCGCCCTTGAACGTCGAGGTGACGGAAGACCGCTTCCTGTTCCTGTCCGAGAAGAGCGCGGTGCAAACGCCGAACTGGGCGCTGCCCGACAACTTCAAGAATCACGGCAACTACGTGATTTCGCTCGGCAACGTCACGCGCTGGCTCGGCCAGCAGGCCGAGGCGCTCGGCGTCGAAATTTTTCCCGGCTTTCCGGCCGCGGAGATTCTCTACAACGACGACGGCTCGGTGAAGGGCGTCGCGACCGGCAACATGGGCGTGGGCAAGGACGGCGAGCCGACCGAGAACTTCCAGCTCGGCATGGAACTGCACGCGAAGTACACGCTGTTCGCCGAAGGCTGCCGCGGCCATCTCGGCCGCCAGCTGATCGCGAAGTTCAAGCTCGACGCGAACGCCGATCCGCAGGCGTACGGCATCGGCATCAAGGAGCTGTGGGAAATCGATCCGGCCAAACACAAGCCGGGCCTCGTGATCCACACGGCCGGCTGGCCGCTGAAGCCGGACACCTACGGCGGCTCGTTCCTGTATCACATGGACAACAACCAGGTCGTGGTCGGCTTCGTGGTCGGTCTCGGCTATACGAACCCGTATCTGTCGCCGTTCGAGGAGTTCCAGCGCTACAAGACGCATCCGTCGATCCGCGCGTTCCTTGAAGGCGGCAAGCGCGTGTCGTACGGTGCGCGCGCGATTACTGCCGGCGGGCTGATGTCGCTGCCGAAGACGGTGTTTCCGGGCGGAGCGCTGATCGGCGACGATGCGGGCTTCCTCAACGCGTCGCGGATCAAGGGCAGCCATGCGGCGATCAAGACCGGCATGCTCGCGGCCGATGCGGCGTTCGACGCCGTGCAGGCGGGCCGTCAGAGCGACGAGCTCAATGCGTATCCCGATGCGTTCCGCCAGTCGTGGCTGTACACGGAGCTGTACCGCGCGCGCAACTTCAAGCAGTGGATGGCCAAGGGGTTGTATCTCGGCACGCTGATGGTCGGCATCGAGCAGAAGCTGATGGGCGGCAACGTGCCGTGGACGCTGCACCACAAGCATGCGGATCACGAGATGCTGAAGCCGGCGTCGCAGTGCGAGTCGATCGTCTATCCGAAGCCGGACGGCAAGCTGACGTTCGACCGCCTCTCGTCGGTGTTCATCTCGAACACGAACCACGAAGAGAACCAGCCGGCGCATCTGACGCTGAAGGATCCGAGCGTGCCGGTGAACGTGAATCTGCGCACGTATGCGGGGCCGGAGGGCCGCTTCTGCCCGGCGGCCGTGTACGAGTTCGTGAAGAACGACGACGGCAGCGATCGTCTGGTGATCAACGCGCAGAACTGCGTGCACTGCAAGACCTGCGACATCAAGGACCCGACGCAGAACATCGTGTGGGTCACGCCCGAAGGCGGCGGCGGGCCGAATTATCCGAACATGTGACGCATCACGCGCATGCATGGGCGTGCGCGAACGAACCGGAGCAAGACGATGAGCAATGCAGCGAAGGAAGTCGTGGTCGTAAGCGGTGTCCGTACCGCAATCGGCGATTTCGGCGGAAGCCTGAAGGATTTCTCGCCGACCGAGCTCGGCGCGAAGGTCGTGCGTGAAGTGCTGTCGCGCGCGAACGTGCCGGGCGACGCCGTCGGCCATGTCGTGTTCGGCCATGTCGTGAACACCGAGCCGAAGGACATGTATCTGGCGCGCGTCGCGGCGATCGACGGCGGCGTCGCGCAGCACACGCCCGCGCTGACGGTGAACCGGCTCTGCGGTTCGGGCCTGCAGGCGATCGTGTCCGCGGCGCAGACGATCCTGCTCGGCGATGCCGACGTCGCGATCGGCGGCGGCTCGGAGAGCATGACGCGCGCGCCGTACAGCGTGCCGGCCGCGCGTTTCGGTCAGCGCATGGGCGACGCGAAGCTCGTCGACATGATGCTCGGCGCGCTGCACGACCCGTTCCAGTCGATCCACATGGGCGTGACGGCCGAGAACGTCGCGGCGAAATACGGCATCTCGCGCGACGCGCAGGATGCACTGGCGCTCGAATCGCACCGTCGCGCGGCGCGCGCGATCGCCGAAGGGCGCTTCAAGGATCAGATCCTGCCGATCTCGATTCGCACGAAGAAGGGCGAGGTCGCATTCGACACCGACGAACACGTGCGCCACGAGGCGAGCGCGGAGGATTTCTCGAAACTGCGTCCGGTGTTCGCGAAGGAGAACGGCACGGTGACGGCCGGCAACGCCTCCGGCATCAACGATGCGGCCGCAGCCGTGCTGATGATGAGCGGCGATGCGGCGCGCGCACAGGGCGTGAAGCCGCTCGCGCGTCTCGTCGCCTATGCGCATGCAGGCGTCGATCCCGCGTACATGGGGATCGGCCCGGTGCCGGCCACGCAGAAGGTGCTCGAACGTGCGGGACTGAAGATCGACGATCTCGACGTGATCGAGGCGAACGAAGCGTTTGCCGCGCAGGCCTGCGCCGTCACGCAGGAGCTCGGCCTCGATCCGGCGAAGGTCAACCCGAACGGCTCCGGTATTTCGCTCGGTCATCCGATCGGCGCGACGGGCGCACTGATCACGGTGAAGGCGCTGTACGAGCTGAAGCGCATCGGCGGGCGGTACGCGCTCGTGACGATGTGTATCGGCGGCGGGCAGGGCATTGCGGCGATCTTCGAGAACATCTGATAATCGACCGCTCCACACCGCACACACGCATCGAATACGAGGAATCGTCATGGCCATCGAAACCGTCGGCGTCGTAGGCGCCGGAACCATGGGCAACGGCATTGCGCAGACCGCCGCCGTTGCAGGACTCAACGTCGTGATGATCGACGTCACGGACGCCGCGCTCGAGAAGGGACTCGCGACGCTGAAGGGCAGCCTCGAGCGGCTGGTGTCGAAAGACAAGCTCGCCGCCGCCGCGCGCGATGCCGCGCTCGCACGCATCTCGACCTCGACCGATTACGCGAAGCTCGCGTCGGTCGACATCGTGATCGAGGCCGCAACCGAAAACGTCGAGCTGAAGAGCCGCATTCTGAAGCAGATCGAATCGGTCGCACGGCCCGACGCGATCATTGCGACGAACACGTCGTCGATCTCGATCACCGCACTCGCGGCGCTGCTCGCCGATCCGTCGCGTTTCGTCGGCATGCATTTCTTCAACCCGGTGCCGCTGATGCCGCTCGTCGAGATCATCCGCGGGCTGCAGACGAGCGATGCGACCGCGGCGGCCGTGCGCGCGCTGACCGAGCGGTTCGACAAGTCGCCGATCGGCGTGCGTAACGCGCCCGGCTTCGTCGTGAACCGGATTCTCGTGCCGATGATCAACGAAGCGTTCTTCGTGCTCGCGGAAGGGATCGCGTCGGCCGAGGAGATCGACGCGGGAATGAAGCTCGGCGCGAACCATCCGATCGGCCCGCTCGCACTCGCGGACCTCGTCGGACTCGACGTCTGTCTTGCCGTGATGGACGTGTTCCTCAAGGACTTCGGGGATCCGAAGTATCGCGCGTGTCCGTTGCTGCGCGAGATGGTCGCGGCGGGGCGGTTGGGGCGGAAGACGGGGCGGGGGGTGTACGACTACAGCAAGTAGACGGCACGCGTTTTCCGTTTTCATGCGGCCGCCTTCGGGCGGCCGTATGCGTATGGGCGGCGCGGCGTCCGCGCATCCGAAAGGCCGCAGCGCCGAAGCGCGCTACATGTAGAACGCCGACGGCGACATGCCGGAGTGCCGCTTGAAGATTGCGAAGAACGCGGTCCCGACCGCTGTAGCCATGTCTATCGCGGCCGTGAGTACCGTGTCGCTCGGACGCGCTTGCTATACGAGGGAGAGTGTGCACATAAGACGTCATATAACAAAACCGCTTGGACAATTCGCGTTCCGGCGCAAAATCTCGGCTTTGTTTCGGCTTTGCCTTGTATTTTCGCGACGTTAGTCATATGATGACAGATCATATGGGCTGCCGTCGCAGCGTCACCCCCTCGAGAATCCGCTCGTGAGAATTGCCGCCATCGAAGTCATTCGCCTGTCGCTCGCATTCGACGCGGGCCGCCGCCCCGCCCCGACGTCGGCACCCGCCGCGGACACCTACAATGCCGCCGACCGATCGCTGCGTCGGATGGAATCGCTGCTCGTCAAGGTCACCGACGAAGCGGGCCGCGTCGGCTGGGGTGAAGCGTTTGGCCATCTGATCAATCCCGTCACGTTCGCCGCGCTCGAAGGCCCCGTCGGGCGCTGGTTCCGCGGCGCCGAATTCGAACCGACGCCCGGCGGGATCGGCGCATTGCGCGACGCGGCCGACCGCGCGCTGCATGCGTTCGGACGAACCGGGCCGGTGCTGTACGCGCTGTCCGCGATCGATACTGCGCTGCACGACCTGTCCGCGCAGCACGCGGGGCAGCCGCTGTATCGCTGGCTCGGCGCACGGCGCGACGAGATCGACGTGTACGCGAGCCTCGTCAGCTACGAGAACGAGCCCGGCGAAGTCGCCCGCCACGTGCGGCGCGCATGGGACGAAGGGTTTCGGCGGATCAAGCTGCACGAGACTGAACGCGCGGCGATCGCGGCCGCCCGCGATGCATTGCCGGTTGGCGGCGAGCTGATGGTCGACGTGAACTGTCCTTGGACCGCGAACGAAGCCGTGCGTCGCGTCGGCGAACTGGCCGATCTCGGGCTCGGCTGGATAGAAGAGCCGGTATGGCCGTGCGACGACGCGCGCGCGATCGCGCGTGTGCGCGGCACCGGCGTGCGCGTCGCGGCCGGCGAGAACGCATCGGGCGTCGCCGGCTTTCGCAATCTGTTCGAACACGACGCCCTCGATGTCGCGCAGCCGAGCGTCGCGAAGATCGGGGGACCGACCGCGATGCGTGCGGTCATCGCGCTGGCTGCGCAGCACCGCGTGCGCGTTGTTCCGCATTGCTTCTACTATGGCGCGGGCCTGCTGGCGACCGCACATCTGGTCGCGACGCTGCCGGTCGACGTCGCGCTCGAGATTCCGTATCTCGACTGGCCCGAACGGCTGCATGACGCGCAGCGCCCCGGTGCGCGACTGCGGCTACCCGACATGCCGGGGCTCGGCTTCGTGCCGGACGACGCGGTACTGGCGCGCAATACGATTGCGCACGCAACGATCTGCTGAACAGCGCAGCCGCGCGTTGGAGCGAAGATCGCGAAGCGGTTGCCGGCATCGGCCGCGCGGTCGCAAAACATCGAACCGGGGCACCCGGCAGCGCCGCCCGCCCGGTCAACAGGAGACGACATGAAAACACGATACCGCTGGTGGGTCGGCGCACTGCTGTTCGGCGCCGGCATGCTGAACTATCTGGACCGCGCTGCATTGTCGGTCGTCGCACCGATCATCAAGCGCGATCTCGGCATTGGCGATGCGCAGATGGGCGTATTGTTCAGCAGCTTCTTCGTCGGCTATTGCGTGTTTTGTTTCGTCGGCGGTTGGGCTGCCGATCGTTTCGGGCCGCGCCGCGTGTTCGCGTGGGCGGCCGGCGTGTGGTCGCTGTTCTGCGGTGCAACCGCGCTGGCCGGGTCGTTCGTGCATCTGCTGGTCGTGCGCGTCGCGTTCGGGATCGGTGAAGGGCCGATGGGAACGACGACGAACAAGGCGATCTCGAACTGGTTTCCGCGTCGCGAAGCGGGGCGAGCGGTCGGCTGGACGAACGCCGGGCAGCCGCTCGGCGCGGCGATTGCTGCGCCGATCGTCGGCCTCGTCGCGTTGCAGTTCGGCTGGCGCGTGTCGTTTGTCGTGATCGCCGCGCTCGGCTTCCTGTGGCTTGTCGCATGGTGGCGGCTGTTCCGCGACGAACCTGCCGCGCATCCGCGCGTGTCGCCGGAAGAGGCGCGCGAGATCGCAGCGGATCGCGGCGTTGACGCAGTACACGGCACGCGCGACGTGCACGCAGCAGACGCGCACGCGGCACGTCCGCTGCTGCACTATCTGCTGTCGCGCCCGGTGCTCGGCGTCGCGCTCGCGTTCTTCAGCTTCAACTACGTGCTGTATTTCTTCCTGTCGTGGCTACCCAGCTATCTGACCGACTATCAGCATCTGAACATCAAGCAGATGAGCGTGGTCGGCATCCTGCCGTGGCTCGGCGCGACGGTCGGCTTCGTCGCCGGCGGCACTGTATCGGACCGCATCTACCGCCACAGCGGCGACGTGCTGTTCGCACGCAAGATCGTGATCGTCGTCGGGCTCGGCGTCGCGGCGGCGTGCGTGCTGCTCGCGTCGCGCGTGAATTCCCTCGGTGCGGCCGTCACGCTGATCGCGATCGCGAGCCTGTTCGCGTTCATGGCGCCGCAAGCGTGCTGGTCGTTGCTGCAGGAAATCGTGCCGCGCGAGCGCGTCGGTGCGGCCGGTGGCTTCGTGCACCTGCTCGCGAATCTGGCCGGCATTCTGTCGCCGAGCCTGACCGGCTGGCTCGTGCAATACGGTGGCGGATATGCGGGCGCGTTCGTGCTCGCGGGCGCGTCAGCGCTGGCGGGCGCGGCGATTCTGACGGTCGCGGTGCGGCCGCGCACGGTCGCGCAGATGCGCGGCGCGGTTTAGTCGCGCGTATGCGCTCGCGCGGGTCGGCGCGTCGCGATTGCTCCGTGCCCACTGAAGGGCGGAGCGGATGTGCGTTCATCTTCGAGCGCTGACGGCGCGACGGCGCGAGATCGTCGAACGGCTTGGCCGGATGCCTGAGCGCCTGAAGACGCGCTGCAACGGCTATGCCCTTGCGCAAGGCGGGACGAGGCCTCTCTCGTGGCATACGCGCAACGCGTGCGCAATATCGAAACGTGATTCTTCTCGCTCTCGCCCGCACACAGCACGCGCACACTTGCAATCCGCGCGGAACCACCGTCGGCATGACGTCGCCCGTTCCCACCTTCCACGCCGCGCGACGACCTCCCGCCCACCCGCCGCAGCGTACCGCTGAACTTCCGCGCCTCTACCCGTTCTATTCGCTCACATGCCGCCCCGCGTCGACGCACGCGCTCACGCATCGCAAAGACGCCAGCAGGCATACAACTTGCGCACAGCGCACGCTTTCCGCAACGCACGGACGCGCACCGCGATACGAACGAAACCGCTTCGGAGGCTTGTGATGAAACGACTCTGGCTGCAGCGCGCAATCGCTACGATCTTCCTGTACGCAACAGTCGGCACCGCGGCGAACGCGGCATCGCCGTCGGCGGACGTAGCGATCCACCGCAACGACTACGGCATCACGCGCACCGGTCGCGCGGTGAGCCAGTACACGCTGAGCAACGCGCACGGCGTGACGCTGAAAGTCATCACGTACGGCGGCATCGTGACGGCGCTCGAAGTGCCGGACCGAACCGGCAAGGTCGCCGACATCGTGCTGGGCTTCGATTCGCTGTCCGACTACGAAGCGCACAACGGCAACATTCATTTCGGCGCGCTGATCGGCCGCTACGCAAATCGCATCGCGCACGGACGTTTCTCGCTCGACGGCAACACGTGGCAGTTGCCGCTCAACGACGGACGCAACACGCTGCACGGCGGGCCCGACAGTTTCGACGCGAAGGTGTGGACGGTCACCGCCGCACGCAGCGACGGCCAGCGTGCGAGCGTCACGCTGCGCTACGTGAGCCCCGACGGCGAGAACGGCTTTCCCGGCACACTGACGACGGACGTGACCTACACGCTGACGAACGACGACGTGATCCGCATCGACTATCGCGCGACGACGGACAAGGACACCGTCGTCAACCTGACGAACCACAGCTATTTCAATCTCGCCGGGCACGACAGCGGCAGCGTCGAGCGGCAATTGATCGAGATCGACGCGTCGCGCTTCACGCCGACCGACGCGACGTCGATCCCGACCGGCGAACTCGCGAGCGTCGCCGGCACGCCGATGGATCTGCGCGCGCCTACGCCGATCGGTGCACGCTTGCGCAGCGCGCATCCGCAACTGGCAATGGCGCACGGCTACGATCACAACTGGGTGCTCGATCACGGCGGCGAAGCGGCGCCCGCGTTTGCGGCGCGCGCCTACGATCCGGCGTCGGGCCGTTTTCTCGCGCTATACACGACGCAGCCGGGGCTCCAGTTCTACACGTCGAACGGCCTGAACGGCAGCGTCGTCGGCAAGGGCGGTACCGTTTATCGGCAAACGGATGCGTTCGCGCTCGAAGCCGAGCATTTCCCCGATTCACCGAATCATCCGGCGTTCCCGACGACCGTGCTGAAGCCCGGCCAGACGTTGCACGAAGTGACGTTGTGGAAGGTGGGCGCACGATGACGCGTGAGCGTCCTCTGACTCTCACGACAGCCGCCGCAGCACGCCCATCAAGTTCCGGTTGAACACGCGCGCCCCGACGCCTATACTTAGCCGCATGGATAAGTATCAGTTGTCGATCGGCGACGTCTTCCACGCGTTGGCCGATCCGACGCGCGTGGCGATCGTCTGCGCGCTGGCGAGCGGTGCGCAGACGGTGTCGACGCTGGCCGCGCCGTTCGACATGGCGCTGCCTTCGTTCATGAAGCATCTGACGGTGCTCGAACGCAGCGGCTTGATCCTCACGTCCAAGTCCGGCCGCACGCGCACTTGCGAACTGCAGCCGCAGCGGCTGCAGCAAGCCGAGCGCTGGCTCGCCGAGCAGCGCGCGATGTGGGAAGCGCGATCCGATCGCATGGTCGAATTCGTCAAACGACTTCATCAACAGGAGCAAGCCGATGACTCGAAACGCCGCCGATAGCGCCGACTCGCGCGACCTCATGATCACGCGCGTGCTGCGCGCACCGCGCGCCGCGTTGTGGCGCGCATGGTCGGAACCCGATCTGCTGAAGCTGTGGTGGTGTCCGAAGCCGTGGACCACCGACGTGCTCGCGTTCGATCTGAAACCGGGCGGCGCGTTTCATACGTTGATGAAAGGGCCGGACGGAGGCATCAGCGACAACCCCGGCTGCTTTCTCGAGATCGTGCCGCAGTCGCGTCTCGCGTTCACCTCGATGCTGACCGCGGGCTGGCGCCCGAATACGCCGTGGATGGGTTTCACCGCGATCATCACGATGACCGACGAGGGCGAGGGCACGCGCTACGTCGCGCACGTGATGCATCCGGACGACGCATCGCGCGAGCAGCACGAGAAGCTCGGCTTCTTCGACGGCTGGAACACGGTGATCACGCAGCTCGACGAATTGGCCTGCACGCTGCGCTGATGCGCGCGTTCGCGCTCGACGTTCGACGAGCGCGCATCGCCGCACGCGGGGCGCGTTCGCATTTGCTTCGGGATCCGGACGATGGCATGAAGGGCCGCATCGCCGCACGCGCTCGCGCAGGGCGACGGAACCCGAAAATCGCAGAAAACGACGTCACAGCGCGAAATCGCTTGACAGTATCGTCGGTACCACGTATTGTCCGCCGTTGAGATCTTCAAGAAGCGCGATTGCTGCTCGTCATTGCCGCCTTGCCGCGGCATCTGTTGTCCTCTCCCTCCTTGACCCTTTTCCGATGCCCCGTCGGCGGCGTAGCGTAACTGCATGCATCTGCAATGCATTGCGACGCCACGTGACGGATATCGGCATCGTCGAACGGTTCAACGGCAACAACGGAACAGGCTCACGCGAGCCTGGTACACGTTCGTCCACGTGTTGCGGATTGCACTCGCTCGAATCGCCCGGTTCCCGAATTCATCGGGGTTGCCGGCGCGTTCTTGTCGCCAACACCGAGATATTTGAATCACCATGCAAGCAACGAATACCCAACATTACGGCGGCTATGCCGTCGCCCCTTCCGCTCATCGGCTTCCGGACGGAAGCTTCTCGTCGAACCTGACGCTGCGCCGCACCGGCTGCCGCGCCGAGCCGACGTGCTACGAGTTCTACTCGCTCGACTACTTCAGCAGCGAGGAAGCCGCGTTGCGCCACTCGGCGCGCTGGGCACGCAACTGGATCGATACGCGCGGCTGAGCGCCGCAGTCGGTCCGCGAACCGTCCGCGCTGCGAGCGCGTCGCATGCGGCGACGGCAGCCTCGCTGCGACGTCTTGCACGCGCCGCGCGACGCCGGAAATAACCCGCGCGCGCAGCGGCCGATGCGCGTATGATGAACTTCTCCGAGCCGCCGCTGCTGTTCGACCGCTCCCCCCTCCATCGGCTGTCTTTACCGCGTCGCGCCTCTGCCACGCGCATCGTCGTCCCGTTATCCCGTCCGCCGCGCCTGCATCGGCGCTACCGGCAGCACGCGCTCGTCCGCGCGATTCGTCGCCACGAGCCTCAGGAGTTCACCATGAGCATGCATCTCTATCGCGGATTCGAAATCTATCCGCTGATCTATCCGCACGTGCCGGCGCAGCTCGGCAGCGCGCACAACTACGACGCGGGCTTCGACGCCGCCGTGAAGATCTGCCAGCGCGGTGCCGGCGACATGCTGACGCGCAGCCAGACGTTTCGCCTTGCCGAGCTGTCGCCGTTCGATACGGCCGGCGATGCGCGCCGCGCGTCTCTGCGCTATGCGGAAACGATCATCGACGATAACCGCGACAAGCCGGGCTTCTTTGCCGACACGCTTTGACGCGACCGGCAACACACCCTGGCCTTCGGAGGCATCCATGATCATCGACGATCTTCTCGACCTGATCCGGCGCGGCGAAGTAAGCGGAACCGATACGGCGCTGCCGTCCGGCGTCGGCGACTCGGCGCTCGCGCATCAGCAGGAGTTCCGGATGTTCGCGGCGGTACGTGCGCTAACGATCGGCTCCGGCTATACGGAGTTCGAATCCGACGAAATTGCGAGCGCCGTGATGACGCGGCTCGGCTGACGTTTTTTCCCATCAACGCTTCAACACAGGATCATTCATGACCAGCATCACGCTGAAAGCCAACGAGCCGATCGACGTCGCGCTCCGCCGGTTCCGCCGCGACATCGAGAAAACCGGGCTCATTCGCGAACTGCGCAGCCGCACGAGCTACGAGAAGCCGACGGCGATGCGCAAGCGCAAGAAGGCGAGCGCCGTCGTGCGCCAGCGTGCGCGCGTGCGGCGCGCGCTGCCGCCGCGAAAGCTGTACTGAGCTCGGCGTCCGGCCGCCTATCGTGCGCGGCCGCGGCGCCGCGCACTCGAATGCGGCACGCAGGGCGGCTTTATTTCAACACTACTTGAAATATAGAAATGAATGCGCTATCGTGCCGCGCATGGATTCCAATCACGTCGTCCGCGCGCTGAGCGCGCTCGCGCACGAATCACGGCTCGCGATTTTCCGTGCGCTCGTGGTGGCCGGCCCGAACGGCCTCGCCGCCGGTGAGATCGCGCAACGGCTCGGGCTGTCGCCGTCGGGCCTGTCGTTTCATCTGAAGGATCTGTCGCATGCCGGCCTCGTGCAGTCGCGGCAGGAAGGGCGCTTCGTGTTCTATACGGCGCACTTCGACGCCATGAACGGCCTGATCGGTTTCCTGACGGAGAACTGCTGCGCGGGCGCCAGCTGCGCGGCGAGCGACGCGCGCGGCTGCTGCCCGCCCGCGGCGAATCCGTCGTGATCTTCCGTGGAGCCGCGTGTGACCGACCGACCTTATTCGATTCTGATTCTCTGCACCGGCAACACGTCGCGTAGCGTGATGGCCGAAGCGCTGTTCAACGTCTTGGGAAACGGCCGGTTTCGCGCGTATAGCGCGGGCAGCCGCCCGGCGGGTGTCGTCAATCCGTTCGCGATCGAGCAGTGCGCGGCGCTCGGCTACGATACGTCGCAACTGCGCAGCAAGAGTTGGGACGAGTTCGCGCGGCCCGGTGCGCCGCAGATGGATTTCGTGCTGACGGTGTGCGATGCGGCGGCCGGCGAAGCGTGCCCGGTGTGGCCGGGTCGGCCGATCGCGGCGCACTGGGGGTTCGAAGATCCGGCCGCGTGCGCGGGCAGCGACGACGAGAAACGCAGCGTATTCGACAAGGTGCGCCGCCAGATCGCGCACCGCGTGAGCCGATTCCTTGCGCTGCCGCTGGACGCGCTCGATCGCGACGCGATTCGGCGCGCGATGCGCGCGATCGGCGAAGAGCCGGCGGAGGCGTGCGATGAGCGGCACTGATAGGACGCTCGGCGCCGCGCGTCCGGCCATCGGGTTTTTCGAGCGCTACCTGAGCGCGTGGGTCGCGCTCTGCATCGTCGCGGGTATCGTGCTCGGCCAGCTGTTGCCGGATGTGTTTCGCGCGCTCGGCCGGATGCAGGTCGCGCAGGTGAACCTGCCGGTCGGCGTGCTCGTCTGGGTGATGATCGTGCCGATGCTGGTCAAGATCGACCTGGCGGCGATGGTGCGCGTGCGCAGCCAATGGCGCGGCATCGGCGTCACGCTCTTCGTCAACTGGCTGATCAAGCCGTTCTCGATGGCGCTGCTCGGCTGGGTGTTCGTGCGTCATGTATTCGCACCGTGGCTGCCCGCCGCGCAGCTCGACAGCTACGTCGCGGGTCTGATTCTCCTCGCGGCCGCGCCGTGTACCGCGATGGTGTTCGTCTGGTCGCAGCTGTGCGACGGCGATCCGTATTTCACGCTGTCGCAGGTCGCGCTCAACGACGCGATCATGGTCGTCGCGTTCGCGCCGCTCGTCGCGCTGCTGCTCGGGCTATCGGCGATCACGGTGCCGTGGGACACGCTGATCATGTCGGTCGCGCTGTACATCGTGATTCCGGCGCTCGTCGCGCAATGGCTGCGCCGGCGCTGGCTCGCGCGCGGCGAGGCCTATTTCCGTCACGCCGTCGCGCGTCTTGGCCCGTATTCGATCGGCGCGCTGCTCGCCACGCTCGTGCTGCTGTTCGCGTTCCAGGGCGACGCGATCGTCGACGCGCCGCGCGTGATCGCGCTGCTCGCGGTGCCGATCCTGATCCAGGTCCTGTTCAATTCCGGCCTCGCGTATCTGCTGAATCGGCGGCTCGGCGTCGCGCACTGCGTCGCCGGTCCGTCGAGCCTGATCGGCGCGAGCAATTTCTTCGAACTCGCGGTCGCGACCGCCATCAGCCTGTTCGGTTTTCACTCGGGCGCGGCGCTCGCGACGGTTGTCGGTGTGCTGATCGAGGTGCCGGTGATGTTGTTCGTCGTCAGTGTCGTGAATCGATCGCGACGCTGGTACGACGCGGCGCCGCGGACGCACGACCTCGCACGATGATCGCGACGCGGCGGTCGCGCGTCACGCCGCCGCGTCGTCGATCGCCACCAGCAGATCGTCGATCCGCACCATCAGCTCGCGCACCTGACGCAGCGTCGAATACTGGTGCAGCACGGAGCGCCATTGCGGCACGCCGATCAGCGCTTCCCAGATCACGCCGAGCATGCGCGGATCGGCGTCGCCGGTCCGCAGCAGCGTACTCGCATAGTCGAGGCTCGCCTGCGCGCACAGCAACTGCATGCGGCTGGCCGCGCCGAGCAGGCGCGGCGTCACCTCCGCGCGCTCGTCGCAGCAGTACATCACTTCGCGCGGCAGCGTCGCTTCGTCGGTCGTCAGCGCACCGAGCGACGCGCCCGTTACACGTACCGCGCCCTGTCGCGTGTCGAACGAATACACGGTGTCCCCATCGGCCTGGGCGAGCAGCCGCAACCCGCGCTGCAGTCTCGGCAGATCGGTGGTCGCCGCATCCGCGGACGCCTTCGCTTCGACGAGAAAGCACACGTTCCAGACCGGCGCCTGCGCGTCGTCGTTCGCACGTTCGAGCAGTACGGCATCCCATTCCGTCTTGGCGCGATCGTGCGGACCGGGTATCGCCGACGGCACGCGCATCGAGGTCACGACGCGATAGCGCGGCGTGCCGTCGTGCGCATCGAGCCGCTGCGCAACCGCGTCGAGCGCCTGCGCGGCCGCCGCTTCGACGGCCGCACCGCGTTGCCGCGACGTGACGCCTTGTGCCACCGCCAGCGCGCTGCCCGACTGCGGGCCGTGCCGCGCGAGTAGCGCGCGGTAGCGGCGCACGGACGGGTCGGATGCGAGCGCATCGATGCGTTGCAAGCGCGCGAGCGCCGGGCTGTCCGTCAGTTTCGCGAGTTCGCGGCTAAACACGGGATCGCTTGCGGTGTCCGGGTGCGCACGCCACCGTCGCACCGTCGCATCGAACGCGCTCCACGATGCGGAAAACGCCGCGGTATGGAGCTCCGCGAGCGCGTCGCGTTGCCATGCATGGGCACAACGTTCACGCTTCGCCGGATGCGCGAGCGTGTTGACGGTCGAGCGCAGCGCGCGCCGGTCCTGGTCGGCATGCGCGGACAACGCCGCGTAGTCGCGCACGCTCGGCGCGTCGTGACGCAGCACCGCGGCCTGAAACGCCGGATCGCCCATGTGTGGATCGACCGCATCGCGGATCATGCGCGCGAGCGCGGCGACGAAGCGGTCCTGCAGCGCGGCTTCGGGCGCCGTGTGCGCGGCGAGCGCGACGCGCGCCTCCTCGATCACGGTCGCGATCACGGTGGCCGCGTTCGTCGACGCGTCCAGCGACGACGAACGCGCGAGCGGCGGCAGCCGATAGCGGCGCAGGACGGTGCGCAGGATGCGATCGAGCAGCGCGGGTAGCGGAATCGGCGGCATGGCGAGGACGCGGAGCGGAAGGGGCACGCCGTCCATGATGCCGGATTGCGTTGCCGGCGTGCGTGGACGGCGGTGCGTTATGCGGTGAGCGTGACCGCGAGGCTGCCGAGTTCGCCGAAGCGGACCGTCAGCGCGTCGCCGAGCGGCACCTCGATCGCGCCCGCATACGAACCGGTCGTCACGATCTGCCCGGCGCGCAGCGGCTCGCCGCGCGACGCGGCGAAGTTGGCGAGCCAGACGAGCGGCTTCAGCGGATCGCCGTCCGGATGGCCGCCGTCGATCGTGCGGTGCAGTTCGCCTTCGAACGCAATCTCGAACGCTTCGAGCGATGCGTGCAGCCCGTCGCGCACGACGGGCCCGACGCACAAGCCTTGATTGAACTGCGCATCGGCGAGCAATTCGAGCTTCGTCGCGCGTGCCGGTTCCGCATAGCGGCAGCCGAGCACTTCGAGCACGAGCCGCACTTCGCGGATCGCGTCGCGCACGTCGGCGTCGCCGTACGGCTGCGCGCGCGCCGGCAGGTCGCGATCGAGCACGAAGGCGATCTCCGGCTCGATCCGCACGCTCGGCGTGCTGGTGACGACGCGGTACGGCGCGCCGGCTTCGCGGATCGTCGACGCGAAAATCGGCGCGACGACGACGCGCTCGGGCGGCGGCAGCGCGCACTTCCATCCGCCGATCGCCTCGCCGAGCAGGTCCGCGACGCGGTGCTGGATCGCGAGCGCGGTGTCGACGTCTTCGGGACGGAAAGCATCGGGCAGCAGCGGGCCGGGCGCGCCGGCATGGCGGGCGGCGACGAGATGCTGGGCGGCGCCGTCCACGCGTTCGATAGTCGTTGTCATGTCGGTTGAGCGTAGTGAAAGGAAGCCGGCAAACGAGCCGGACGAAACGAATCATGCCGATGATAACGTTTTCGATGCGCGGGCTGCAGCGCGCGGCCGCGCCGGCCGCCGCGTGCGGGCGCGACCGGCGCGTCGCTTTGACGCACGCAGCGGCGCGAGCTCGATTGACCGCGCGCAACGTCGGGCGCCGCCGATCCGCGGATGATGGTCGCATGGCCGCACGAACCTCCGTGCGGCGGCAACCGGAGAGATCCGCATGTACAACACGATCATGGTCGCGTTCGACGGCAGTGCGTCGTCGAAACACGCGCTCGACGAAGCGCTGAAGATTGCGAAAACGAATGGTGCGCAAGTGGCGGTCGTTTATGTCGTCGACAGATCCGCGCTGTTCGCGTACGCGGGCCGCTTCGATCCGCAGGCGCTCGTCGACGAACTGCGCCGCGGCGGG
Source organism: Burkholderia multivorans ATCC BAA-247 (assembly GCF_000959525.1). Taxonomy (NCBI): domain Bacteria; kingdom Pseudomonadati; phylum Pseudomonadota; class Betaproteobacteria; order Burkholderiales; family Burkholderiaceae; genus Burkholderia; species Burkholderia multivorans. The sequence continues at coordinate 257,046 of NZ_CP009830.1, forward strand.
ATCGACGCACTGCGCGAGGCCGAGCACGCGATCAGGCAAGCCTCGGTGAACGGCGACACCGAACTCGTCGAAACCGACGGCCTCGGCGAGGATGTCGCCGCGCGGCTGCAACGCTATGCGAACGAGCACGACGTCGATCTCGCGGTGGTCGGCACGCACGGGCGGCGCGGGATTCAGCGGATGCTGCTCGGCAGCGTCGCCGAGCGCTTCGTGCGCCGCGCATGCTGTCCGGTGCTGCTGATTCGCGGCGAGCGCATACGTGCGTCGTCCGATGCGCGCAGCGGCGCGGAAGCATGATGACCGGCCGCCCGTCGAAGATCGTCATCGCGACGCTCGCGGTGTTCGTGACGCTGCTCGGGATGATGGCCGTTGTCGTCGGACTGCTGTTCGACGAGCCGACCGCGCTGCACGGCGGCGCGATCGCGCTGATCGTCGGCGTGTGCGGATTCGTCGTGATGCTGAACGTCGCCGACAAGCGCGACACATGATGCGACGGCAGCACTGTCGCCGACATGCTGCCAACGGCGTATGAATCGATCAGGACATCGACATGGTTCGGCTTCCGGCGAATCGCTCGAGTCAACAATGTCGCGATTCGTATCGAGAAGCGATACGCCCGACGTCGCCGCCATGACGATGAACCGTTACGCGCAGCATGCGGCCGAAACGGTGTCCTTTACTTCGCCGTTGCGGCCTCCTTAAATGATCAAGGTCTGCCGAAAGACCGTAAAAGAACGAGATCCCCATGAGCCATTTCCTGGATAGATTGCGTTACTTCACGACGGCGCGGCCGCGCTTCTCCGACGGCCACGGTGCCGTCACCGACGAGGATCGGCAGTGGGAGGACGGCTATCGGCTGCGCTGGCAGCACGACAAGGTCGTCCGCTCGACACACGGCGTCAACTGCACCGGCTCGTGCTCGTGGAAGGTCTATGTGAAAGGCGGGATCGTCACGTGGGAAACGCAGCAGACCGACTATCCGCGCACGCGCCCCGACATGCCGAATCACGAGCCGCGCGGCTGCTCGCGCGGCGCGTCGTACTCGTGGTACCTGTACAGCGCGAACCGTCTCAAGCATCCGCTCGTGCGCAGCGCGCTCGTGAAGCTGTGGCGCGAGCGGCGCCGCACGATGGCGCCGGTCGAGGCTTGGCGCTCGATCGTCGACGACGACGAAGCGCGCCGCGCGTATCAGAGCCGGCGCGGGCTCGGCGGTTTCGTGCGCGCGAGCTGGGACGAGGTCAACGAGATCGTCGCGGCGGCCAATGTGCACACTGTGGGACGTCACGGCCCCGATCGCGTCGTCGGCTTCTCGCCGATCCCGGCGATGTCGATGGTGTCGTATGCGGCCGGCTCGCGCTATCTGTCGCTGATCGGCGGCGTGTGCCTGAGCTTCTACGACTGGTACTGCGACCTTCCGCCCGCATCGCCGCAAACCTGGGGCGAGCAGACCGACGTGCCCGAATCGGCGGACTGGTACAACTCGACGTTCATCATGATGTGGGGTTCCAACGTCCCGCAGACGCGCACGCCCGACGCGCACTTCCTTGTCGAGGCGCGCTATCGCGGCACCAAGGTCGTGTCGGTGTTCCCCGACTATTCGGAGGGCGCGAAATTCGGCGACCTGTGGCTGCATCCGAAGCAGGGCACCGACGCGGCACTCGCGCTTGCGATGGGCCATGTGATCCTGAAGGAGTTTCATCTCGCGGGCCCGGCGCGCAGCGACTACTTCGCCGACTACTGCAAGCGCTACACCGACATGCCGTGCCTCGTGCGGCTCGTGCCGCACGGCGACGGCTACGTGCCGGAGCGGCTCGTGCGTGCGTCGGACTTCGACGATGCGCTCGACGAGGCCGCGTATCCGGAGTGGAAGGCCGTGACGATCGACGATGCGACGGGCGAGTTCGTCGTGCCGGTCGGCTCGGTCGGCTTCCGCTGGGCGCAGCGGGACGCCGCGGACGCCGGCAAGTGGAACCTGCGCAGCGAGACGTCGGGCGGCGCGGCGCTGTCGCCGCGGCTGTCGTGCACGACCGAGCACGACGACGTGGTGGACGTACTGTTTCCGTACTTCGGCAATCAGCCGCATGCGCACTTCAACTCGACGCAGCATCGCGCGGAACTGTCGCGCCGGATCGGCGTGCGCCGCATCGCGACGCGCAACGGCGAGATGCTCGTCGCGACCGTGTACGACCTGTTCGTCGCGAACTACGGGCTCGATCAGGGGCTCGGCGGCCGCGACGTGGCCGCCAGCTACGACGACGATCTGCCGTACACGCCCGCGTGGCAGGAAGCGATCACGGGCGTGAAGCGCGCCGACGTGATCGCGGTTGCGCGCCAGTTCGCGGAGAACGCGCACAAGACGCAGGGCAAGTCGATGGTGATCATCGGCGCGGGGATCAACCACTGGTTCCATATGGACATGTCGTACCGCGCGATCATCAACATGCTGATCATGTGCGGCTGCATCGGCAAGCCGGGCGGCGGCTGGTCGCATTACGTGGGCCAGGAGAAGCTGCGTCCGCAGACGGGCTGGACCGCGCTCGCGTTCGCGCTCGACTGGCACCGCCCGCCGCGTCACATGAACTCGACCTCGTTCTTCTACGCACACACGGACCAGTGGCGCTACGACCCGATGGACCCTGCCGCGCTGCTGTCGCCGCTCGCGGATCCGTCGCAGTTCCAGGGCGCGCCGATCGACTACAACGTGCGCGCGGAGCGGATGGGCTGGCTGCCGTCGGCGCCGCAGCTGGCGCGCAATCCGCTGCAGGTCGGCGCGCAGCTTGCCGATCCGGCGCAGGCGGGTGCCGAAATCGCGCAGCAGCTGAAGTCGGGCACGCTGCGCATGGCCTGCGAAGACCCCGACGCGCCGGAAAACCATCCGCGCAACCTGTTCGTCTGGCGCTCGAACCTGCTCGGTTCGTCGGGCAAGGGTCACGAGTATTTCCTCAAGCATCTGCTCGGCACGACGCACGGCGTGCAGGGCGAAGACCTCGGCGCGACGGGCGGCCGGCGTCCCGACGAAGTGACGTGGCACGCGGACGCGCCACGCGGCAAGCTCGATCTGCTCGTGACGCTCGACTTCCGGATGTCGACGACCTGCATGTATTCGGACGTCGTGCTGCCGACCGCGACGTGGTACGAGAAGGACGACATGAACACGTCCGACATGCATCCGTTCATCCATCCGCTGTCGGCGGCCGTCGATCCCGCGTGGGAAGCGAAGAGCGACTGGGAGATCTTCAAGGGCATCGCGAAGCGCTTCTCCGAACTCTGCGACGGCCATCTCGGCGTCGAGCGCGACGTCGTGCTGGCACCGATCGCGCACGACACGCCGGCCGAGCTCGCGCAGCCGTTCGACGTGCGCGACTGGAAGCGCGGCGAATGCGAGCCGGTGCCGGGCCGCACGATGCCGTCGGTGGCCGTCGTCGAGCGCGACTATCCGAACACGTACGCGCGCTTCACGTCGCTCGGCCCGCTGATGGACACGCTCGGCAACGCGGGCAAGGGAATCGGCTGGGACACGAAGGACGAAGTCAAACTGCTCGGCGAGCTGAACTATCGCGTCGAGGCGGGCGCGGCGCAGGGCCGCCCGCGCATCGACACCGCGCTCGACGCGGCCGAGGTGATTCTCGCGCTCGCGCCCGAGACGAACGGCGAAGTCGCGGTGAAGGCCTGGCGTGCGCTGTCGCGCACGACGGGCATCGATCATACGCATCTGGCCGCCGCGCGTGCGGACGAGAAGATCCGCTTCCGCGACATCCAGGCGCAGCCGCGCAAGATCATCTCGTCGCCGACGTGGAGCGGGATCGAGTCGGAACACGTGTCGTACAACGCGGGCTACGTCAACGTGCACGAGCTCGTGCCGTGGCGCACGCTGACGGGCCGCCAGCAGCTCTATCAGGATCATCCGTGGATGCGCGCGTTCGGCGAGTCGCTCTGCGTGTACAAGCCGCCGATCGACACGGGCAGCTACGCGCACATGCTGGGCAAGCGCTCGAACGGCAACCCGGAACGCGTGCTCAACTTTCTGACGCCGCACCAGAAGTGGGGCATCCACAGCACCTACACGGACAACCTGCTGATGCTGACGCTGTCGCGCGGCGGGCCGATCGTCTGGATGTCGGAGGACGACGCGAAGGCGATCGGCGTGGCCGACAACGACTGGATCGAGTGCTACAACGCGAACGGTGCGTTGTGCGCGCGCGCGGTGGTGAGCCAGCGAATTCCGGCCGGGATGGTGATGATGTATCACGCGCAGGAAAAGATCGTGAACACGCCGGGCTCCGAAATCACCGGCACGCGCGGCGGCATCCATAACTCGGTCACGCGCATCGCGCTGAAGCCGACGCACATGATCGGCGGCTATGCGCAGCTGTCGTACGGCTTCAACTACTACGGAACGGTCGGCTCGAACCGCGACGAGTTCCTGATCGTGCGCAAGATGAACAAGGTCGACTGGCTCGACGGAGAAGAACAGGTGGGCAACCCGACAACGCAGGCCGTACGCGAAGGAGAAGCATCATGAAAGTACGCGCACAGATCGCGATGGTGCTGAACCTCGACAAATGTATCGGCTGCCACACGTGCTCGGTGACGTGCAAGAACGTCTGGACGAGCCGCGAAGGCATGGAATACGCGTGGTTCAACAATGTCGAGACGAAGCCGGGCATCGGCTATCCGAAGGACTGGGAGAACCAGGACCGCTGGCGCGGCGGCTGGCAGCGCCGCGCCGACGGCAAGATCGAGCCGCGCCTGGGCAGCAAGTGGCGACTGCTCGCGCAGATTTTCGCAAACCCGCATCTGCCCGAGATCGACGACTACTACGAACCGTTCACGTTCGACTATGCGCATCTGCAGGAATCCGGCAACACGAACGCGATGCCCGTTGCACGGCCGCGTTCGCTCGTGAGCGGTCAGCGGCTCGAGAAGATCGAGTGGGGGCCGAACTGGGAGGAAATCCTCGGCGGCGAGTTCGAGAAGCGCGCGCAGGATTACAACTTCGAGGACGTGCAAAAGGAGATCTACGGGCAGTTCGAGAACACGTTCATGATGTACCTGCCGCGCCTGTGCGAGCACTGCCTGAACCCGGCTTGCGTCGCGTCGTGCCCGTCGGGCTCGATCTACAAGCGCGAGGAGGATGGCATCGTGCTGATCGACCAGGACAAGTGCCGCGGCTGGCGCATGTGCGTGTCGGGATGCCCGTACAAGAAGATTTACTACAACTGGCAAAGCGGCAAGGCCGAGAAGTGCATCTTTTGCTATCCGCGCATCGAGGCCGGGCAGCCGACCGTCTGCTCGGAAACCTGCGTCGGCCGCATCCGCTATCTCGGTGTGCTGCTGTACGACGCGGACCGCATCGGCGAAGCGGCGAGCGTCGAGAACGACAAGGACCTGTACGACGCGCAGTTGTCGCTGTTCCTCGATCCGGACGATCCGGCCGTGATCGCGCAGGCCGGGCGCGACGGCGTGCCGGCCGCGTGGCTCGAGGCCGCGCGCCGCTCGCCGACCTACAAGATGGCGATCGACTGGAAGATCGCGTTCCCGCTGCATCCGGAATACCGGACGCTGCCGATGGTCTGGTACGTGCCGCCGCTGTCGCCGATCAACGCGGCCGCGAACAGCGGCACGCTCGGGATGAACGGCTATCTGCCCGACGTCGAATCGCTGCGCATTCCGCTGCGTTATCTCGCGAACCTGCTGACCGCCGGCGACGAAGCGCCCGTGAAGCTCGCGCTCGAGCGGCTGCTCGCGATGCGCGCGTTCATGCGCGCGCGGCACGTGGACGGCATCGAGGCGCGCGGCGTGCTCGACCAGGTCGGCCTGTCGGTCGCGCAGGTCGACGAGATGTACCGCTACCTTGCCATCGCGAACTACGAGGATCGCTTCGTGATCCCGACCACGCATCGCGAGTATGCGGAGAACGCGTACGACCTGCGCGCATCGTGCGGCTTCTCGTTCGGCAACGGTTGTTCGGACGGCCGTTCGTCCGCGAGCCTGTTCAGCGCGAAGAAGGAGAAGGGCACGAAGACGATTCCGGTTCGCGAGGTGTCGCGATGAGCAGCGCACCCGATCCGACCTACGCGGCATTGGCGGCGCTGCTCGACTATCCGGACGACGCGCTCGTCGATGCGCTCGATTCGATCGAAGCGCATCTGCGCGACGGCACGCGCACGCGCTGGCCGAAAGCGGTGCGCACGGGCCTCGAGCGGTTCTTCGCGTATCTGCGCGAACGCGATTTGCTGACGCTGCAGGAGAACTATGTCGCGCTGTTCGACCGCGGCCGCGCGACCTCGCTGCATCTGTTCGAGCACGTGCACGGCGAATCGCGCGATCGCGGCCAGGCGATGGTCGATCTGCTGCAGATGTACGAGCGGCACGGGCTGTATCTGAAGCCCGGCGAACTGCCGGACTATCTGCCGGTGTTCCTCGAATATCTGTCGCGGCTGCCGGCGCCCGATGCGCGCAATCTGCTCGGCGAGACCGGCGACATCCTGCGCGCGCTCGCGGCGCAGCTCGCGCAGCGCCGCAGTCATTACAGCTTCGTCGTCGGCGCGCTGCTGCCGATGGCCGGGCTCGCACCGGCCGATGCGCCGACGTCGGCGGACGACGACGCGGCGGCCGAGCATCCCGACTATCGCGCGCTCGACGCCGCGTATGCAGACGAAGCCGTGCGTTTCGTCGGCGCGGCGACGCCGGCGGAGCAAACCGTGCAATTCCACGACCGGCGGCCCGCGCGTCGCGCGTGAGTGCCGCGTCTTACTGGGGAAAGCGATGAACGATTACCTGCATACGTTCCTGTTCGGGATCTACCCGTATCTCTGTCTCGCGGTGCTGCTGCTCGGCAGCCTGATCCGTTTCGACCGCGAGCAGTACACGTGGAAAAGCGACTCGTCGCAGCTGCTGCGGCACGGCGCGCTGCGGCTCGGCAGCAACCTGTTTCACTGGGGCGTGCTCGTCGTCGTGATCGGGCACTTCGCGGGGTTTCTCGCGCCGCACTGGCTTGTGTCGCCGTTTCTGTCGGCGTCGGGCCACCAGCTCGTCGCGATGGTGGCGGGAGGCGCGGCCGGCCTCGTGTCGATCGTCGGGCTGACGATCCTGATCTGGCGGCGGCTCGGCGACGTGCGGATCCGTCGCAGCAGCCGGCAGTCCGACGTCGCGATCGTGCTGATGCTGTGGCTGCAGCTCGCGCTTGGGCTCGGCACCGTCGTGCTGTCGACGCGCCACATGGACGGCGCGATGTTCGAGCAACTGACCGACTACGTGAAAGGCGTCGTGACGTTTCGGCCGGACGTCGCGAGCCTCCTCGTCGGCGTGCCGCTCACGTACCGGCTGCATATCCTGCTCGGCTTTACGATCTTCCTCGTCTCGCCGTTCACGCGGATGGTCCATATCTGGAGCGGCATCGCGTCGGTCGCTTATCTGGTCCGCCCGTATCAGCTCGTGCGCAAGCGCTGAGGAGATCGCATGAACGACGTTCTCTCCGAAGCCGCGACGGCGCCGCTCGTCGTCAACGGTATCGCGATCGGCGACGACGCGATCGCGGCCGAAACCGAGCATCACGGCGATGCGCGCGACGCGCTCGATGCGGCGCGGCATGCGCTCGCCGTGCGCGAATTGCTGCGCCAGCGTGCGGTGTCGCTCGCATTGCTCGACGAAGGCGCGCCGCTCGACGACGCGGCGCTCGACGCGCTGCTCGCGCGCGAGCTGACGCACGTGCCGGAACCCGACCGCGCCGATTGCGAGCGCTATTACGCGCAGCATCCGGCGCGCTTCCGGCGCAACGACATCGTCTATGCGAGTCACGTGCTATTCGCGGTGACCGACCGCGTGCCGCTCGCGCCGCTGCGGCAGCGCGCCGAGCGTGCGCTCGCCGACGTGGTGGCCGCGCCCGATACGTTCGATGCGGTGGCGCGTGCGTCGTCGAACTGTCCGTCGGCGCAGCTCGGCGGCAGCCTCGGTCAATTGCTGCGCGGCGATACCGTGCCCGAATTCGAAGCCGCGCTGTTCGATACCGACGGCCTCGGCGTGCTGCCGAAACTCGTCAACACGCGCTTCGGCTTTCATATCGTGCGGATCGACCACCGCGTACCGGGCGACACGGTGCCGTTCGACGCAGTCGCCGCGCAGATTGCCGCGCATTTGACCGCGCGCGTGCGCCAGCGCGCAATGCGGCAATACGTGGCGATTCTCGCGGGCGGCGCGCACATCGAAGGCGTGCGCTTCGACGGCGCGAACGGGCCGCTCGTCCAATGACACGGGATTTTTCTGATATGGCAATTCGACAACAACAGCGTCCGGTGCCGCCCGCGGGCGCGCCGGCGATTCCGCTGCGCGCATGGTCGGTGCTGGCCGGCAGCACGCTCGCGTTCATCGTGTGTTTCGTCGTGTGGATGATGTTCGGCGTGCTCGGCGTGCAGCTGCGCACGGAGCTCGGGCTGAACAGCACGGAATTCGGCCTGCTGACCTCGACGCCGGTGCTGACCGGCGCGCTGATGCGGCTGCCGCTCGGCACGTGGACCGACCGCTTCGGCGGCCGGATCGTGATGACGGCGCTGCTCGTCGTGTGTGCGCTGCCGGTCTATCTCGTGAGCTACGCGAATGCGCTGTGGCAGTTTCTCGTGATCGGCTTGTTTCTCGGCTGCGTCGGCGCATCGTTCGCGGTCGGCACGCCGTATGTCGCGCGTTTCTTTCCGCCCGAGCGGCGCGGGCTCGCGATGGGCGTGTTCGGCGCAGGCACCTGCGGCGCGGCCGTGAACCTGTTCGTCACGCCGCTGCTGCTGTCCGCATACGGCTGGCGCACGGTGCCGCGCGTCTACGCGGTCGCGCTGCTCGTCACGGCCGCAATCTTCTGGCTGATGTCCGCGCGCGATCCGGGCGCGGGCAAGGCGGCCGGATCGTGGGTCGATTCGTTCAAGGTGCTGCGCGATCCGCGCGTGTGGCGGCTCTGCCAGTACTACTCGATCACGTTCGGCGGCTTTACCGCGCTGTCGCTGTGGATTCCGCAGTACCTGAAAGCCGAATACGGAATGTCGCTCGTGATGGCGTCCGCGTTCGCGGCCGGCTTCTCGCTGCCGGGCTCGGTGCTGCGCGCGCTCGGTGGCGCGCTCGCCGACCGCTTCGGCGCGCATGCCGTCACCTGGTGGGGGCTGTGGGTCGCGTGGATTTGCCTCTTCCTGCTGTCGTATCCGGCAACCGACTTCGTGATTCATACGATCGACGGCACGGCGGCGATCAACGTGTCGATGCCGGTCGCCGGCTTTGTCGCGCTGACGTTCGTGCTCGGCGCGGTGTTCGCGCTCGGGATGGCGTCGACCTTCAAGTACGTCGCCGACGACTTCCCGGACAACATGGGCGTCGTGACCGGCATCGTCGGCCTTGCGGGCGGGCTCGGCGGCTTCCTGCTGCCGATCCTGTTCGGGCTGCTGCTCGATCTGCTGCGCGTGCGCACGACCTGCTTCATGTTGCTGTACGGCGTCGTGTGGGTGTCGCTGATCCTGATCTATCTGTCCGAAGTGCGGCGCACGCCCGTCACGGGCTGAGGCGGTCGCCGCCTGCGGCGACGCGCTGCCGGCAGCGCGCGCCGTATCGCGACGGGCGCCGCGCCGCATGCGTTTTCTGTCGCGCGCAGTTCTGTCAAACTGGCGCCCATGAAACCGCGCGTCACGCTCCTGTCTTCCTCCGATCCCGTCCCTGCGCCCGCAGGCTTTCCCGATGCCGACGAACTCGCCGCGCTGCGCGCGTGGTATGCGGGGATGCCCGTGCGCGATGCGGTCGAGCGCTATCTGCCCGACCGCCTCGGCAACGGTCGCTCGGCGCGCGGCGTGATCGGCGGCATTCGCCGACGGCTCGTGCGGATCGCGCGCGAGGTCGGCCGCCCCGATCTCGCGACGTGTCTTGCGCATCCCGACGGTGAGCGTTTACGGGAAGCGAAGGCCGCAACCGACGCGATCGGCGTGCTGCGGCATGCGCGCGCGCCGGTGCCGCAGATCGGCGACGCGATCGATGCGTGGCTGCCCGCGCGCGCGGTCGCCGCGCTGCGCGCGCACGGGATCGCGACGCTTGCCGATCTGACCGTGCGGATTCCGCGCCGGCGTCAGTGGTGGAAGGCGATCGCGGGCCTCGGCCTTGCCGGTGCGCGGCGCATCGAGGCGTTCTTCGCCGCGCATCCGGCGCTGACCGAGCGTGCGCGCGCGCTGATTGCCGCGACGCCGCGCGGCACGATCGTCCCGTGGGAGCAGTTGAAGCTGCCGCACGAAGTCGACGGATCGGCCGGCACGTTCCGCGCACCGCGCGCGACCTGCACGCTCGACGCCGACAACGATTACGCGGCCGTGCATGCGTGGCTGTCGCTGCACGAGTCGGCCGCGACGCGGCGCGCATACCGGAAGGAAGCGGAGCGGCTGATCCTGTGGGCAATCGTCGAGCGCGGCCGTGCGCTGTCGTCGCTGACGACCGAAGACGCGCTCGCGTATCGCACGTTCCTGCGGCGGCCGACGCCGCACGAGCGCTGGATCGGGCCCGTGCGGCCACGCGGCGCGCCGGACTGGCGGCCGTTTTCCGGCGCGCTGTCGGCGCGCTCGGCCGCGTATGCGCTCTCGGTGCTCGGCGCGATGTTCCGCTGGCTGATCGAGCAGCGCTACGTGCTCGCGAATCCGTTCGCCGGCGTGAAGGTGCGCGACACGCGCGGCGCGAGCGCGCTCGATACGTCGCACGCGTTTACCGAAGGCGAATGGCTGCTGGTGCGGACGATCGCCGACGGACTCGAGTTCCGCAAGACCGACGTGCCGGCCGCCGCATGGACGCCGGCGGCCGCGCAGCGGCTGCGCTTCATCCTTGATTTCGGCTATGCGACCGGGCTGCGCGCGAGCGAACTGGTCGGCGCGACGCTCGGCGACATCGACACCGATGCGCACGGCGACGCGTGGCTGAAAGTCGTCGGTAAAGGCAGCAAGGCGGCGCGCGTCGCGTTGCCGCCGCTCGCGCGGACGGCGCTCGATCGCTATCTGGTCGCACGCCGATTACCGGTCACGCCGGTTCGCTGGCGGCCCGACACGCCGCTAATTCCGCGGCTCACCGAGGACGGCGCGGCGCCGATCACGAGCGTGCGGCTGTGGAAGGTGATGCAGCGCTTCTTCGTGCAGACGGCCGATCTCATCGAAGCGGACAATCCGGCGCTCGCACAGAAGCTGCGGCAGGCGAGCCCGCACTGGATGCGCCACACGCATGCGACGCATGCGCTCGCGCGCGGCGCGGAACTGACGACCGTGCGCGACAACCTGCGCCACGCGTCGATCTCGACGACGTCGATCTATCTGCACGGCGACGACGTAAAGCGTGCGCGGCAGATGGCCAGTGCGTTCGCGGCGGACAAGTGAGCATCGGGCGCGCCCGTTTTTCGGGCGGCGGCGTGCAGCGCGGGGGACGCTCGATGGGGGCGGGCGACGGCGGCTCGTCGGCGCTCGGCCGATGCCGCGGTGAAACGCCGTCTCGACGATCCGGACCCGGTACATTGCCCATTTTATGGGCGCGCCGTGCAAACCCAGGCGGGACAAGGGAGAGCGCCGGTTTTCCACATGGTTGTCCAGTGAAACTGTGGATAGCACGACGGCGTGCGGCGCCCGCCCGATCGCCGATCCTTGCGTGCGATGAAACTCGGGCGGGCGCATCGCTGTCGATCCGGGCGTATGCTGTCCGTTTGATGCGCAGCCCTGTCGCGCAACCTGCTGGAGCACATGAATGGAGCTATCCGAACGCCTGCGCCCGGTGCGGTTCGCCGGGCTTGCCGCGCGCGCGCTCGTCGCGCTCTGCTGTATCGCCTCGAGCGCCCTGTCGTTCGGCGCCGACGGCGCCGCCGCGCTGCTCGAGCGCTATCGCAGCCTCGGCGATCAACTGAAGAACAACCCGTTCCACCGCCCGCTGTACCTTGAATCCTCGGAAGCGGCATCGACGCTGAAGGGCGACATCTACGCGGTGGTCGACTATCCGTTCCAGGTGGTGAACGGCAAGCTCAACGATCCTGCGCAGGGCCCGGCGAACTGGTGCGCGGTGCTGATCCTGCATCTGAACACGAAGTATTGCCATGCGTCGTCCGGCGGCAACGGCGCGGTGCTCGACGTGAATATCGGACGCAAGACCGAGCAGAAACTGTCGGACACGTACCGGCTGCAGTTTCGCTATCGCGTCGCGGCCGCGACACCCGATTATTTCCAGGTCGACCTGACTGCCGACAGCGGGCCGATGAGCACGAAGGATTACCGGATCGCGCTGGAAGCCGTGCCGCTCGGCGAGTCGCGTACGTTTTTGCATCTGACGTATTCGTACGGCTTCGGCACGGTCGGCCGGCTCGCGATGAAGACGTACCTGTCGACGATCGGCAGCGACAAGGTCGGCTTCACGACCGTCGCCGATGCGTCGGGCGGCAAGCCGCACTATGTCGGCGGCGTGCGCGGGCTGCTCGAGCGCAACACGATGCGCTACTACCTCGCGATCGACGCGTATCTCGCGACGCTCGACAAGCCGCTCGACCAGCGTCTCGTGCGCTGGTTCGACGCGACCGAGCAGTATCCGCGGCAACTGCACGAGGTCGATCGCAGCGACTATCTGCAGATGAAGGCGCAGGAAGTGCAGCGGCAGCAGACGGCGCGGTAGCGGGCAACCGCGCGCCGCGCCGCGCATGCCCTGCACGCGGGTTCGACGCACGACACGCAGCGCGCGGCGCCGCGAACGGCGCGCGACCGTCAGCGCGGCCGCAGCCGCTCGACCATCTCCTGTATCACGATGTGCCGGATCGCGCGCAGCAGATGCATCTCGCCGCCGAGCGTCGCGGTCAGCTCGGGGCGCGCATCGCGCATCGCATCGTTGTCGCGCGCGACCTCGGCGAGCAGCGCGTCCGCGTGCGCCGGTATCTGCGCGACGAGCGTGTCGAGATGGCGCTGCGCGGTCGCGCGCGTGAGGCCGAGCGCCGCGCCGGCCCGTTCGAGCACGTCGCGCGTGAAATCCGCATAGCGCTGCACGCCCGCGACCGGCCGTGTGAATTCCGTCAGATCGGGCCAGCGGCCGCGCGCACTGTACGCGGCGGTTTCGTAGACGCTGTCGCACAGCAGATCGTAGTGCGGTGCGAGTGTGAGCCCGCTGTCGCCGACGATGAAGCTGAGATTCTTCAGATGCGAATCGCCGTTGCCGACGATCACGCAGAACACGAGCCAGCGAAAGATCCGCAGCCGCACCGGCGCCGGCGCGCGGCACGCGTTCGCGAGTGCGGCCAGCGCGTCGAGCGACCAGCCCGTGTACTTCATCGTCGCGGGCAGGTTCAGCACCTGGCAGCCGTCGATCGCGTGGCGCCGTTCGACGCCCGCGTCGGTGTCGACGCGATCGAAACGACGGATCACGTAGACCGGCGCAGGCACGTAGCGGCGCTCGACGTCGGGCACGTCGAGGCCGACGCGGCGCGCGAGCGTCATCACGAACCATTCGTTGACGACCGAATGCGGATAGTCGTGCGCGTGCGGATGATTGGGCTTCAGGATATGCGTCGAGACGGCCTGCCCGCTCGGCTCGAACAGACGGCCGTCGCGCAGCACGACCGGCAGCTTGTGCTGCGCGCCGGCGAGCGACATCTTCTTCGGCGCGTCGTGCGTGAGCGGCACGGCAGGTAGCGCGCGGATGCGCGCGTCGAGCGCGGCCGCATCGAGCGGGCGCAGCGTCGTGTCGTCGTCCGCCGCGTCGTCGGGCAGGCGCAGCGTGACCGAGCCGGCCGATTCGCGCCCGTAATGCTCGAGCAGTGCGAACGCATCGCCGATGTCGGGCAGCCCCGCGTCGCGCGCAAGCAGCGCACGCACGGCCTCCTCGGGCAGCAGATTGTCGAAGTACCACTGAACGGGACGCGTCGTCGCGCCGTCGCGCAGCATGTCGGCCTGCAGCGGCAGGTGCGGACTCAGTGAGAAGCGCGCCGGATGCGCGAGCCACGACGGCGCGTATTCGAACGCCCACAGGTTGCGGTTTTCGTGCAGCGTGCCGATCGGCTCGGCGCCGATCGCCGCAATCAGCGCGCGTTCAGTCATGCGAGGCCTCGCCGTCGTTCGTGCGCGCGGCGGGCGGCGGCGCTTCGCCGGCCTCGGCGAGCACGCGGTGCGCGATGTCGAGCGCGCGCGACGCGCCGGCGTCGGCGCGCTTGCCCGAGCGTGCGCTGCGCGGCGCGGTGCCGGCCGCGAGCACGAGCCGCGCGGCCGCGAGCACGCGCGCATCCGTCGTGCGTTCGCCCGCACGCCGGTCGGACGCCGGCGCGGCCGCGTCGGCGCGCAGCAGCAGACGCTCGGCCGCGCGCCGCGCGCGGATCTCGGCGCGCTGCGCGGCGCGCGCGGACTGGCGTTCGAGCAGCTCACCGCTGACGTCCGGCAGGTCGACCACGACCTGCACGCCGAGCCCTTGCAGGATCTGGAAGACCTTGCCCCACTGGACGGTGTCCGCGCCGCGCTCGGCCTTCACCATGAACGACTCGCTGACGCCGACGCTGCCGGCCGCGTCGTCCTGGCGCAACTGCTGCGCCTTGCGTGCGGCGCGGATCACGCCGCCGATGTCGGACGCCTGTTCGATCGTGTAACGCATGGAGCACTCCGGTGACGGCCGCGACACGCGCAGCCGTGGCGGACAAAAAACTGTACGAACGAGCAGTATTGCACGTCGACGCCGAAATTCAAGTGAAAACCGTGCGATCGGCAAGTTTTCGACATTCATCGAGGGCTTCGGATGAAAAACCGTGCAATCGAACAGTTTTATCGCCTTGCACGCGCCGAATCCTAAGATGTACAGTTCGGCGCCGATGCATGTCGCGCGAAACTGTACTCTTGTCTGTGTGCCCGATGTGTGTACGCGCGGCCGGCTGTTCTGCTTTTAAGCTTCCATCATCAAGTACACAGTGCCGCCGATCCTGCCGTCCCGGATCCACCGGCATCGATAGACGGAGGTCAGGGTGATGGAAAAGGCAAAACCGGAGTGGTACGCCGCGCTTCGCGGCGGCGCCGCGCACCGCCGCCACGCGCGCGGCGGCGTGGCGGGCATGCGCGCGGCACGGAGCGCGCGATGAAGCTCTACGAAAAGCTCGCGGACGACATCGAGCGCTTGATCCGCCAGGGCGTGTACCGGCACGGCGACCGCATACCGTCGGTGCGTCAGGCAAGCCAGCAGCATCGGATCAGCATCACGACCGTGCTGCATGCGTACCTGCTGCTCGAAAGCCGCGGCTTGCTCGAAAGTCGGCCGCAGTCGGGCTACTTCGTGAACCTGCGCCGCGACGACGCGCATGCGCCGGTGCGCGAACTGCGTGCGTCGAAGCCGATCGCGATCTCGTCGTCGGTCGACGTGAGCCGGCTCGTGCTGTCGACGCTGCGCTCGATCGGCACGGACGACGCGGTGCCGCTCGGCTCGCCGTATCCGGACCCGAGCCTGTTTCCGTTCGAGAAGCTGAACCGCTACGCGTATGCGGCCGGGCGCGACAAGTCGCTGTGGGGCGTGACCGACGGGCTGCCGCCCGGCCATCCGCGGCTGATCCGGCAGATCGCGCGGCGCTACCTCGAAAACGGCATGTCGGTCGATCCGAACGAGATCATCGTGACGGTGGGCGCGACGGAGGCGATCAACCTCTGTCTGCAGGCGGTCGCCAAACCGGGCGACACGATCGCGGTGGAGTCGCCGACGTTCTACGCGATGCTGCACGCGATCGAGCGAATGGGGATGAAGGCGATCGAGGTCGCGACGCATCCGGAATACGGGATCGACATCGCGGCGCTGGCGGCGATCGCGAAGTCGCAGCCGATC
This sequence comes from Burkholderia multivorans ATCC BAA-247, assembly GCF_000959525.1. Taxonomy (NCBI): domain Bacteria; kingdom Pseudomonadati; phylum Pseudomonadota; class Betaproteobacteria; order Burkholderiales; family Burkholderiaceae; genus Burkholderia; species Burkholderia multivorans. The sequence continues at coordinate 272,856 of NZ_CP009830.1, forward strand.
GCTGCGTGCATGGTGATGCCGAACTTCCAGAATCCGTTGGGCTTCCAGATGCCGGACGAGCGCAAGCGCGAGCTGGTCGAGTTCGCCACGCGCGCGAACATGCCGCTGATCGAGAACGGCGTGTACAACGAACTGTATTTCGGCGACTCGCATCCGAGCACGCTGAAGTCCTACGAGCGCAGCGGCATCGTGCTGCACTGTTCGTCGTTCTCGAAGAGCCTGACGGCCGCGTACCGGATCGGCTGGGCGCTGCCGGGCCGCTATCGCGATCAGGTCGAGAAGCTGAAGTTTCTGAACACGCTCGCGACACCGTCGCTGCCGCAGCTCGCGATTGCGGAGTTTCTCGAACGCGACGGCTACGAGCATCACCTGCGGCGCTTGCGCAAGGCCTATGCGCAGCAGGCGAACCTGATGCGCGCGATGGTGTCGCGCTTCTTTCCGGAAGGCACGCGCATCTCGAGCCCGGCCGGCGGCTACGTGCTGTGGATCGAGCTGCCCGCGCAGGTCGACGCGATGCGGCTGTATCAGCTCGCGCTCGACGAAGGGATCACGATCGGGCCCGGCTACATGTTCTCGATCACCGACAACTATCGAAACTTCATCCGGCTGAACTACAGCAGCCCGTGGTCGCCGGAAATCGAGCAGGCCGTGATTACGGTCGGCAAGCTGGCCGCCGGTTGCGTGCGCTGACCGACGCGCGGCGCGAGCCGCTCAGCGCAGCGACCACACGCCCCAGATCGCGATCAGCAGGCCGACGCCGAGGCCGCAGCCGAGCAGCAGGTAGGTTTCCATGTCGAATCTCTGAAGTGGCACGATGCCGGCGATGCGGCCGACCTGCGCATCGTACGCTTGCGAGCTTTCAGAACCCATGCGCACGCGCCGCCGAATCGCGCTCGCGTGCGGCAGCGCCGTCGGCTGCCGTCCCCGGCGCGGTCGGTGTCGGCGTGTGCGGTCGCACGCCGGATTCTCAGATCGTCTGCAAGGCAGCGACGAGCACGACCAGCAGCACGGTGCGGCGAAACCGCGTCGGCGACATGCGGTCGCGCAGCGGCCGCACGGCCCACATGCCGGCGATCGCAGGCAGGCTCGCGGCGGCCGAGATCGCGAGGTCCGCGGCGCGCGCGCGCGGCGCCGCTGATCGTCGCGATCGGCGTGACGTCAGCCGCCCGTCACGGGCGGAAAGAACGCGACCTCGCTGTCGTCGCGGACGACGAAGTCGCCCGTCACCATCTCGAGATTCACGGCGGCCCGCACGGGCCGGTCCATCCGCAGTGCGTCGGCGCTGCGTGCATCGCGCGCGGCGAGCGTGCCGCGCAGCGCGTCGACCGTGAGTTCGCTTGCATCGATGTCGACGGTTTCCTCGTCGACCTGCAGCTGTTCGCGAATGCTCGCGAAGTACTTGATCGTCAGTTTCATGTCGTTCAGCCCCAGCGACGCATCGCCTGATCGTCGAGCGCCTTCGCTTCGACCCAGCCCGACGCGCCGTCCTGACGCATCTCCTTCTTCCAGAACGGCGCGTGCGTCTTCAGGAAGTCCATCAGGAATTCGCATGCGTCGAACGCGGCCGCGCGATGGGCGGCCGCGACGACGACGAGCACGACCGGATGGCCGAGCGGAATGCGTCCGACGCGATGCACGATCCTGACCGTCTCGAGCTGCCAGCGAGCGGTCGCTTCTTCGACGATGCTCCAGAGCGCCTGCTCGGTCATCGTCGGATAGTGTTCGACTTCGAGCGCGACGACGTCGTCGATGTCGCCTTCGTTGCGCACGACGCCGAGAAAATTCACGACCGCACCGACGTGCGGATTGCGCACGATCGGCGCAAGCTCGACACCCGCATCGATCGGCTGATACTGCACGCGCACTTCGAAGCCGGCGGCGATCGCCGGCAGCGGCGCGCCGTGCGGCACGGCCGTTTCAGGTGGATGTTCGCCGCGCAGCGGATCGTCGGGCGGTTCGGCGTGGGGTTCGGTGAAGGTCGTCATGACGGTTCTCCAGGAGGCGATCGGCCGGCATCGCCCGGCGGCGTGTCAGCCGCCGACGAGCGACATGCGCACGGTCGGATAGGGATGGCGCGGCGTGCGGGCGGCACGCGCGGCGCGTTGCTCGGATGCGCGGTCGCCGCGCTGCGTCCAGCGCGCGCGAACGGCGGCGACGAGGCCGTCGAGCGGCGTCGCATCGTCGAGCCACGGCCGCAGATCGGTGCCTTGCGTCGCGAACAGGCAGGTGTAGAGCGTGCCGTCGGCCGACACGCGCGCACGCGAACACGTGCCGCAAAACGGATGCGACACGCTCGCGATGAAGCCGACTTCGCCGCCGCCGTCGACATGACGGCAGCGGACCGCGGTTGCGTCGTGCGCGGGCCCGCCGACGGTGACGAGCGGATACTCGGCGTCGATCAGCTCGCGCATCCGCGCGGCCGTCACGACCTTGTCGTGCGACCACCCATAGGCGCCGCCGACGTCCATGTATTCGATGAAGCGCACGCTCACGCCCGTATGACGGAAGTGGCGCACGAGCGGCAGAATCTGATCGTCGTTCGCGCCGCGCTCGATCACCGCATTGACCTTCACGGGCGCGAGGCCCGCGGCCTGCGCGGCTTCGATGCCGGCCAGCACGCGCGACACGGGTACGTCGGCATCGCTCATCCGGCGAAACACCGCGTCGTCGAGCGCGTCGAGGCTGACGGTCACGCGCGCGAGCCCGGCGTCGCGCAGCGTGCGCGCTTTCGCGGCGAGCAGCGCACCGTTCGTCGTCAGCGCGAGCTCGACCGGACGGCCGTGGACGGTCGTCAATGCGGCGAGCCGTTCGATCAGCGTTTCGAGGTGGCGGCGCAGCAGCGGCTCGCCGCCGGTGATCCGAATCTTTTCGACGCCGAGCGACACGAACGCGCGCGCAATCCGTTCGAGCTGCGCGAACGACAGCCGGTCGGCCGGCGGCATGAACGCATAGTCCGAGCCGAAGATCTCGCGCGGCATGCAGTAGCCGCAACGGAAGTTGCATCGATCGATGACGGACAGCCGCAGATCGCGCAACGGGCGGTCGAGCGTGTCGACCGTGCGGAGGAGGGCGTCGGACGCTGCGTCGCCGGACACGGCGGCGCCGGCCGGCGCGGCGGAAGCGATGGCGTTCACGATCGGTTCGTCGGCCTGCATCGGGTAAGCGGGGCGGCGTCGCGGTGCGGTCGCGTGCGGATGCACGGGCCGCGGCGAGCCTCCTCGTGAGGATAGTGCGCGCGCGTGGGCCGGCAGAGGCACAATCGCACGCGAAATGCAGGGATACAGTTCGCGTCGGCGGACGCTGCGCGCAGCCTGGTCATGCGAGCCAGCGCGCGAAGTCGTAATACGGTACGGCGTCGCCGCGCGCGATCCGTTCGCCGGCCGGCACGCGCGCGAGACCGCTCGCATGCGCGAGCGAGTTCAGCGTGCCCGCGCCCTGCTGCCGCAGCGCATCGAGCAGCGGCAGCCCGTTCGGCGCGACGTCGCAGCGCACGCGGATGAAGCGCTCGCGTTGCGGATCGGGTTCGACGTCGATGTCGAGCGGCAGCGACGGCACGACCGGCAGCCGCTCGGCACGCCCCTGCAGCCGACGGATCAGCGGCGCGACGAACAGCGCGAACGCGGTCGTCGCGGCGCCCGGATTGCCGGGCAGCAGCACGACCGGCCGCGCATCGAGTCGCGCGAGCGCGACCGGCTTGCCGGGCTTCATCCGCACGCCCGACACGACGAACGACGCGCCGAGCGCGTTCAGCGTGCCGCGCAGCAGATCCTTGTCGCCGACCGATGCACCGCCGACGCACACGACGAGCTCGCAGCGTGCATGCAGGTCGCGCAACGCGCGCTCGACGGCGTCCGCGGTGTCCTGCGCATGCAGGTTCGCGACGACGGCCGCGCCGGTGCCCGCGACCAGCGCAGCGAGCATCGGCGCATTGCTGTTGTAGATCTGTTGCGGCGCACGCGGCGCGCCGCACGCGACGAGTTCGTCGCCCGTCGTCAGAATGCCGACCCGCAGCGGCGGCCGCACGCCGAGCGTCGACACGCCTTGCGCGGCCGCGACGCCGACGTGCATCGCGCCGAGCCGGACGCCGGCCGGAATCAGCAGATCGCCCGCGCGCAGTTCCTCGGCGCGCCGCCGGATATGCGTGCCGGCGCGCGGCGGGGCGTCGAACGTCACGCGGCCGTCGCGCTCGTGCGCGTGCTCCTGCATCACGACCGTGTCGGCGCCGGCCGGAATCGGCGCGCCCGTGAAGATCCGCGCGGCCGTGCGCGGCGCGAGCGGCGCAGGTGCATCGCCGGCATAGCAGCGCTGCGCGACGCGCAGCGGCTCGGCGCCGGCCAGATCGGCGGCGCGCACGGCGTAGCCGTCCATCGCGCTCTGGTCGACGTGCGGCTGATCGAGCGAGGCGAACAGCGGCGCGGCCAGGATGCGGCCGACCGCATCGGCGAGCGGCACGGTCACGGCCGCATCGAGCGGCGCGAACGCGGTCGCGAAATACTGCTGGGCGGTATGGAAATCGAGCAAGGGTTTCATCGCGACAGGGTGGAAAGGGTGGCGGCCGGCGACACGTATTCGACGAAGCCGTCGTTGCGGCAGAAGCCGAGGAGCCGGATGCCGGCTTCGCGCGCGACGTCGATCGCGAGCGAGGTCGGCGCGGAGATCGTCGCGAGCATCGGTATCCCGACGCGCGCGGCCTTGCGCACGAGCTCGTAGCTCGCACGGCTCGACAGGAACACGAAGCCTGCGCCGAAGTCCGCGCGGCGGCGTGCGAGACAGCCGATCAGCTTGTCGAGCGCGTTGTGACGGCCGACGTCCTCGAACACGTCGAGCACGTTGCCGTCGCGGTCGCACCACGCGGCCGCGTGGATGCCGCCCGTCTCATGCATCAACGTCTGCCGCGCCGGCAGCGTGCGCGCGGCGCGCGCGACGGCGTGCGCTGCGATGTCGGTCGCGCTGCCGGCGGCCGCGATGCGCGGCGGATGCAGATCGAGCTGCGCGATGCTTTCGATGCCGCACACGCCGCAGCCGGTGCGGCCGGCGAGGGCGCGGCGGTGTGCCTTCAGCGCCATGAATGCCTGCTGCGACACGGTCAGCTGCACTTCGGCGCTGCCGGTCCGGTACACGGTGTCGATGTCGAATACGTCCGACGCGCGCTCGACGATGCCTTCGCTGAGCGCGAAGCCGACGCCGAACGCGTCGAGATCGATCGGCGTCGCCATCATCACGGTATGCGAGATGCCGTTGAACACGAGTGCAACGGGGCATTCGTCGACGACGCGATCGACGACGCGCTGCGACGCGCCGGCACGGTGACGCGTCACGTGACAGCCGATGCTGCCGGCCGGCGCTTCGTCGCGAACGCAGGATTCCATACGGGTTTCTCCAGTCGAATCGGCCGGCCTGCCGGCGGCGTCCCGCGCGCTGCGCCGGACGACGGCGACGGGCCTGCCGCGGCGCCGCGCCGCGTGGCGCAGCCGTGCCGAGCGGGCTTGGGAAACGATCTTAAGCGCGTTCGGCGCGGCCGCGTGTGCACAGCGCCGCGGCACGGAAAGCAGTACAGCTGGCGCCCGTTTGCACGCGCAACCGGTTTTCCGTGTACACATCTTCGGCGACGCGGCGAGCACAGTTTCGATGCGCGCGAGAGCGATTGCGCGTATCGTTCGAAACGCGCTATCGTCATTCACGCTTCGATGCCGTGCGACGTGGTCCAGCTGCGCTCGTACATGCAATCGAGCCGTCGCGCGATTTCCTGTTTCGGGCGCACGTCCTCACAACCACGAGCACATTACGATCATGGAAATCTTCGATGCGTTCCATCTCGCGCGCTTGCAATTCGCGTTCACGGTGTCGTTCCACATCGTGTTCCCCGCGATCAGCATCGGCATGGCGAGCTTCCTCGCCGTGCTGGAATGGCGTTATCTCGTCACCGGCGACGCGGCCTACAAATCCATGTTCCAGTTCTGGTCGAAGATTTTCGCGATCGGCTTCGGGATGGGCGTCGTCTCCGGCGTCGTGATGGCCTACGAGTTCGGCACGAACTGGTCGGGCTTCTCGCGAATCGCGGGCAACATCACGGGGCCGCTGCTTACCTACGAGGTGCTGACGGCGTTCTTCCTCGAAGCGGGCTTTCTCGGCGTGATGCTGTTCGGCTGGCAGCGCGTGAGCCCGCGCGCGCATTTCTTCGCGACGCTGATGGTCGCGGTCGGCACGCTGATCTCGACGTTCTGGATTCTCGCGTCGAACAGCTTCATGCAGACGCCGCAGGGCTACCGGATCGAGAACGGCCTCGTCGTGCCGGTCGACTGGTTCAAGGTCGTGTTCAACCCGTCGTTCCCGTATCGCCTCGTGCACATGACGATCGCCGCGTTCATCGTCGCGGGTTTCATCGTCGCCGCATGCGGTGCATGGCATCTGCTGAAGGGGCGCCGCGACGAACCGGTCAAGCGCAGCTTCTCGATGGCGCTCTGGATGCTGCTGCTGCTCGCGCCGATCCAGATCGTCGTCGGCGACGCGCACGGCCTCAACACGCGCGAGTATCAGCCGGCGAAGATCGCGGCGATCGAAGGGCTGTGGGAGACCGAGAAGGGCGGTACCGCGCTGAACCTCGTCGGCCTGCCCGACATGCAGGCCGAGACGACGCGCTATGCGATCCAGGTGCCGCACCTCGGCAGCCTGATCCTCACGCACAGTTGGGATGGCGAAATTCGCGGACTGAAGGAATTCGCGCCGCAGGATCGCCCGTACTCGCCTGTCGTGTTCTGGACCTTCCGGATCATGGCGGGCCTCGGGATGCTGATGCTGCTGACCGCGCTGCTCGGGCTGCTGCTGCGCAAGGGCGGGCGCCTCTATGAAACGCGCTGGTTCCAGTGGTTCGTGCTCGGCATGGGGCCGTCGGGCATCGTCGCGCTGCTCGCGGGCTGGATCACGACCGAAGTCGGCCGGCAGCCGTGGACCGTCTACGGCGTGCTGCGCACGGTCGATTCGGTGTCGCCGCTTACGGCGCAGCAGGTCGGCGTATCGCTGCTGGTGTTCGTCGTCGTCTATTTCCTCGTATTCGGAACGGGCATCTATTACATGATGAAACTGATGAAGCACGGGCCGGCCGCGCAGGCCGGGTATATCGAGCTCCACCGGCATCCGGGCTTGCGCAATCGCGCCTTGTCGACGTCGCTGGATACGGCCGAAGCGGAGTAAGCCATGCAAATCGATCTTCCTGTCGTGTGGGCCGCGATCATCGGCCTCGGCGTGTTCCTGTACGTGATGCTCGACGGCTTCGATCTCGGCATCGGTCTGCTGTTTCCGTTCTTCGACGCGAAAGCCGAGCGGCAGGTGATGCTCGATACGGTCGCACCCGTGTGGGACGGCAACGAGACGTTCCTCGTGCTCGGCGGCGCAGGGTTGTACGGCGCGTTTCCCGTCGTGTATTCGACGCTGCTGCCGGCCAACTACCTGCCGCTGATCCTGATGGTGGTCGGGCTGATCTTCCGCGGGGCGGCATTCGAGCTGCGCGCGAAGGCGAACCGCACGCAGCACATGTGGGATCTCGCGTTCATGGGCGGCTCCGCGCTTGCCGCGTTCTGCCAGGGCATCGTGCTCGGTTCGCTGCTGCAGGGCATCCGCATCGAGAACAACCATTTCGCGGGCGGGCCGTTCGACTGGCTCTCGCCGTTCAGCCTGTTCTGCGGGATCGGCGTGCTCGTCACGTATGCCACGCTCGGTTGCGGCTGGCTGATCCTCAAGGTCGACGGCGAGCTGCAGCGCAAGATGCGCGAGCTGATGAAGCCGCTGACGGCTGTGCTGCTCGGCGTGATGGCCGTCGTCAGCCTGTGGACGGTGATCGGCCTGCCGGCCGTCGCGCATCGCTGGTTCGGCAGCGGCAATCTCGGCTGGTTCCTGCCGGTGCCGGTGCTCGTCGTCACGTGCGTCTGGGGCATCTTCCACACGGTGAAGCACCGGCACGAGGCCACGCCGTTCCTCCTGACGCTCGCCATCGTGTTCCTCGGCTATACGGGGCTCGTGATCAGCATCTGGCCGAACATCGTGCCGCCGTCGCTGTCGATCTGGGATGCGTCGTCGAGCCGTTCGAGCCAGCTGTTCGCGCTCGTCGGCACGGTGATCGTGCTGCCGGTGATCCTCGTCTACAACGCGATGCAGTATCGCGTGTTCCGCGGCAAGGTGCGCGAGGGCGACATCGGCTATCACTGACCGGCGCAAGCCGGCACGGAACGGAACAGCGGCCCGCCCAGCGCGGGCCGTCGCGCATCGCAGGATGTCCGCGCGCACGCGCGGTCAGTGGGAATACTCACCATGATCGTCAGACCAAGACAAAACTGGCTCAGGATGCTGTTCGTATGGAACGGCTCCGTGCTCCAATCGATCATTCCGCAACTCGGTTTCATGGCGATCGTCAGCACGCTGGCGGTCTTCACGAACGGGCGCATCTTCGGCGAGAAGATTCCGCTGAACACCGCGCCGTTCACGCTGTTCGGGCTCGCGCTCGCGATCTTCCTCGCGTTTCGCAACAACGCGAGCTTCGAGCGCTTCAAGGAGGCGCGGCTGCTGTGGGGCAATCTGCTGATCGCCGCACGCGCGCTGACGTCGCAGATGCGGCGCTACCTGCCCGACAGCGTCGACGACGCGCAGCGCAACCGGCTCGCCGACTGGCTGATCGCGTTTGCCTATGCGCTGAAGCACGAGCTGCGGCACACCGATCCGCTGCCGGACCTCGAGCGCATCCTCGGCGCCGAGCGTGCGGGCCTGCTCGCGCGCAAAGCGTACCGGCCCGTCGCGATCCTCGACCTGTTGCGCGGCGAGCTCGTGCACGCGCTCGGCCGCACGCCGGGCAGCGAGACGATCTGCTGGATGTTCGACGCGCAGCTCGATGCGCTCGGCAAGACGGTCGGCGGCTGCGAACGAATCCTCTCGACGCCGATTCCGTTCTCGTACAGCGTGCTGCTGCATCGCACGGTGTATGCATATTGCGTGCTGCTGCCGTTCGGCCTCGTCGACTCGACCGAATTCTTCACGCCGCTGATCTGCGTGTTCATCTCGTACACGCTGATCGCGCTCGAGGCGATCGCGAACGAGGTGGCCGAGCCGTTCGGGCTCGCGCCGAATGCGCTCGCGCTCGACGCAATGACGCGCACGATCGAGCGCTCGGTGCTCGAGCTGGGCGAACGCGACTTGCCGGAAGAGTATGTGCCGGCGTCGACGTATCAGATCACGTAACGGCGTGCTCCCGCGCGCGCGTCGTGCGTCGCGCCGCGGTGCGATTCAGAGATTCAACGCAGCGTCGACTCCATCGCGAGCCGCGCGATCTCGGCGGACGGCCACATCAGATAAAGCAGCGCCGCCATCGACAGCAGCGCGCATGCGCGCGCGACGAGTGTGCGGTCGAGTCGGTGCAGGGTGCGGAGGTACTGCATCAATTTCTTCATGTTGCTTGCGCGGGCGCGCGGTTCCGGCGGTTGCTGCAAAGGGGCCGGACCGGCGCGCGGCGGTGTGACGATCAGGGAAAACGACGCGCATCGTACCAGTTCCGCGCGGCGAAGACCGTCAACGATTGTCGGTCCGCATGCCGTTAATCGGGGACCGTTGCGCGGGCAACGGGCTGCACGACGTTTCGTCTGAGCATTGTGCGAGGCCGACGAACGCGATCGCCCGAGACGGACGCGCGCACGGCCCGGCGCGCGCGGCCGCCTGTCAAGGCGCCGCGGCAGGGCCAGCTTTTTTCTCGCCAACGACGACAAAAAACCTCATTTCGCGCCGCGCGGCGCGTCAGCAGAATGTCTTCATTCGAACTCGCGCGACCGCCGGTGCCGCGCGGGCCGCACTTCAGAAGGAGACAGACGTGACAGTCGAAACAACCGCAATCGATACGCTGGTGGTGGGCGCCGGCCAGGCCGGCGTGGCCATGAGCGAGCACCTCGGCAAGCTCGGCGTGCCGCATCTCGTGCTCGAGCGCGACCGCATCGCCGAGCGCTGGCGCACCGCGCGCTGGGATTCGCTGGTCGCGAACGGACCCGCGTGGCACGACCGCTTTCCGGGGCTCGAATTCGAGGGCCTCGATCCCGACGCGTTCGCATCGAAGGATCAGGTCGCGGACTACTTCGAAGCCTATGCGCGCAAGATCGGCGCACCGATCCGGACCGGCGTCGAAGTGACGAGCGTCGTGCGCCAGGCGGGCAAGCCGGGCTTCGTCGTCGAGACCTCGGCCGGCCGTATCGACGCGATGCGCGTGGTGGTCGCGACCGGCCCGTTCCAGCGTCCGGTGATTCCGCCGATCGCGCCGCGCGACGCGCGCCTCACGCAGATCCACTCCGCCGACTACCGCAATCCCGCGCAACTGCCGGACGGCGGCGTGCTCGTGGTCGGCGCCGGCTCGTCCGGCGTGCAGATCGCCGATGAACTGCAGCGCGCGGGCCGCCGCGTCTATCTGTCGGTCGGCCCGCACGATCGCCCGCCGCGCGCGTATCGCGGCCGCGACTTCTGCTGGTGGCTCGGCGTGCTCGGCGAATGGGACAAGGAAGTCGCGACGCCCGGCCGCGAACACGTGACGATCGCGGTCAGCGGCGCGCGCGGCGGCCACACGGTCGATTTCCGCGCGCTCGCGAAACAGGGCGTGACGCTGGTCGGGATGACGCGCGCGTTCGACGGCGGCGTCGTCACGTTCGAAGCGGATCTCGCGGCGAATCTCGCGCGCGGCGACGCCAACTATCTCGCGCTGCTCGACGCGGCCGACGCGTACGCGGCACGCAACGGCCTCGATCTGCCCGACGAGCCCGAAGCGCGCCGCATTCTGCCCGATCCGGACTGCGTGACGCATCCGCTTGCGACGCTCGATCTCGCGGCGGCCGGCGTCACGTCGATCGTCTGGGCGACCGGCTATGCGGTCGACTACGGCTGGCTGAAGGTCGACGCGTTCGCGGAGAACGGCAAGCCGCAGCATCAGCGCGGCGTGTCGAAGGAGCCCGGCATTTATTTCGTCGGATTGCCGTGGCTGTCGCGACGCGGATCGAGCTTCATCTGGGGCGTGTGGCACGACGCCAGGCACATCGCCGATCACATCGCGACGCAGCGCAAATATCTCGACTACCACACGGGCGCGCAGCGTCGTGCGGCGCAGGACGCCGGCAGCGCGCCGGCCGCGTGCCCGCTCGCGGACGCGCTGAGCTGAACTTGACTCAGCGTCGCCGCCCGATTTCACGCGCCCGCCGCACGAATGCGCATCGCGCACGGTGGGCGTTTCATCCGACACGAGACCCGAACGAAGGACACCGATGAGCGAACCGACCCATACCCGCATCCGCATGTTTAACACGCGCGACACCTATCCGAACCAGTCGCTCGACAACGATCTGTGCCAGGCCGTGCGTGCCGGCAATACCGTCTACGTACGCGGCCAGGTCGGCACCGATTTCGACGGCAATCTGATCGGTCTCGGCGATCCGCGCGCGCAGGCCGAGCAGGCGATGAAGAACGTCAAGCAGCTGCTCGAGGAAGCGGGCAGCGACCTCACGCATATCGTGAAGACGACGACGTACCTGATCGACCCGCGCTACCGCGAGCCGGTGTATCGCGAAGTCGGCAAGTGGCTGAAGGGCGTCTATCCGATCTCGACGGGCCTCGTCGTATCGGCGCTCGGCCAGCCGCAATGGCTGATGGAAATCGACGTAATCGCGGTGATTCCCGACAACTGGCAGCCGAACCGCACGCAGGAGGCGGCATGACGTTCTCGATCGTCGGGCGCTGCCCGGAGACGGGGCAGCTCGGGATCGCGATCAGCTCGTCGAGCATCGCGGTCGGCGCGCGCTGTCCGTGGGTGCGTGCGGGCGTCGGCGCGGTCGCGACGCAGAACGTCACGCTGCCGGCGCTCGGCCCGCAGATCCTCGACCGGATCGAGCGCGAGCAGTGCGCGCCGCGCACGGCGCTCGACCGCGCGTTGAGCGCGAACGGCTGGAGCCAGTATCGGCAGGTCACGGTGATCGACGGGCAGGGGCGCACCGCGTGCTTCACGGGCAGCGAGGCGCTCGGCACGCACCACGCGGCGACCGGCGAGCAATGCGTCGCGGCCGGCAATCTGCTCGCGTCGACCGGCGTGATCGATGCGATGGTCGAGGCCTTCGAGCGCGCACACGGGCTGCTCGCCGATCGGCTGCTTGCCGCGATGCACGCGGCGGTCGCAGCCGGCGGCGAGGCGGGGCCCGTGCATTCGGCCGCGCTGCAGGTCGCGGGCGATCTGACCTGGCCGATCGTCGATCTGCGCGTCGACTGGGTCGACGCGGCGCCGATCGCGCAGCTCGATGCGCTGTGGCGCGCGTACCGTCCGCAGATGCACGACTACCAGACACGCGCGCTGGACCCGACCGCCGCGCCGAGCTACGGAGTGCCCGGCGATGAATGACGGAGCGAGCCGCGCGCTGCTCGAACGGCTGATCGGCTTCGCGACGGTCAGCCGCGATTCGAATCTGGCGATGATCGATTTCATCCGCGACTATCTGCGCGGCTTCGGGATCGAGAGCGAACTGTTCTACAACGCGGAACGCACGAAGGCGAGCCTCTACGCGACGATCGGCCCGCGCGGCGGCGGGGGGATCGCACTGTCCGGCCATACCGACGTCGTGCCGGTCGACGGACAGACCTGGACCGTCGATCCGTTCCGGCTCACGGAACGCGACGGTCGCCTGTACGGACGCGGGACCGCAGACATGAAGGGCTTCATCGCGTCGGTGCTGGCCGCGGTGCCTGCATTCGTCGCGCAGCCGCTGCGCGAGCCCGTGCATCTCGCGTTTTCGTACGACGAGGAGATCGGCTGCGTCGGCGTGCGGCCGATGCTCGAGGCGCTCGCGCAGCGCGCGGATCGTCCGCGCCTCTGCGTGATCGGCGAGCCGACCGAGCTGAAGCCGGTGCTCGGCCACAAGGGCAAGCTTGCGATGCGCTGTCACGTGAAGGGCGCCGCCTGTCATTCGGCGTACGCGCCGTCGGGCGTGAACGCGATCCACTATGCGGCGAAGCTGATCGGCCGGCTCGGCGAGATCGGCGACGCGCTTGCGCGTCCCGAGCACCGCGACGGCCGCTTCGATCCGCCGTTCTCGACCGTGCAGGCCGGGCTGATCGACGGCGGCCGCGCCTTGAACATCGTGCCGGCCGAATGCACGTTCGACTTCGAAGTGCGTGCGCTGCCGGGCTTCGACGCAGAGAACGTGCCGCGCGCGCTGCAGGATTATGCGGAAACGGAACTGCTGCCCGCCATGCGCGCGGTGCAGCCCGATACCGACATCCGGCTGCAGCCGCTCGGCGCCTATCCGGGCCTCGCGACCGCGCGTGACACCGATGCGGCGCGGCTGCTCGCGATGCTGACCGGCTCCGACGCGTTCGGCACCGTCGCGTTCGGCACCGAGGGTGGGCTGTTCGGCGCGGCCGGCATTCCGGCCGTCGTCTGCGGGCCGGGCAGCATGGATCAGGGGCACAAGCCCGACGAATTCGTGACGCTCGCGCAGCTGCACGGCTGCGACGCGATGCTCGCGCGGCTGGCCGCGCATCTCGCGCAACGCGCTTGATGCACCGACGTTCGACGCGCCGACATGCCGGCGCTCGAACGCGGCGCCGTGCGCTAGCGAGGCGGCGCCGCGTGGATCTGTGCGAGCCGTTCGCGGCTGAACTCGACGAACGCCTGCGCCTGCTTGGTCAGCTGCCCGCGCTTGAGCCGCGCGCTGACGAGCCCGGACGGGCTGACCGTTTCGCTGATGCCGATCGTCACGACGCGGCGGCCGTCGTACGTGTATTCCGAATGCGGGCGCGTGACGAGCAGCGAGAACCCGAAGCCCTGGCCGACCATCCCGCGCACCATCTCGATCGACGGCGACGCGAACACGATGTTCGGCGTGAGCCCCAGTTCGTGAAACAGGCTGACGAAGTAGGTGCGGCTCGGCTGCACGTCGAGCAGGATCATCGGCTCGACGCTCAGGTCGTGCAGCGACACCTGCGCCTGGCTCGCGAAGCGGTGGTGTTCCGGCAGCAGCACGTACGGCTGCTGCGGCGGCATCAGCGGCTCGGTCTCGATCGTCGCGTCGAGATCGTGATCGTAGAGAAACGCGAGATCGAAGCTGCCGGCCGTGAGCCCCTGCACGAGTTCCTGCTGATCGCCGTCGCGCAGCCGGATGTCGACGCCCGGATAGCGCTCGCGAAAACCGGCGATCAACTGCGGCAGATACAGCGGCGCGACCGTCTCGAAACAGCCGATGTCGATCTGGCCGGACACGACGTCGTTGTCCGCGAGCGCGTTCTGTTCGAATTCGCGCGCGATGCGCAGCAGTTCCTGCGCCTTCCGGTAGAAGCGCGTGCCGCTCGGCGTCAGCGACACGCCCTGCGCGTGATGGCGGATGAACAGCATCACGCCGAAGCTTTCCTCCAGACCCTTGATCGCGCTGGAAATCGACGGCTGCGCGATGAACAGCTGGCGCGACGCCTCGGCGACGCTGCCGGCCTCGACCGTCGTCACGAAGTATTTCAACTGCCGCAAAGTGTAGTGAGCCACGAAGCACCTCTATCGCTCGGCCTGGCGCCGCGCGGGGGCGGCGGTTCCAGGATGTCGGGGTAGCACCATACCCGAACAATTCCGCGGCCGCGATCGTCGCTGCAGAGCTTTTTCATATGGCTCGGAAATATTTTTAGTATTTTCCGGTCGCCCCGCGCGTGGCGCACCATCGTCTCCGACATCGACCGCGCCGGCACCCGCCGCGCTGCACAGGAGACATCATCATGACGACCGCGGACCGCAACGCGTCCCCAATGATAGAGAAGCATACGATCGGCTACGTGCCGCCCGCAGACCGGCACGGCAAGGTGCGCGATCTGTTTACGCTCTGGTTCGGCGGCAATATCGCGCCGCTGCCGATCGTGACGGGCGCGCTCGGCGTGCAGATCTTTCATCTGAACCTGATGTGGGCGATCGTCGCGATCGTCGTCGGCCAGGCGGTCGGCGGCGTGCTGATGGCGCTGCATTCCGCGCAGGGGCCGCAGATGGGCATCCCGCAGATGATCCAGAGCCGCGCGCAGTTCGGCTCGTGGGGCGCGCTGCTCGTGACGGTCATCGCGGCCGTCATGTACGTCGGCTTCTTCGCGTCGAACATCGTGCTCGCCGGCAAGTCGGTGCACGGAATTGCGCCGGCCGTGCCGGTGCCGGTCGGCATCGTGATCGGCGCGGTTGGCTCCGGGTTGATCGGCATCGTCGGCTACCGGTTCATCCATATCCTGAACCGGATCGGCACGTGGGTGCTCGGAATCGGCATCGCCGTCGGCTTCTGGATGATCCTGTCGCACGTGAGCACCGACGATTTCCTCACGCGCGGCGGCTTCAACTTCGCGGGCTGGCTCGCGACGGTATCGTTGTCCGCGCTCTGGCAGATCGCGTTCGCGCCGTACGTGTCGGACTATTCGCGCTATCTGCCGGAGAACGTCGGCGTCGCGTCGACGTTCTGGGCGACCTATCTCGGCTGCGCGATCGGCTCGACGCTCGCGTTCATCTTCGGCGCAGTCGCGGTGCTCGCGGTGCCGGCCGGCGCCGACACGATGGACGCGGTCAAGCAGGCGACGGGCGCGCTCGGCCCGCTGATGCTCGTGCTGTTCCTGCTCAGCGTGATCAGCCACAACGCGCTGAACCTGTACGGCGCGGTGCTCGCGGTCATCACGTCGGTGCAGACGTTCGCGTACCGGTGGATTCCGACCGCGAAGGCGCGCGCGGTGCTGTCGGTCGTGATTTTCGTGGCGTGCTGCTACGCGGCGATCGGCGCGTCGACGAACTTCATCGGCCACCTCGTCGATCTCGTGCTCGCGCTGCTCGTCGTGCTGGTGCCGTGGACCGCAATCAACCTGATCGACTTCTACGTGATCCACAAGGGGAAGTACGACATCAAGTCGATCTTCCTCGTCGACGGCGGCATCTACGGACGCTTCAATCCGCAGGCGCTGCTCGCCTATGCGGTCGGGATCGTCGTGCAGATTCCGTTCATGAACACGCCGATGTATGCAGGCCCGATTCCCGCGCATCTCGGCGGTGCGGATCTGTCGTGGCTGGTCGGCCTCGTGCTGACCTCGCCGCTGTACTACTGGCTCGCGACGCGCGACAGCGCGTATCGCCGCAAGCAGACGGCCGCGTCGCTGCCGTCGAGCGCCGCGCGCTGAGCCGGGCGCGCGACGCGGGCGGCAAGCGCTGCGCGGCCGGCGCACGGCATGCCGCGCGCCGGCCCGCCGCTCAGACGGTCGCCGAGCGCACGACGCGCACCGGCACCGACTTGTACGACGGCGTGCCGCTTTCCTTGTCGATATAGTCGAGCGGCACGAGCACGTTCGCTTCCGGGTAGTACGCACCGACCGAGCCGGGCGCGATGTCGTACTCGATCGCGGTGATCTTCTCGAGACGCAGCGTGCGGCCGGACGCGCTGATCGTCTCGATGTCGACGAGATCGCCGTGCTCGAGACCGTACTTCTCGAGATCCGCCGGATTCATGAACAGCACGTCGCGCCGCCCGAACACGCCGCGATAGCGATCGTCGAGCCCGTAGATCGTCGTGTTGTACTGGTCGTGACTGCGCAGCGTGATGAGCCGCAGCACCTGCTCGCCGCCGAGCACTTCCGCGTCTTCCGCGACGCCCTTGTACACCGAGAACATCGCCTTGCCGGTCGGCGTCGGCCACACGCGTTCGGTCGGCGGCAGCGGCAGCCGGAAGCCGCCCGGCGTGCGGATCCGTTCGTTGAACGCTTCGAAGCCGGGAATCGTGCGGTCGATCAGATCGCGGATCCGGTCGTAGTCGGCGATCAGGTCGAGCCATGCGACCTTGCTGTTCGGCAGCGTCGCATGCGCGATGCCGGCGACGATCGCGGGCTCCGAGCGCAGATGCTCGGAGGCCGGCTTCAGCTTGCCGGCCGACGCATGGACCATCGACATCGAATCCTCGACCGTCACCGACTGCGGGCCGCCGGCCTGCACGTCGAGCTCGGTGCGCCCGAGCACCGGCAGGATGTAGGTCTCCTTCGCGACGAGCAGATGCGAGCGGTTCAGCTTCGTGCCGAGATGCACGCTCAGATCGAGCTTCGACATCGCGGGGAACGACTGCTCGGGATCGGGCAGCGCGACCGCGAAATTGCCGCCGAGACAGAGCAGCGCCTTCGCGGTGCCGTCGATCATCGCCTGCATGGCCTGCACCGCGTCGTGACCGTGATGCGACGGCGGCGTGAAGCCGAACACGTCCTCGAGCTTCTTCAGGAACTCGGCGGACGGCTTTTCGGTGATGCCGACCGTGCGGTTGCCCTGCACGTTCGAATGGCCGCGCAGCGGACAGATACCGGCGCCCGGCTTGCCGATGTTGCCGCGCAGCAGCAGCAGATCGGCGATCAGCCGCACGTTCGCGGTGCCCTTGTTGTGCTGCGTGACGCCCATCCCGTACGTGACGATCGTCGCGTTCGACTTCGCATAGGCGAGCGCGACCTGTTCGAGCTGTGCCTGGCTGAGCCCGCTCGCATGCTCGATGTCGTCCCACGACGTCGCTTCGAGATCGGCCGCGAATGCGTCGAAGCCTTCGGTGTGCTGCGCGATGAACGCGCGATCGAGCACGTCGCCGCGCTCGGCCTCGAGCTGCAGCAGCGCCTTCATGATGCCCTTCAGCGCGGCCGCGTCGCCGCCCGCATCGACCTGATAGTACGTCGATGCGATCCGCGTCGAACCGAACGACGCCATCTCGATCATGTCCTGCGGATCGGCGAAGCGTTCGAGCGCGCGCTCGCGCAGCGGATTGAACACGATGATCGGCACGTGGCGGCGCGCGCATTCGTGCAGCGTGCCCATCATCCGCGGATGGTTCGTGCCGGGATTGTGGCCGATCGAGATGATCAGCTCGCACCGGTCGAAATCCTCGAGCGACACGGTGCCCTTGCCGATGCCGATCGACTGCGGCAGCCCGACGCTCGTCGGCTCGTGGCACATGTTCGAGCAGTCGGGGAAGTTGTTCGTGCCGAGTTCGCGCGCGAACAGCTGATACAGGTACGCGGCCTCGTTCGAGGCACGGCCCGACGTATAGAACTCGATCTGCTCGGGCGGCAGCGCGCGCAGCACTTCGCCGATGCGCGCGAACGCGTCGTCCCATTCGACCGCGCGGAACGTGTCGGTCGCGCGATCGTAGACGAGCGGATGCGTGAGCCGACCCATGTTCTCGAGCTCGTAGTCCGACATGCGCAGCAGCGAGGAAACCGTATTCGCCGCGAAGAACTCGGGCGTCACGCGCTTGGTCGTCGCTTCCCACGTGACGGCTTTCGCGCCGTTCTCGCAGAACTGGAACGTCGACTTGTGCTCCTTGTCCGGCCACGCGCAGCCGGGACAGTCGAAGCCGTCCGGCTGGTTGGTGCGCATCAGCGTGATCGGTGCCTCGATGGTCTCCATCTGCGTGCGGACGGCCTCGGCTGTCGCGCGAAGCGCGCCCCAACCGCCGGCGGGCCCGTCGTACTTCCTGATGCCTGGCACTTCGCGTCGATTTGTCATGTGATTCTCCATCAGCTGCGCCGCCGTGCGGGCAGCCCGGGTTGCGCCGTGCGACGGCGGGGACGTCTGCGCCCGGCGGACGCAGACGCTCATGCGCGCCCCGATGTCGGGCCGCGCGGGTTCATCGGCGGCCGGCGCGCGCGGCGACGTGCCGCCGCGCAACCGGCCGGGGCCTCACGGCGCGTCCTTCTTCGCGCCGGACGATTTCTTGCCGGACTTCTTCGCGGGCGGCGGCACCTCGGCCGGCGCGCCGTCGCTCGCGCCGGCCTCGCCGTCGGGCCGGCCGTCGGCGGCAGCGGCACTGCCGTTGCCCTTCGCGCTGCCGTTGCCGGCCTGCTTGGCGGCCTTCGCATCCTTCGCCTCGTCCGGCGCCAGCTTGTTGAACGTCACTTCGCCGCGGCCCTTGTCGTAGTCGACCTCGACGCGATCGCCGGATTTCAGCGCGTCCGCGAGGATTTCCTTCGCGAGCCGCGTCTCGATCGTCTGCCGCACCTGACGCTTCAGTTCGCGCGCGCCGAATTCCGGCTGATAGCCCGCTTCGGTCAGATGCTCGATCAGCGATTCGCCCATCACGAGCTGGATGTCCTGCGCGGCCGCGGTGCGTACGACGCGATCGAGCTGGATCTGCACGATCGAGCGGATGTTCTCCTTCGACAGCGCATGGAACACGATCACTTCGTCGATCCGGTTCAGGAACTCGGGGCGGAAGTGGCCCTTCAGCACCTGCATCAGTTCTTCGCGGATCGCCTTGTCGGTCTTGCGCGCGGCTTCCGGCTGCGTGAGGTTGTCCATGATGATCGCCGCGCCGAGGTTGCTCGTCGCGATGATGATCGTGTTGCTGAAGTCGACGACGCGTCCCTTGCCGTCGGTGAGCCGGCCGTCGTCGAACACCTGCAGCAGCACGTTGTAGACGTCCGGATGCGCCTTCTCGATCTCGTCGAGCAGGATCACGCTGTACGGGCGGCGCCGCACGCGCTCGGTCAGCTGACCGCCTTCGTCGTAGCCGACGTAGCCGGGCGGCGCGCCGATCAGCCGTGCGACCGCGTGCCGCTCCATGTATTCGGACATGTCGATCCGGATGATCGCCTGCTCGTCGCCGAACACGCTTTCGGCGAGCGCCTTCGCGAGCTCGGTCTTGCCGACGCCGGTCGGCCCGAGGAACAGAAACGTCGCGATCGGCCGATGCGTCTGACCGAGCCCCGCGCGCGACAGGCGCACCGCATCGCTGACCGCGACCACCGCGTCGTTCTGTCCGACCACGCGCTCGCGCAGCTGCTCTTCCATCTTCAGCAGCTTCTGACGCTCTTCCTGCGTGAGTTCGGACACCGGAATGCCGGTCAGGCGCGAGACGACCTCGGCGACCGATTCGACCGTGACCTCGAGCGTCTCGGAGCCGGTCTTGCGCTGCCACGCTTCCATCTTCTCGTCGAGCGCCTTCTGTTTCGCGTTGATCCGTTCTTCGAACTGCTTCGCCTCGTCGAAGCGCTTGCGCGAGGTCGCGTAGTCCTGCTCGCGCTTGAGCTGCGCGATCTGCGCTTCGTCTTCCTGGATGTCGACCGGGCGCGAGGTCGCGCCGATCCGCACGCGCGCGGCCGCCTGATCGATCAGGTCGATCGCCTTGTCGGGCAGAAAGCGCGACGTGATGTAGCGGTCCGCGAATTCGGCGGCGGCGACGAACGCGTCGTCGGAGAACGTGACCTGGTGGTGCGCTTCGAGGCTGTCGCGCAGACCGCGCAGGATCACGATCGTCTGCTCGACGCTCGGCTCCGGCACGAATACGGGCTGGAAGCGCCGCTCGAGCGCCGCATCCTTCTCGATGTACTTCTGGTATTCGTTCAGCGTCGTCGCGCCGATCAGGCTCAGCTCGCCGCGCGCGAGTGCCGGCTTCAGCACGTTGGCGATGTCGAGCCCGCCTTCGCCGCCGCCTTGCCCCGCGCCGACGATCGTATGCAGCTCGTCGATGAACAGGATCAGTTCGTCCTGCTTCGCGGTGACCTCGTCGATCAGCTGCTTCGCGCGCTCCTCGAACTCGCCGCGATATTTCGCGCCGGCGACCATCGAATTGATGTTGACCTCGACGAGGCGCTTGCCGCGCAGCACTTCCGGTACGTCGCCATTGACGATCCGCTGCGCGAGCCCTTCGACGATCGCCGTCTTGCCGACGCCCGGCTCGCCGATCAGCACGGGGTTGTTCTTCTTGCGGCGCGCGAGCACCTCGATCGCGTTTTCGATTTCCTGCGCGCGGCCGAGCACGGGGTCGAGCTTGCCCTGGCGTGCAAGCGCGGTCAGGTCGCGGCCGAACTTGTCGAGATTCGGCGTGCCGGTCGGCGTGTCGACGCGGCCGTCTTCGGCGCCCTTGCCCACGACCTTCACGACCTTCTGGCGCAGCGCCTCGGGCGTCACGCCGTATTTCTTCAGCAGCGTGCCGGCGATGCTGTCCGGCACCGATGCGAGCCCGATCAGCAGATGCTCGGGCCCGATGTACGAATGGCCGAGATCGCGCGACGCCTGGAACGCGTACTGCACGGCCTTTTTCACGCGCGGCGAGATCGACAGCTTCTCGAGCGACTGGTCCGGATCGGCGTTGCCGGTGTGCGCATGTTCGTCGATGTAGGCCTTGATGTCCTGCGGCGACAGCTTCAGTTCCTTCAGCAGTGCCGCGCATACGTCGGTGTCGGCGAGCGCGTACAGCAGGTGTTCGGTGTCGAGTTCGTTGCGGCGCAGCTCGTGTGCCTTCTCGGCCGCGCGCTGCAGCAGCTCGAGCGTCTGCTCGCTGAACGCGTCGGTCGGATCGACCGATTCGCGCGGGATTTCCGCGGCGAGCGGCGATGCTTCGCCGAGGCCGCCGAACAGCGACGACGGACCGCCGCCGAGCAGCGAGTCGAACGGATTCAGCATGCTCTGATGGCGCATCAGCTGCCGGAAGTGATAGTCGCAGATCGAGATCGTCTTGCGTTCGCCGTCCTGCATCACGGTGGCGCGCGCAACGGCGGGCCGGGCGTGACAGATGTCGCAAAGTGCGGGCATGGTGGTCTGGCTCCTGTCAATGAAAGTGGATCGAAGGGCGACGTCCCGATGCGTGGCGGCAACGGAACGTGCTGACCGCGACACGCGGCGCGGCGCGGCGGCGCGCGCTCGGCGCCCGTACCGTCGCGCAGCGCGCGACGCGGCAGCCGGCGACGGCGTTCGGCACCGCGTACGCGCGCGCTTCGTGGAGCCCGCGGCTCGACTTCGACTGCGTTCAAAATAGCGAATCGCCGCAAGCCATCCAAGACACAGTTCCGTGTCGGTCCGTCGGCAAATTGCACCCTCGCATGCGCGCGAACGCGGGCCGCGAGGAGTACAGACGCGCGTGCGCAGCTCCGCACGGGCGGGCGCGGCGCAGGACGAGGGGAAAGGCGGCGCCAGGCGGCGCGTGCGGCGCGTGCCGCGACCTCGGCGCGCAACGCGCCGGGCGGCGGTGCGGGGCGGACGATGCGCGCGGGAAACCGCAGCGCGAGCGCGAGCGCGCGACGGCGCGCGGCGGCTGCGGTGGCCGGTGTGTCAGGGGCGGGCGCGCGGGCGGCGCAACCGCTGTGCGCCGCGCAAGCGGCGACGAAGAGGGCGGCTTGCATGGCGCGAGCCGGCCGGCGCTCGCGCGCGACGCGGCGGCGTCACGCGTCGAACGTCATCGCGAGCCGCTGTCGCGCGATCTGCTTGACGCTCGCGGACAACGCGGCGTCCGACAGACCGTCGGCCCATACGGAAAAGGAATCTTCGATCAGATTGCGCGTGTCGGGCGGCAGTTCGGCCAGCATCAGCGACACGACGGTGAACAGCACGGCGACCTCGGCGGCCCGGCTGCCGGCGTTGGCGTCGACGGTTTGCTTCAGCCCGTCGACGGCGGCTTGCAGCTTCTGCATTGCATCATTCGTATCGCTCATGATTCCCTCCATGCGGGATGGGTTCGATCGGCGACGAACGGGCGGCCGCGGTGCGGCCGCAAAGCGCGCGACGCCGGGCCGGCATCGCGCGCGGGCGGCGCATCAGGCGGCCGTGCCGGCAGCCGGCGCGACCGCGACCGACGCTTCGCTCGTCAGCATCAGGAACGTCAAGGTTTCGCGCAGATACAGGCGAACGACCTTGTCGGTGTGGCTCGCATAGCCGATCGACACGTCTTCGCCGAGATGAAGCTCGTAATCGCCGCCGCGCGTCGACAGCACGCAGCCGCCGCTGATCGCCGGCGCCCAGACGATCTCGCCGCTGACGATCCGCTTGATGTGCTCGATGACCGGATAGCCCTGATCGCGCGCCTCGCTGAGCGCGGTATAGGCGTCGGCGCCGAGCAGCACCGAGTACGGGCCGTCGACGCCCGCGAGGCGCAGCGCCTCGAGCGCATCGCTGATGGCGTCCGGATAGGCGCCGACGTCGCTCGGCAGCGTGAGCTTGCGGTTCGACGTGCCTTCGCGGATCCCGACGATGCCGGCGGCCGGATAGCCGTCGAAGATCGCGCTGTCTTCCGCGAACGCGAGTCGCTGCGCGGCTTCCTTGGCCGCCTGCCAGTCGGCGTCGCGTGCACCGCGCTCGACGCTGTCGATCGCGGCGCGGTCGAGTTCGAACGGCACCGTCAGCTCGACGATCGTGCGCACCTCGCGCAGCCGCGCATCGACGTGCTCGCGCGGCGCCGCGACGTCGCGCAGGTGCCCGGTGCCGACGGCCGAGAGTTCGGGCCCCTTCGGGCCTTCGACGTCGACCACGCGGCGGCCGGCCACCGAACGCTTGAAGGTGCGCGCGACTTCTTCCTCGATTTGCTCCCAGGCGGCGCTGGAGATCGGCGCGAGTTCGCGGTGCAGATTGTTCATACGCTTTTGACTCCTTTGAGCGATCCGATTTTCAGCGAGCCGTCGCGGTGCGGCTCGTTCGATGACGGGGCGGCCTCCGCGGCCTCGACGGGTGCGGCGCGGTCGGGCAGCGCGTCGAGCAGGTCGGCCGACGGCACGAAGAACAGCGAGCCGGTAACCGCGCGGCTGAAATCGAGCAGCCGGTCGTAGTTGCCCGGCGGGCGGCCGACGAACATATTCTCGAGCATCTGCTCGATCGGTGCCGGCGAGCGCGCATAGCCGATGAAATAAGTGCCGAATTCTCCGGCGCCCGGCCGGCCGAACGGCATGTTGTCGCGCAGGATCTTCACTTCCTTGCCGTTCTCGTCGAGCGTCGTCAGCGAGCTGTGCGACGACGACGGCTTCACGTCCGGCGCCAGCTCGATGTCGGACAGCTTCGTGCGGCCGATGATGCGCTCCTGCGTCTCGACCGGCAGCGCGTTCCAGCCGGCCATGTCGTGCAGGTACTTCTGCACGATGACGTAGCTGCCGCCGGCGAACGGCGCATCCTCGTCGCCGATCACCGTGAAGTCGACCGCATCGCGGCCTTCCGGATTCTCGGTGCCGTCGACGAAGCCGATCATCGCGCGCTGGTCGAAGTTGCGAAAGCCGTGCACTTCGTCGACGACGGTCACCGCATCGCCGAGCGCGGCGAGCAGTTGCGTCGCGAGCTCGAAGCAGAGGTCCATCGCATCGGCGCGAATGTGCAGCAGGATGTCGCCGGGCGTCGCGATCGCGACGCGCTGGCCGGCGCCGAATTCGCGGAACGGATGCAATGCCGCGGGACGCGGTGCGCCGAACAGCGCGTCCCATGCGTCCGAGCCGAAGCCGCAGACGCACGACAGGTTGCCGCCCGGCACGCGCTTGCCGACCGAGCGCACAAGCGCGGCGATGTCGCCGCACCACGAGCGGATCGTGTCGGCATGCGCGTCGCCGGGATTGATCGTCGCGACGAGAAAGATCGCGCTGCGCGTGATCGGACTGTGGACGGCCTGGGAGAGCGGGGGACGTGTTTCCATCGCGGCCTGCCGGTCAGTCATGTCGGGAAGGACGGCGCGCGGCTGCCGCGGCGCGCGAACGGAAACGGATGAACTCGGTCATGCGACTGTTCTCTTGTATGACATGCGGATGAAACGCGCTGCGTACGGTCGCAACGCGCAATGCGGCGCAATCGCCGCGCATGCGGAAAAGCGATGCACGCGGGCGCGGCGCATGCGCCCGGTGCGCGACGTTCGCTTCGCATCGCGCGGTCGAGCCTGCAATCTAGCAGCTTCGGCGAGTCTTTGGAACACGTATCGCCGATCTGTCCTGCGAATGCGCAAACCATGCACCGAATCCATCGTGCCGATGCGCGGCTGTACTCCTGCCGCACGCGCGGCTGTGCTCTTGTTTGTGCAGGTGGCGTGCAGTAGATTGGGTTCGCTCGGCCGCCGACGAGGAGCACGACGATGAATCTGCTTGAAGCGATGCGCATCTATGTTGCGGTGGTCGAGCACGGCGGACTGCCCGGTGCGGCGTCCGAACTGAAGCTCGCCGCCGCGCACGTGAGCGACCGGATCGACGGCCTCGAACGCTATCTCGGCTGCCGTCTGCTGTTGCGCTGCGCCGATGACGGCATCGCATGCACCGATGCCGGCATCGCGTTTCATCAGTGTTGCGTTCGCACGCTGTCGGCCGTCGACGATGCGACGGCCGATGCCGGCATCCGGCCGCCCGACGCACACGTCGCCGAGGCGCGCCGCGCTGCGCCGCACGCGCTGCATGCGGCGCGTCGCTGAGCTGCGCGCGTTTTCCATCGAATCACGAAACATGCTGAATACGTCCACCGTCGCCTGTTCGCCCGCCGAGCGCATTCGCCGCCGCTTCGGCCATTTTCTCCATGCGGCCGAACTCGCGGGGCTGATCGTGATCGGCCTCGCGACGGCGTTCGCGATGGCGCAGGAGGCGTGGAAGGTCGTGCTCGCGGGCGAGGTGTCGCTGACCGACCTGCTGCTGATGTTCCTGTATCTCGAAGTGCTCGCGATGGACGTGCGCTATCTGCGGCTCGGCCGCCTACCGGTGCGCTTTCCGCTGTTCATCGCGATGACGTCGCTCGCGCGCGACCTGATCCTGCGCGGCGCGACCGACAGCCCCGCGCGGATGCTGATGACGACGTTCGGCATCGTGCTGCTCGCGCTCGGCGTGCTGATCCTCAGTTTCGGCCAGCACCGGTATCCGGCCGAAGTCGGCGACGTCGAGGACGATGTGCGTGCGAGCCGGTGATCGACGCACGCGCAAGCTTTCGGTTGGCAAACGGCACGGCGTCGCGGCGCGACGCGCACGACGGAGGCTCACGCATGACGACGAACGCGAACGACTTCGCGCGCGCGATCGACTTGCAGCACGCGGCCGAGCAGGCGTACCGGCAGGCGCGCGCTGCGCACGACGCGGCCGGCGCGCAGCCTGAACCGGCTGCGGCGATGCAGGCCGCGGCCGCACGTGCGTATGTCGATGCCGCACGCGCCCGCGAACGCGCAACCGGCATCTGAACGCACGCCGGCCGCGCGGCTGCTTCGCGCCGGCCGGCAAGCGCCCGCGCCGAACCGTCGCGCCGCGGCGGGGCGCGCCTTGCAAACGAGGGGGATCGGATGAGCAAGCAACTGATCGTTGCCGTATTCGGCAGCGCGGACCTGGCCCGACGCGCGGCGAACGATTTCGACGCGTTGTCGGAGAAGAACGAAGGATTCACGATCGACAACGGTGTCGTCGTCGAACGCGATGCGGCCGGCAAGCTCGCGGTGCTCGACGCCCAGGCGCGGCCGTTTCGCGGCGGCGCGATCGGCGCGATCGCCGGCGCGCTGCTCGGCCTGCTCGCGGGCCCGCTGGGCGTCGTGACAGGCTTCGCCGCCGGTGCGGGCGCGGGCGTGCTCGCCGATGCGGCGGGCAGCGCGCTGCTCGACGGCCGCTTCGTCGAATCGGTCGCGGCGACGCTCGCACCCGCCAGCGCCGCCGTGATTCTCGAGGCGAAGGAGGCGACGCCGTTCTCGGTCGACAACGTCGTGACGGGATTCGGCGGCAAGGTGATGCGCCACGCGCTCGGCTGAGCACGGCGTCGATGCATGCCGATCGCGAGGAAGCGATGCAGATCGAACAGACATACCGGCGCTTGGACATCTCGGCGCCGCTGTCGCCGCTGCCGGCCAACCGCGCGATCGCGGCCGTCGACGTGAGCACCGACGATGCCGAACGCGTCGCCGATCCCGGCACCGGCCGGTGCCTGCAGATTCGCCGATGGGTCGAAGCGCTCGACGCGGCGCAGCTGACGGTCGTCGTCGGCGCATGCAAGGTCGCGATCGACCACGACGCGCACGACGTCGACGACGCGTGAGCGCACGCGTGCGCATCGCGCGGCAACGAAGGCGTCGCGCGGTGCGCCGATCTGTTCATTACACCCGATGAAATTCGCGTCGGCCCGCGAAACTGTCACTTACATTCGCCGAATTGACGCAGTAGGATGCCGATCCTTGTCACGATGGAATCCGCATTGCTACCCGCCTTCACTTACGGTACTGGACGATGCCCGAGCCCGCATGCCGCGGGCCGTGCGCGGCTTTCCGGCCTCGTGCGACGATGCAGGCGCGCGCCGCGCGCCGACGCGGGGCCCGTCCGATCATCGCCGACGAGGCGAGGCGGATGAAGCTCTACGAGAAGTTTGCGAACGACATCGAGAGACTCATTCGGCAAGGCGTGTACCGGCACGGCGATCGTGTGCCGTCGG